>DDXG01000131.1 GCA_002347125.1 Phycisphaerales bacterium UBA2266
ACTCAGAAGCGAACGCGAGAAGCTCGCCCAGAGCCGCGTAGCCGTCTCCAAGCAAGAGAAGGCCAATCTGATGACGGTTGCGGCGACATACGACAAGATGGACCCGGCGGGGGCCGCCGCCGTCTTTTCGAGCATGACCAAGAACCAAACCGGCTCCCCCACGGACGCCGTGAAGATTCTCTACTACATGACGGAACGAACCAAGGGCAAGGTGCTGGGCGAACTGGCCGGCACCGAGCCGCAACTGGCGGCCTATTTCAGTCAGAGGCTCAAACAGGTCAGCGAGACGCAATAGCCATGGATATCGCAACGATTATCGGGACCATTCTGGGCTTTTGCCTGATCGTCGGCTCGATTCTGGCCGGCGGGACAGGCATAGGCATATTCGTCAACATACCGTCGCTGGCCGTCACCATCGGGGGTATGGTGTGCTCCACACTGATTCATTTTTCTCTGCCGCAGTTCCTCAGCGTCTTCTCGATCATGAAGAAGACCATCGTGACGAAGGTTCCTTCGTCAAACGAGTTGATTCAGAAGATGGTGAATTTCGCCGCGATCAACCGCCGCGACGGCGCCCTGGCGCTGGAGCAGGAGATCCGCCACATTCAGGACCCGTTCTTTGTCAGGGGTCTTCAGATGCTGGTGGACGGTCAGGATGTCGATAACATCCGTGATCTGATGGAGTTGGAAATTCAATATCTGCAGGAGCGCCACGGAACGGGCAAGAAGATCCTCGATTTCATGGGTGCCGCGGCCCCGGCGTTCGGCATGATCGGGACGCTGATCGGCCTGGTGCAGATGCTCTCCAACATGAGCGACCCGAGCGGAATCGGCCAGGGCATGGCCGTAGCCCTGTTGACGACCTTCTATGGGGCGTTCGCCGCGAATCTTCTGTTCATCCCCATGGCCGGCAAGTTGAGTATCTATTCGGCCGCTGAGCGGACGTGCATGGAGATGATCACCGAGGGCATTTGCGCCATTGCCCAGGGTGAGAATCCGACGACGGTGCGGGAGCGGTTACAGACGTTCGTATCCAAGGGCCGCAGAGAAGAAGTCAAGGCGACCATCTGATGTCCCGAAGACAGCCTCGACAGGAAGAACAACCCACCGGAGCCCCCGAATGGATGGTTACATTCAGCGACTGTATGACGCTGCTGCTGACGTTCTTCGTCCTGTTGCTGAGCTTTTCGGCGTTCGATGAGTCGATCTTCGCGAAGTTGCGGGTCATCTACTCCAAAGGCCTCAACAGCATCACCCCGTTGCGGTTGAGTGAAAGTGAAACGCTCCTGTATATGCTGGACCTGACCCGGAGTAACGACCTGGAGAAAGGCAGTGAGAAACCCACGCTCGACCGTGGAACGGAGAACCAGTCGAAGCAGGAAACCGAACCGCCCGACTTTCACACTCGTAAGGTGTTCTTGATCTCCTCCGAGCGGGTATTCCTGGGCAAGGGAACCGTCCTGACGTTGAACGGGCGGCGACTGCTCTCGGAAATGGGCGACTTCATCGCCGAGATTCAGCCGCGGGTCGTCATCAGCGAGAACGGCCCGGACGGGGGCGGGGACCTGGGACTGCGGCGTGCATGGGCCATCGTAGACTACTTCGCGGACAAGAAGAATCTGGACAAGAAGCATTTCAGCATCGCCGCGGAAAGCACGGTGCCGCACATCACGATGCACGGACGGAGGAATCAACAGGATCATCGCAAGCTTGAAATCGTTTTTCTTGAGCGGAACATCTACCATTGAGCAGGGCCAGACCCAAATCGAGCGACAGTAAGCCGCCGATCCCGGCGTATATCGTCACATTCTCGGACATGGTGACGCTGCTGTTGACGTTCTTCGTCATGCTCCTGAGCCTGGCGCAGGAACAGCGGGCGGAATTGTTCAACCAGGGTCGGCAGGCCTTCGTGGAGTACATCCGATACTGGGGCATCGGTACGCTGTTCGGCCGCAAGAACTCGCCGGACTTCGGCAACGTGCAGGTGCGGTATTTCATCAAGGACCCGGACAGGAGCTTTGACGCTCGCAGCGTCGACGCCAGAGAGGAAGACATCCGCCGACTGTTCAAGCGCGTCGCGGCGGAAATGGAGGCGATTCCATCGCAAATCATAGGGGCCAAAACGGATTTCTCAGTGGCCGGGGTGCGATTTCAGGCGGGCGGTGCGGAGCTGGGCGAGCAGGGCAAAGCCTTCGTGCGGCAGTACGTACAGGATCTGCGCGCCGGCGGCGACTATGGCGACGTGAAGCTCTATGTACTGGGGCTGGCGCCGGAGGAGCGAGGGGCCGCCGCGCAATGGATTACCAGTGCCAAACGCGCGCAGGCGGTCGCCAAGCACCTGCGGACCCTCATACCACAGGCGAATAACTGGCCGGTCTATTCCTGGGGTGCCGGACCGGGCGGAGCGTGGGTCGATGAGGACAGCCCCGCCTCCCAGCAGTCGCACGTCGTCATCGGCGTCGTTCGAGGGGCCATCGACGACCACTGATACAGGATTGCGGCAAGAGCACATATCCATCGGGCATCGGCGGGTATGTATGGGAGGACTCCGCCCTCAGACCCGGTGTGTCGAGGTTTCGTACAGCGTGTCAGATAAGGCGATCCGCCTGCCCTCGCAGACCGCCTCCCCTGGGGCGTCAGGGCCGATGCCGCCGTTGGCACATGGATTGCACCCCTGTCGCATCAAGGGGCTGCGTGCGCCCATATAGCCTATGAAGGCCTTCATAAACATACTGCTGATCGCCCTGGCACTGGCCGTTGGAGCTGGCGGCCGTGTATGCCGCGCGGCCTCCGCGACCGATGGGAACACACCAAGTCCGGCCAGCATGGACCCGAACGAACTCGAAACCGCCAGCGCCCTTGCCACCGCTGATGCGAATACGCCTCAAAGGCTGTCCGGCGATGGTCCAGGCTTCTTCGTCGCGGAGTCCAATCTGGCGGTCGGCAGGCGGGACGTCGGAGCCAGCGAACTGTTTTACCGGACCATGTTCGCGGTGATGCTTGTCATCGTACTGGGCGCGGCGGCGATGTACGTATCCAAGCGGTGCCTGCCACGGCTGGCGAGACTCTCGGGCAAGCAGATTCAGGTCGTCGAGACAATCTACCTGGGCCAGCGCAAGTCGTTGCACCTGGTCAGCGTGGAGGGACGCAGATTCCTCCTGGGCAGCACCGCCGAGCGGATCACGAAACTGGCGAGCCTTGGCGATTTCAGCGGCCCGTTTGACCTGACAGGCGAGGATTGCGAGAACCCATGAAAACGGGCCGATGGACACCGTTGCCGGCGTTGGTCTTGGGGCTTGCGGCATTATCGAGCGTCGCAGCCGCAGCTGATGGCCGAAATGCGAGCGTGGCCGACCAGGCCTTTCGCCGCGCTGTAGCATCGATGGGCGTCGAGACCGCCCCACAGCCGGCCGCCGCCAAGCCGAACGCCAACGCCATTCCCAGCATCGGCGAGTTCATGACGGTCGTGGACAAAGCCGCCATCGATGCAAGCCGGGGCCAGGACTGGTCCACGCCCATCAAGCTCGTCGTGGTCTTCACGGGGCTGGCGATCCTGCCGAGCCTTCTGGTGATGACGACGTCGTTTACGCGCATCGTCATCGTGCTGTCGTTCGTCCGGCGGGCGCTGAGCACCCAGTCCATCCCCCCCACCATCGCCATCATGGGGCTCGCGCTGTTCCTGACCATCTACACGATGACGCCCACCCTCGTGAAGATCAACACCACCACGGTCCAGCCCTATCTGGCGGAGAGCATTGGCTTCGACGCCGCCGTCAATCAGACGGCCGCCTGCATGAAGGAGTTCATGCTCAAGCAATGCCGCAAGACAGATCTCGCCGTCTTCGTGCAAATCGCCAAAGTTGACCCGCCCTCGAATCCGATGGAGGTTGGGATGCACATCGTGATTCCGGCCTTCATTATCAGCGAATTCCGTACGGCGTTCGAGATCGGATGCCTGCTGTTTATTCCGTTCCTCCTCGTGGATATGGTCATCGCCAGCGTCCTGCTCAGCGCCGGCATGATGATGCTCCCGCCGGTGATGATCTCGCTGCCGTTCAAGCTCATTCTGTTCATTCTGGTGGATGGCTGGGGTCTTCTGGCGAAGAGTCTGAGCATGGGATTCAACTGACAAATCAGCACCGTACCGTGCGCCGGCGCACGTAGTGGTGCCGGCGACAAGGACGCGCCGAATGGGTTTGGAGTGCTTCAAATGGATGGCAGTTTCATCATGTTTCTCGGCAGACATACGCTCGAAACCACACTACTCGTGTCGGCCCCGATACTTTTGACGTGTATGATCGTCGGCGTGGCGATCACCCTGTTGCAGGCGGTTACCTCGATTCGTGACATGACGTTGACCATCGTGCCCAAACTGCTGGCGGTCGGTGCGGTGACGCTACTGTTTGGGGGGTGGATGCTGCAGGTGGTGCTGCGGTTCTTTCACGAGATATTCGGCTATATTCAGAACATCGGCCATTGATACGTATGGCGACCCTGGGTAGCCCCTCGCTGGGCGAGGTCTTGCGGTATACAATCCGGTCCTCATGGATGTGGTGTCCTCCAAGTTGTTGGTCTTCGCCATGGTGTTGACGCGCGTCTCGGCGTTCTTTCTGGTGACGCCCGTGTTCAGTTGGACAAGCATCCCGGTCCGCATCAAGGTGGCGATGACGGTTGTGCTGAGTTTCTTCTTCGCCATGGTGTTGCCGCATCCGGTGGCGGCCCAGTCGGTCGACCCGCTGGCGGTCGTGGTCCTGCTGAGTTACGAATCGGTTTATGGTCTCGGCCTGGGACTGATCACCGTGCTGGTGTTCACCGCGGTGCGGTTCTTCGGACAGATCGTCGAACAGCAGATGGGCCTGACCATGTCGGAGGTGCTCGACCCGCTGATGGGCGAAGGAGCCCAGGCCCTCGGGCTAATGATCGAGATGGTTTTCATCATGCTGTTTCTGGCCGCGAACGGCCATCATCTGTTCCTGCTGGTGATATCCCGCAGCTACGAGACCTTCCCCGCCGGTTCGGTTCCGACGGTAGGAGTACTCCTGGAGGGGATCATCGCGGGCGGTTCGGTCCTGCTGACGGCGGGGCTGCGGCTGGCGGCACCGATCTTGACGGCGTTCATGGTGCTGATGGTGACACTGGCCGTGCTGGCGAGGATCGCCCCGGAGATGAACATCCTGTTCATCAGTATGCCGATGCGCATCGGGCTGGGGCTGCTGATGGTGGGAGCGTTCACCCCATTCGTCGAGGGCTACATCGGGGAGTTCGCCGAGTGGATGGGCAAGCTGTTGCCGTTGTGAGGGCGCGGAAAACGCACCGTGGGTAGCTGTCCGGGTATGATATGGCCGAAAAGGACTCAGCCGAGAGAACAGAGCAGCCCACACCGCGACGGTTGGGCAAGGCGAAAGAGAAGGGCCAGGTTCCTCAAAGCGAGGAGCTGACGTCTTTTGTAGCGATCTCGATCCTGACGGCGATGACGGCGTTCTCCTGGCCGAGTCTGATGCGATGGTTCCGCGAGACTATGCAGCAGGGGCTGACGCGCGGCACAGGCGTATTCTCGACCACGGACGCATTCGTGGCCTTCGTCAACGAAAACCTCGTCGATATGGGGGTCGTGATGCTGCCTACGTTGGCGGCGCTCTGTATTGGCGGGGTGGCCGCGTCCGTCATTGTCGGCGGCGGTTTCAACTTCGCACCGGGGGCCGTGCGATTCGATCTGGAGACGCTCAACCCCGCCAGCGGCATCGGCAGGCTCTTCAACGGCCGCAACCTCGTCAAACTGGGCCTGAGCATTGTGAAGCTGCTCTTTGTCGGCCTGATCGTCTGGACATACCTGTCGAAGAAGCTGGGGTATCTTGCGTCTCTGCGTTGGGTGTGGACTGCCCAGCTTCTGGGCGCCATGGGCCACGTTCTGCTGGGGCTGGTCATTCGGATGTGCCTGGCCCTTCTTGTAGTGGGACTTGTGGATACAGCATACCAGAAGTGGAAGTGGATGAAGGACCTGAAGATGACCAAGCAGGAGGTCAAGGAGGAGCGCAAACAGACCGAAGGCGCCCCGGAAACGCGCAGCCGCATCCGCAAGATACAGATCGAGGGAGCGCTTCGCCGTATGCGGCAAGAGGTGCCCAAGGCCAGTGTCGTCCTGGTGAACCCCACTCACTACGCCGTGGCGCTGAAATACGATGCCAAGCGGATGGAAGCCCCGGTAGTGGTGGCCAAGGGCGCCGATGAAGTCGCCTTCAGGATCATGGAGGTCGCCCGGGCCTACGGCGTGCCCATCGTGCGTCGGCCGGAACTGGCCCGAACGCTCTTCGCCACCGTCAGGTGCGGCCAGTTCATCCCGGACAGCTTGTTCGTGGCCGTCGCCGAGGTCCTCGCCCTGATCTACCGCCTGCGTCAACGCCGCCTTCGCCGTCATTAGAACCCGGCATCAACACGGGACCGGCCGCAGGCAACTGAAGCAGCCCAAGGGCGTAACGTCCTATAATATAGCATATGGGATATGCAGACGCCCGCAAGTTGGCTCGTATGCGGGATTGCTCCGCGTTGGATGGGTTGTCAGAGCGACGTGGTGGGAATCAGGCCGGAGGCGGCCATCTGGTTCTGCAGCATCGCCAGGGTCCTCTCCAGTCGGGCGTACTGCAGAATCAGACGCTGCTCCCGCACCGAGACACGCCGCTCCTCTTCCTCGATCTTCTTGTCGAGCAGTTCAATCTGATCCTTGACGTGCCGGCTGTCCACGATGACGCTGCCGACGGTGGGTTTGAGTATTCGGTCGAGCACATCCTCCAGTTTGCCCACAAAACCCTGTCGGATACGGACGGTGGAGGTGAAGACGCCATCGGTCGACAGGGCGACGCTCAACTGAAGCCCGTTTTCGGCACAAAGGGGGTTTCCGTTGGAATCGAACTGTCCGTTGCCCGTAACAATGTTGCCGTTGAAGTCGGCGTTGCGCCAGGCGGATTCGGATGACAGCTTGATGCGGGCGCTCGTGATGGCGCCGCCAGTGACGGTCACCTCGACGTCGTACTGGCCCGCCGTTGTGTAGGCGCTGCTGGCACCGTAGAAGCGGATCGTACTGCTGGTACTGGTCCCGCTCTTGTCGGCGCCGATCAGGTTCAGGACGCCGAGGTAGTCCTTGGCAATGGCCTTGTCGAAGTCGGCGGTATCCAAGTTCAGATGGCCGTCTTTGTCCAGCTTCAGTCCGATGGCCGCCGGGGCCAGGAAACTGTCAATGTCGGCGATGAACCCGGCGGCCTGCTGAATGAGCGGCGAGCGGATGTCGTTATGGACGGACGACACCGTATAGTCGGAAATGAGCACCCCGACGGTCTTGGCGGCTTCATCGTAGCGGGTCTTCTCCTTGATGAAATCCACGGCGTAGTTGTAGGCCGTCACGAGCTTATCCAGTCGGTCCTTGGCGGATTGGATGTCCCGGGTCAGGGTGATGTCCTTGCCGGCGGCGTCCGTGGTGTCGTGCAGGTGCAAAGTGACGCCCGCAATGACGTCATCGACGGTGTTGGAGCTTCGGTTGATGTAGCCAGCGGATCCCTTCGTCTGCTCGGCCCAGACGTAGTTGGACGCCGACTGGTCGAGGTTCGAGGTGTCTATCGCGACCATGTCGACATCACCCAGTCCCGAGGCAAAGGTGAACGTCAGGGTGCCGTTGGTGGTGCTCAGGCGGTCGCCGCTGACGGTGATATCACCTGCCGAAACGTTGTCCAGAGCCGCGAGGGCGGCCTGGATCGAGGCCACATCGGCGTTGTAGGCCAGAGCAGCCGTCGTGCGGCCGTCGTAGGTGAGCGTGAAGGTGCCGCTGTTGGACCGGCTTGAGAATTCAAGGGTCTGGACCTCGGCCACGGGCGAGGTGGCCGGAAAACCATCGACCTTGATTCGGGAATTCTGCGCGCTCTGAGTCTCCGTGAAATCGGTGGCCGTGAAACCCACAAGACTGGCGCCGACGGCGCCGCCTTCGGCATCGACCGCCATGGCGGGCAGGGTCAGGGTCGCCGCTGACCCGTTGGCGTTGTAGGTCAGGCTGATGGACAGGTCGCTGGCGCCCTGGACGTTATCGGTCAGCAGGATCAGGCCGTTTTCAAAAGTGGCTCTGGCGATGCCGTCGAACGCACTGTTGATTTCGCCAATCAGGTGCTCGATGCGGGTGTTATCGGTGATGCTGAGGTTGACCTGGGCGATCGCCGCGCCGTTACGGTCGGTCCCGGTGATCTCGATGACCTCGCCGCCTTCGAGGGTGCCGCTGAACTGATCGAGGTCGATGAGCTTGGTGTTCGTGGCGGCGTTGTCCGTACCGCTGGTCAGTTCGGAGCCGGCCTTCCACGTCTCGGTCGAGCCGGCGTTGATGCGGATCTTGTAGTCGGAGCCGGCGTCGTTGCCGTTGAGGACCAGATGGTACTTATCGTTGTAATGCAGGAGGCTGGCCGTGACGCCAGGGTTATCGGCGTCGTTGTTGATCAGACCGACGAGGTCCTGGAGGGTCGTGGTGGCCGTGGTGGTGACGGTAGTCTCCTTGTGATTGTAGGAGTAGATGAACGTACCGGCGCCCACGTAGTCCTCGGCGTACTTGAGCCCCGCGGTGTGGACCGTTCTCGCGGACCGCGCCAGCCGGTTGATCACGACGTTATGGCTGCCCTCAAAGGCCTGGTTGCCGGCCTCGGCGGTCAGTTTGTCCTTGTCGCTGGTCGAGATGTTGTAGGCACGCAGCGTGTCTGCACTGGAGAGATTGCGGGCGGCCGTGCGGAAGTTACGGAGCTTCGACTCCAGGTCGCGCAGGGCGGTCTGCCGCTGGGTCCATGTATCGCGGCGGTCCTCGTAGACATAGAGCTGGCGCCGCTCGACCTCCATCAATTGGCTGATAAGCGCCGAGGTGTCAATGCCCGTCTGGAGGCCCGGAAGCCTTAGAGTAGCCATCGTTGGGTCGCCTTAGTCAGGGTGCGCGTGGCCCGACCTTATGGGGTCGGCGTTTGTATTATCGGCAGTCGATGGATGCACTTGAGCAGATTGCCTCGGTCCGGCGGCCATGCGCGGGTTTCGTTATCCGGCCCTACAACAATGGAACCGAAATGGCTGCCTCTCGGGGTCGGCGGGTGCGAACGCACTTGCGGCGGTACTTGTCGGCCAGCCTCCGGTAATGCTCCGAAAAGCGCACCATCGGGCCGCGGGCATGCCTGTCAAAGACATCGGCAAGGTACGCGTGGAAGCAACGCAGCCGGTCAGCGGGGTCCGCGGTTTCAGCCAGGTGCGGGCAGAGCACCTCCGGCGGGTATCGGCCGACCATGTCGTCCAGGGCCTCGGCCATGATTCGGTTTCGTTGCTCGTACTTGTGGCTGTTGCCACTGGCGAGGCGGCGATAGAAGTAGAGGCCTTGGATCTCGCAGCGGCAGAAACGTATGTTTAGCGCATGGCGGCAGAGATAGACAAAGTCCTCGACGGTATCGACCTCCTCATAGAGGCCCGTGCGGTCGTAGAGGCGGCGGCGTTTGATACTGCCGGGGTTCGGTATGGGGCCAAAGCCGTGTTCGAGCAAGAAGGCAGGCAGGACTCGATTGTCGGAGAAGTCTTCGTATCGCCACAGTTCGCCTGTCGAGCGGCCGTCCCAGTCGACAAGCGTCAGGGCCGCCGGATAGATGTAGTCGGCTTCGGGGTGCTGCTCGGCGAACGCCGCGATTCGCTCGATATAGTCGGGCGAGATGAAGTCATCGGCGTCCACGTTCAGGATATACCGGCCTTTGGCCTCGCGGATGGCCCGGTTCAGACCCGTGGCGAAGTTCTTGTGCTCCTTGTGGATGCAGCGGATACGCCGGTCGGCGTGGGATGCCATGATGTCCGCGGTTCGATCCGTGGAACCGTCGTTGACTATGAGCAACTCGAGTTCCTCGAAGCTCTGCCCCAGGACCGATTCGATCGCCTGCGCGATGTATAGCTCGGCATTGTAGGCCACCATGCACACTGAGACCAGGGGCACATGGCGGCTGGACGTCACAAACGCGGGGTGTGTCGCGATACCGGAAGACCCGCCCTTACAGGGCAGAGCCGCCGTTCCCCGACGAGGCAGTATCCTGTGAAACGGTATGTCGATGTGACCGGCGATCCAGAGTATTGCCTGATCATCGGACATACCGAGGACCGCGTCGGGAAGGCCCTCAATCAGGCCCCGTGCATGCAACTGGCGGACGAGTGTGAAGTACTGCCGGACGTCCTCGTATCGCGCCCGTGTATCGTTGACGGCATCGGCGAACAGTGCCTGGGGATCGGCCCCGGTGGACCGGGCAACAGCCGCCGTGCGACGCCTCAAGGCGTTGATACGCGCCTTGACACGGGAGAGAATGGCAACATTGATCTTGTCTTTGGTGTGCGCGATGGAGGTCGGCAACTCGCGGTAGAGGTACAGAGGCTCGTCCACGAAAAACAGGCTGCCAACCTCCTCCATCTTGTAGACGATGTCCACGTCCTCGGCGTATACGATAGCCTCATCATAACCGCCGGTTCGATGATAGTGCGCGGTCTTGAACGTCTTGAAGTGGCTGACGCGGTTCTCGTCGAGAGCCGATGCGCCTGGGCCGATGGGTCCGCAGAAGCCCGCCTTGCAGGGCGTCAGATCGAGGTCACAGTAGATGAACTGCGAGTAGATGAATCCGGCGTCGGGGTGGTCCAGATGGGCCTGGTGCATCGTCTCGATGGCCCGCGGTGTCAGGGCGTCATCGCTGTCAAGGATACCGAAGACATCGGCCGAGACAGCGGCGATGGCGGTCTTCAGCGCAGCCGTGTAGCCCTTGTTGACATCGTGATGGAGCACCCGGACGCGCGGATCGGACGTGGTGCGGGCGATTTCGGCGAGTGAATCGTCGGTCGATCCATCGTCGACGATGATGAGTTCCCAGTCCGTGAACGTCTGCGACAGCACGGACCTGATCGCCTCGGCAATATAGGGGCCGTTGTTGTAGTTGGCCGTGATAACGGAGAATCGCGGCTTGGGGCGCGGGCCGCCCGCCGCCTCAACGAGGCGGATTTTCACGGGGTGATGGCACGCCTCGGGCGTGAAGCCTGCGTACTCTCGCACATCAATCCGGCGGCCCGCGTCGAATTCGCCGGCCAAGGCCTCGGCGGTATAATCGGGATTGGCTTCACACCGGTTGGAACGCACCGTCTGGACCATATTGGCGGGGTTGCAGAATGCCACGGAAGTGGCTGGACACAGCAGCAGCGGCCGAGTCTCGGCAAACAGGCGGGCCTTGGCCGCAAAAGCCTCCTCGAGAGTATTCGGATTGGCGAATTCAATGTGTTCTAACATCACCAACAGGTCGGCGGCCCGGTAGAGGGAACTGGACACCTCAAAGGGATAGGCGAAATCGTGCTCGGCCGTTGTCCAGTTGAATTCCAGCACACCGTCCCGCAGCGGCCGAAACTCCGGCAGCGCCTGTGGCACGCCTCGGGGGTAGCAATACCGCGTGTTGCGGCCCAGGCGAAGCGAAAAACCCAATGCGGCCGGCTGCGCCAACAGAGCGGCAATACAGCCGCCGGCGGAGAACTCCCGCACGAAGATGTTGTCGTCGACCAGCAATAGGACGTGGTCGCAGGACGCCGCGAGGCCGAGCAACTGCGCCCGAAAGTCGGACTCGGCCAGGAATACAACGGTCGGGAACTCTCTCGCCAGTTTCTCATATTGTCGCCGATGGCGTTCGGTGGCGCCCTTGTAGAGGGCGGTCGCGTTGAGTGTGTCGGCGTCGGTGCAGTGCATCAGCAGGGATTCCAGCGTCGCCCGTAGTTGCATGGCACGGTCCTTGCTGAAGATGACCGTTCGCAAGGGTACACGGCCCGTCGCGAGGATTCTTGGCGCTCCCGGCCGGGTGAGTTTCTCCAGGAGATGCCGCACCTGCGGGGCGTCGAGACCCTGATCACGAGCCAGGATAAGCTGTTCGATGGCCGCATCGGTGCGGCCGTCCTGGTGAAGGGCCAGGGCCCGCCAGTAGGCGCGGGTGGCGTCGCTTATGAATCCGGGACGACGGACGATATCGAACATGGCCGCCATATCCGGCCGCCAGAACAAGCGTCGCGGGTCAGGCAGGTCCGCCGAGACTTTGTGGCGGTATCGCGCCAGCAGCCGCCTGATGTCGTCGTCCGCTTGAGCCAGATTGGACTGCTTCCGAGCATCGAGAATGTTATTGTGGGTTACCAGGCCACCGGGCAAGGGAATCAGGTGCAGGCCCGCGTCGTAGAGCCGGTAGCAGAAGTCCGTGTCGGCACAATAGAAGCGGTAGGACTCGTCCAGCCCGCCGACGTGGCGGAAGGCGTCCAGGCGGAACAGGCCGTAGTTCATAAGCAGGCGACTGCCGTAGGTGAAGTCGATCCCAAAGTCGGCCCAAAGCGGCTGCGCAGGGTGAATGTTGCGGTAAAAGAACATGCCGCCGGCCACGCCGTCGCCATGTGTATCGAGGAGACGGACGGCATCGGTCAGCGCACCGACGCTGAATGTGATGTCGTCACTGGCGTACATGGCGTATCGACCCGTGGCCCTGCTGAAACCGAAGTTATACAGCGCCGGCCACGAATGGTGCCCCTGACCCAGATGTTCGGACTCGCGATAGACGCGGTTGATGCCGTGTCTACCGAGCACCTCGCGCGTGCCGTCGGTTGAATCCCCATCGATGATGATGAATTCGTACTTGAGACCATCCGCAGCCGCCTTGATGCTTCCTAGTGCGGCGTCGAGCAATCCGGCCCGGTTCTTCGTGGACAAGACGACACTGAGGTCCGGCCGGTCACCGGTGCTTGGCGTCGCATCAACCGGTACGACGGCGTCCGATTCCAAGGAACGAACTGTGGTGACTCCGCGGGGGGGACAGCTGTGGTAGGCCACCCGGACCGACTCGGACGCCAGGAACTCGAGTATGCACGGGACGATGGTCCACAGCGAGAGTTGACTACCGTCGTGCAGGTCGTTTTCCTTGAGGTAGCGACGGTGGTGTTCGGCGAATCGTCGGCCCAGGCGGGTCCAGGGGTTCGTCTTCTCATCACCATTGAAATGGAGGTCGATGCCGCCGCGCAACGACTGGAAGAACTCGCTCGCAAGGCGGCCCCAGTGGTCGCCCGACCACTCAAACGTGTGGCGGATGTGGCGGGCGACAGGTGTGGTAAGGCAGCGGAGTGCCACCCCGTTGAGCAAGGCCGCCACCGGCAGGTGGTAGTCCCACCAAGGCATGCCCAGGCAGAAGTTCGACGCCGGGATTCGCGCGATGAGCGATTTGTCAAAGAAGAAGAAGTCAAAGCCGCAGTTGTAAACGGTTCCATCTTCATCGCCGAGCGCATCGACATCGAGACGCGAACCGTAAAACAGCGATTGTGAGGTTTGGTGTTCAATGAAATCCAAAAGACCCCGGTCACCGGACAGGTGAATGTCGGCATTGACGATGCCGCAGAGGTCGCCAGCGTCCGCGGCCAGGACGCCGAGCACGTCGTCCAGGTAGACGAGCGGCTTGCCATAGATGTCGCGGGCGTCGCGCCGCGCCGCCATGAACGCCACTCGCGGAAATGCCGGTGCCAGGCGGTCCACTTCCTCCCGACAATTCACACTGATGACGCGAAACCCCAGGTCGAGCCAGCTACGGACGGCGTCTTCCTGGGCGTCGGTCCTTGACGGGGCAATGCTGGTCACAATGGTGACGGCCGGCCGGGCCGCGACTGAAACCGTCTGCGTCCTGGTCGCCCTCACAACGCCTGCCCGAGATGCGGGCACCGCGGCACAAACCGAATTCCTGAAATGGTCAAATCGCACGGAATCGAGATGCAGCGGCTGCGGGGCCGCCAATTCCCGAGGGCAGTCGTTGCGGCCGATCTCATCCTGCAGGATTCGGCGAGCTTCCTCGGCGTAGTCCTTCCAGCCCTGTTTGGTTTTCTGCGCGGGGTGATGGCGGAATCCGGCCAGCCAGGCGTCAAGGGTGTGAAGACGGGCGTGTTGGAAGAACCGCAGCCACAGTTCACAGTCGCCGGCGAATTGCAGGTCTACTTTGATGTGTCCCCCGGCCTTTTGCCACAGCGTCCGCGTCCAGAAGGTGCTCTCCTGCTGAATGAGAACCCGAGGATTGGCCTGCAGGTAATCGCCGCGCGACCACAACGGGACCCAGCCGACGTTGATGAGCCGCCCGGCGGCATCCCAGGCGGTGGGTCGGCCGGTGAGCCACTGGATGTCCGGATAGCGGCTGAATACGTATGCCACCTTCCAGAAGGCATCGGCGTGGTACTTGTCGTCGGAGTTCAACCAGGCCATGATCGAGCCGGTGCTCCTGTCGAACCCCGCTTGGATGGCCGCATACTGGCCGCCGTCCGGGGCGCTTTGCCAGCAGGACAGGTGCTTGTCGTATTTGCGGATGATATCGACCGAGCCGTCGGTGCTGCCCCCATCCATAATAATGTATTCGAGGTTGGGATAGCCCTGGCTCAGAACCGAATCGATGCACTCTTCGAGAAACGCCGCCTGGTTGAAGGAGGGCGTCACGATGGAGATCTTCGGCAGGTCCGCCGCGACGGGAGGGTGGGCGGTTCCCATCGGGACGGCGCGGCGCCCCACGGCACCCACCTCGCGTTTCGTCGAGAGAGCCAGCAGACGCGGCTTGGCCTTCTCGGCCTGGCGAAAGACATCGTTATCCACGACCGGTGGAACAGCCCCGGGCACGAATAGCCTCGGGCTGCCGGCTCGGCGGCGGTACTCGGCGATACAGCGGTGATACAGGTCCAGGTACTGGCCCGCGATGCGTTTGTGGTCGAACGTCGTCACCGCCCTGCGGCGGGCGGCGGCGGCGAGGCGTCCGCGAAGCCCGGCATCGCGCACCAGATCAAGCAAAGACCGCGTGATGGCGGGAATATCGCCGGCGGGGGTGATGAGGCCCTCTTGTCCGTCGCGAACCAGTTCGGGGACTCCACCCGTATCAAAAGCGGCAATCGGTAGACCGCAGGCCAGGGCCTCCAGAACAACCAGCGGGCAGTTGTCGGCGTTCGGCGTATACAAGAAGATGTCGATAGCCGAGTAGGCCAGGGCCAGGGCGGTTTCGTCGGCGATGTGCGGGATGTTGATGATGCGAGGGTCCTGCGAGGGTCTGTTGTCGCCGATATTGACGAAGACAAACGGCCCTGTGCCGTTCAGGGCGTTGAGGACGGCTTGCGTGTGTCGGCCGCCCTTCCACGGGTTGGCCAGTGCCCCTCCGTGCGCGATGGCGCCAACGGCCGGACAACCCGGCGGAATGCCGAAGCGACAGCGAGCTTCCTGCTTGTCGCGAGGTTCGAAGACGTCCGTATCGACGCCATTGTAGATCAGGTCGACGGGGTGATCCTTGAAAATGGACTGCGCGACTTTGTCATAGAGCCACCGTGACGGCGCGACCAGATGGAGGAAACTGTGGTCGTAGATGCATTTCTTATCGGCCAGCAGGGCGGCCGCATTGTCGACGAACAGAGCCGGGTCAACGGACAAACTGGGGCAATCCCGGCAGTCCCGCCGCCAGCGGTCGCAATCAAAGGCGTGCGCGCAGTGGCCGGTCAGCGGCTGCATGTCGTGCAGGGTCCAGACGATCGGCCGCCCGTGCGATAGAGGCGAGAGACTGAACGGATTGAAGTAACCCCCGTGGAGGTTGTGCAAGTGCAGGATGTCCGCGGCACGGACATGGGGGTTGAAAGGCAGGCGATGGCTGCCCTGGAACTCGTAGTAGAGTTGCCCGGATTGCAGGCACACGGCGTGGAGATGTCGGTTTTTCTCGATGGGAAAACTAAAGGTGTTGGGATCGTCCGACAGTCTTTCCCCTACCAGCATCGCGGCGCGCAAGCCCACGGCACGCTGGGCGCACGCCAGGCGCCAGGCTACCTTGGCCGCGCCGCCGGCCACATCGTGCGTGTTGATATGCAGGATGGAGAGATTCGCGGGCGACCGGGTCATGAGAGACTCTCGACGACATGCTCCAGCACATTCTCGGCGGGCCCGCCCCGCTCAATCGCGGCCGTGATGCTCTGAGGCCGCTGGGCGAGGGTGCGGGCTTCGAGTCGCGACTTGTCGGGGTCGCGCAACCACCGGGCGAAGATGTCGCCCGTCCAGTTGCGGACAAGGCGGCGGGAGATGGCATACAGGTCCACCGGAGGGCTGACGTGACCTTGGGTGTTGGCCAATGCGGCGGTGAAGCCGTTCGATGCAACCAGTTGGCGGGTCTCATCGGTGAAGTCGTCGGTCGAACCGAAGGGATATGACAGCAGGCTCACCGGCCGTCCAGTGAGGGCTTCCAACTGCTTCTTGCAGCCGACTACCTCCGCGAACTGCTCGCGGGCCGGCAGGATCCGCAGCCTCGTATGCGTCTGGGTATGGGCGCCGATCTCGATCAGCGGCGAGCCGGCCAAGCAACGTAGCTGTGCGAGCGTCAGCGGCCGCTTCGACATGCGACCAATCAACGGCACGGCGGCCCAGGCGAGGACCATATCAACGATCGGGTCGATCTGGTCGGCGGGCCTGTCGCGGAGGATGGAGCAGATATCGTCATAACACCTCAGACGCTGCGACGGATCGGCCAGCGGCCAGAAAAGCTCTTGCGAGCCGCAGGTCAGAGCCAACGACGGCGGCAGCACGGAGTTCACAAGCAGGGCCTGTTCGAGGGCATCCCACCAGAATTCGCGGTCGCTGCCAACCATCCGTGAGGTCACAAAAACGGTGGCCGGGATATTGTGCGCCTTGAGAATCGGCAGGGCATTCGTGAGGTTGTCGGCATAGCCATCGTCAAACGTGACGGCTACGGTGTCCGGCGCATACCGGCCGTGGCGGATCTCCTCTACGAGGG
>DDXG01000207.1 GCA_002347125.1 Phycisphaerales bacterium UBA2266
AACGTATGGGCGGACCGGTCTTCATCCGCAGCGGCGGACGCGCCCCGTTCGAGAGACCGCAAACGCCGCCGGAAGGCGCCACGTTGATGCACACGGCCGACCGCGGGGCGGTGACGGTGCGGATTGATCGAGAAGGCCGGATAACAAAAAAGGGGTTTGCACGCGGATAAGTCCGCATGCAAACCCCGAAACCAGCAGGTCGCAATATGACAACCGGGGCCGGTCGCCTCACCGCAGGTGGACGACAATCTCGACGCGCCGGTTCTTGGCCTTACCGGAGGCGCTGGAATTCGACGCGATGGGGCGGGCGGCACCGCATCCGGAGGCCTTGATCTTGTCTTCGGGAATCCCCTTTTTGACCAGGTAGCGGGTGACGGTCAGGGCGCGTTCGGCGGACAGTTCCCAGTTGTCGGCCCAGTTGGACTTCGCGATGGGGTCGGTGTCCGTGTGGCCCACGACGTCGATCCGCCGGCCGGAGTACTTGCTCTTGATCACCGAGTAAATGTGGTCCAGCTCGGTGATATTGGCTCGCTTGAGCGTGGCCTTGCCGGAGTCGAAGAGGATGGAGTTGTTGAGGGTCACGGTGACGGTGCCGGCGGCGGCGTCGAAGGCCACGTCATAGCCCTCGCCGAAACCGGTGGCGTCGGCCGGGCTCTGCTTGCGCTGCTCGATCTGCGCTTGGAGGTCCGCGATGGTCTGCTGGTCCTGCGCGGTCTGGGCGGCGAGTTTTCCCTTGTCGGTACGCTCCCGTTCGAGCAGACCCTGCAGGTTCTGATGCTCGACGTTCAGGGCCTCGTACTTTTTCTTCCAGTCCGTACAGCCCGTCATCAACATGACGCCGGCCAACGCAAGGCATAAGGCGATTGTCCTGGGGTTGGCAGCTCTCATTCAGCACCTCCTTAAAAATTCGAATTCCATTTCCGACCGGCCTATTGTCGAAACCAGAACAACAGCCGGTCCCATATCCAATCGTGGAAGATCATAACGGTGAGAATCCCCAATGACAAGAAGGGACCGTAAGGAATTTGGCGGATTTTTTTGAAGAACATCTGGCACATCGCCCAGGCCAGCCCGAAGAACGGCGCAATGAAGAAGGCCACCACAATGTACATCGGTCCGATGACGGCCCCGGCGGCGCCCATGAGGTGAACATCGCCCAGGCCCATCGCCTCCCGCCCGAACAGCAACGTGCCGAATATCCGGGTTCCCCAAACGACCGCACAACCGACGAAGTAGCCCCATACGGCACCCAGAAGTCCAGCCACGGCCGGGATTTGCGAGAAATCGGCCCACCAGCGCCCGGCAGGCTGGTGGCATCGGAGGAACCAGCACAGGCCCGCGGAACCGGCGATGATCGGCAGCAGGAACAGGACCTCCCGCAGGACCTCGGCCCGGTCGTTGTACTGGGGTTCGACCGCCGCGGCGGCAGCGTTGCCGGCCTGGTGCGGAGCCTCGGCAAGGTCGTAGTCGTCGCTCTGGCCCTCGTAGCTTCGCTTGAGGGCTTTGGTCGCCAGTAGAATCAAGGACACGCCCGTGCCCACGGCGGCACCGGCGGCCAGTGCGGCCGTGGTGGGCGAGGCAAAGGGCAATAATGTGTAGGACTTGATGTACCGAGGATCGATAACCAGGGGCCCGGCCAGGGAGGCAACCAGCCCCAGGGCGGTAATCAGCCAGCAGATCGAAAGCGGGATCACCCAGTGCTCCAGGTCGATACCCGAAGCCGCCACGAGCGCCGCCAGCATCAGCACATGAACGACGTAAATAAACGCCCCGCGACCGAACATCGGCCCGATGCCTCGGCGCAACTCCGTATGGAAATACACCAGGTACAGCCCGGTGAACAGGACGCCGACAATCAGTTCCACGATGAAGTAGCGAGGGGAAATGGGGGCCTTGCAGCGGCGGCATTTGCCCGCCAGCATGAGCCAGGACAGCAGCGGTATGTTGTCGTAGAACCCTATGGGCCGCCCGCAGGCCGGGCAGCTCGAACCAGGCCTGACCAGCGACCTGTCTCGCGGCAGGCGGTAGATCACGACGTTAATGAAGCTGCCGATCGAACAGCCGAACGCGAATGTAAAGACAATCCATATCCAAGCCGGTATGACCACNNCAAAGGGCCTTCAACGCTTCAGGCCGATTCGGAGCGTGCCTGGGTTGCCAGGGACTTGTAGAAGCTCCAGAGTAATCTTCCGACTTCTTCGGTGAGGTTATTCAATTCTGTGTGCTGTTCCGACGGCAAGTAATGCAGACAGGAGGAGAAATACAGGAGATACTTGGTCTCCGCCAGTGAGCCAAGCGATATGTTGACGAAGTGCCTCAGCTCCTTCCGGCCTTGTCTGCCGTATCCTTCGACGATGTTGGTGGGAACGGATAGAGCCGCCCGTCTCAATTGGGCCGTGAGTCCGTACGTCTCCTCCTTTGGGAAGTCCCGCGTGGCCAGATAAACCCGGCGGGCCATGTCATCGGCTCTCTGCCAAACAGTCAGCTTCCTGTAGCCAACAGGCTCTTCATCCATTTGCCATGCCTTTCACCCCTGCCCTGAGGGACCTATGCACTTATGCCCTTACGCCCTTATGCCCTTATGCCCTTATGCACTTATGCACTTATGCACTTATGCTCTTGTGCTCTTATGTCCTTATGCACTTATGCTCTTGTGCTCTTATGTCCTTATGCACTTATGCTCTTATCTCTTGTTCAGCATCGCGGCCACCTTCAGGGGCAGACCGAACAAGCGGATGAAGCCGGTGGCGTCGGTGGGGTTGTACTCGGCGCCCATCTTGAAGCTGGCCAGGTTCGTGCTGTACAGGCTCCTGGGGCTTGTGACGCCCGCCATCGTGCAGCGGCCCTTGTAAAGCTTGACACGGACCGAGCCTGTTACATTTCGCTGCGTAATGTCGA
Organism: Phycisphaerales bacterium UBA2266; assembly: GCA_002347125.1. Lineage (GTDB taxonomy): Bacteria > Planctomycetota > Phycisphaerae > Sedimentisphaerales > Anaerobacaceae > UBA2266. The sequence goes on from DDXG01000207.1 coordinate 2,899, forward strand.
CAAAAGCGTCCAGTGCCTCGCGCAGTTGAGTGAACCACAGGCCGTAGTAGACCATCTCGGCGTACTTGAGGGCGACCTGCTGCTTGTAGTGCAGGGTCTCGCGGTCCAGTGTGAGGGCCTCGAGCCAGTCGTGGGCGGCCATGAGGATCGTCCCCCCGGGGGTCTCATAGACGCCGCGAGACTTGATACCGACGAGCCGGTTCTCGACCAAGTCCGCCTGGCCGATGCCGTGCTTGCCGCCGATGGCGTTGAGCTGTTCGATGAGCCTGACGCCGTCCATGCGGCGGCCGTCGAGCCTGACGGGGATGCCCTCTTCGAAGCCGATTTGGACGTATTCGGCTTTGTTGGGGGCCTTGCCGACGGGGTTGGAGATGACGAACAGCCGGTCGAGCGGTTCGTTCGCCGGGTCCTCCAGTTCGGCCCCTTCGTGGCTGATGTGCCAGAGGTTACGGTCCCGTGAGTAGATCTTCTTCTTGCTCTGTTCGATGGGGATGTTGTGTTTCCTGGCGTAGTCGACGGCGGCCTCGCGGCTGGTCAGGTCGAATTTCGGGTCCTTCCAGGGGGCGACGATCTTCAACGAAGGGTCCAGGGCCATGTAGGTCAGCTCGAAACGGACCTGGTCGTTGCCCTTGCC
>DDXG01000235.1 GCA_002347125.1 Phycisphaerales bacterium UBA2266
CTGGTCGTGGGTCTTGCATGGCATCTCAATGTCAGCCGCCCGCCGGTCGAGGCCATTGAGCCCAACACGGAGCAGACGGCTTCGGTCTTGCAGACAGGCCAGTTGCCGCTGGCTGCCGGGTCTGCGAAATCCGAACATGGGCGGCTTGAGAGAATGGGGGATATCAGCCGGAGGGTGGATTGGTATGGTTTTACCGATCCGCAGGGGAATCGGTGGATCGTGGAAGGGCTGCGAGAAAATCGCATTGTGCCGGCATCGTACGGCGGCGATCTGTGATCGAAGACACAAACTCCAATTATTCGAGGAACAGACAATGAAGACGAAATGGTTGGTCGCAATGCTTGTGGGGTTGGGGTGCTCTGGGTTGGTGGCGGCCGGGCAGGGTAGGCCGTACCTTGGGGTGCTACTGGATGATCAGCCTTTGCCGGCACTGCTGACGAAACACCTGCAACTCGACGAGGGGCAGGGGGTTCGGATTCGCAACGTGCAGAAGGACAGCCCCGCGGACAGGGCGGGCCTGGAGCGTGATGACATCGTTATCGCGTTCCAGGGCGAGAAGGTGATGGGGCTCAGTGCGTTGGTTGACGCGGTTCGTGCCGCCGATGCCGAGAAGCCGGTGTCACTGGAGGTCATTCACCTCGGGCAGCGAAAGACCCTTGAAGTACGACTCGGCCGGCTCACGGGCGAACCTACGGCCGATGATTGGAAATACCCGCCGGAGCCCCGGCTGGAGGAGTCGTGGATGCCGGGACGGGTGTTCCGTCTTGGGCCGGACGGCCGGGAGTGGGAGCAGTTGGACGTCCCGGACATCGAGCGACAACTGGGGGAGGGCCTGTTGTCCATGCAGCAGTACCGCTTCAAGCACGTCGACGGCGACGAGGTATACGACGTTCGGATAGAGGGCAATCCCCACGATTCAAGTACAAGGATCAGGGTCGAGGCAGGCGACGAGGCGTACGACACGACCGTCAAGGACGTGGCGAAACTGCCGAAGGATGTGCGGCGGATTGTCGAGGAGTCACTCAGGACGGCCCGCGAGTCGTCCCGTGTGCGCGTTGTGACGCCGCCCCACGGCTGGAATACGCCCGATACGGAACCGTGGCGCCGGTACTTCTACGATCTTCGAATACCCGAACGATTGAGAGATCTTGGGACACGGTCGCGCGATGAGGTGCTGGAGCGGCTCGAAAAGCAGATGAAGGCGATGCAGGAGCGGATGGAGCGCTACGAGCAGCGGACCAAGGAGTTGTATGAGAGACTGCTGGATCGGCTGGATCGCCACAACAGGACCGAGGACCCTGATGGGTCCGATGAGGATGGGGCCATCGACGAACCACGGTCGGACCAGCCGCCGTCGGAGACGGGCGACTTGACATAGATCGTCCGTCGACTCTCATCAGAACACTGTTCAGCCCGTGGACCGCGGCGGTGGGTTTGTATCTGGCGTCGAAGACGGCCGGATTTTTTGGGTCCGAGGCCGTTCGGTAAGATGGGGAATCCTGGTCTGACGCAGCGAAGAAGACAAGCGTCCATCCGGGACTTTATCGGACGGGGCCGCCGTCGGTTCGCCACGGCAGAGGCAACGGCCGCCGCGGGGGCGAGTTGCTCGGTTGACGTTGTCGCGTCGAGAGGATATAATACTGCTCTTTCCGCACGGATGCGGAGAGTCTTTACTCCAACGGATTGTGAATACGGACTGTCTGTACATGTAAGGAGATACGGCTATGGCGCGTTTGTGGGCGAGGTTTTCCAGGGTGAGTGTGATGGCGGCGGTTTGCGCAATATGTCTGGGGTTTCTGCTCGGGGCGGCCGCGCCGAGCCAGCCGGAGTATCCGCCGGCCGAGAAGGTGCTGGAAGGTTTTGAGAAGGTGGTCTCGACGGCCGACGGCGCCCGCAGCTACTACACGATCTACACGCGGGAGAAGGACGGCCAGATGTACGCGGCGCTGCCCGGCGGGTACGAGGGTCGCAAATTCTTCATGGCGATGACGATCGCCAGCGGCGAAGACTACGCGGGTCTCCAGGCCGGAGATATGTACGTCTACTGGAGGCGGTATGACAATCGCCTGGCGCTGATCGAGCCGAACATCCGGATTCGCTCGACGGGCGACGCCGAGTCGCGCAGCTCCGTGCAGCGGCTCTACACGGACCGCGTGCTCCTCGACGTGCCGATCGTAACGATGCTTGGCGGTTCGCCGGTCATTGACATGGATGCGTTGCTGATAGGCAACGCGGGCACGTTCTTCGGCGGCCAGGTGCGGGTGGCGAATTCCCGGCTGGTCAAGATCACCAAGGCCAAGGCATTCCCGGAGAACGTGGAGCTGGCGTTCGAGGTGCCGACCGGCACGGGCCGGCTTCAAAGCCTGCACTATTCGATCAGCCAGATTCCCTCCGGTTCAGGGTATCGTCCTCGTAAGGCCGATGAGCGCATCGGATACTTCACGACGACCTACCGGGATTTTGGCAAGCTGACCGAGTCCGATTCCCGGGTGCGCTACATCAATCGCTGGCACCTGGAAAAGGCGGATCCATCGCTGCAGTTGAGCCCGCCCAAGCAGCCGATTGTCTTTTACATTGAGCATACCACGCCTGTGCGGTATCGACGATGGATCCGCGAAGGTATTCTGCACTGGAACCAGGCGTTTGAGAAGGTGGGCATTTCGAATGCCGTAGAGGTGTACTATCAGGATGAGCGTAATGGGGCGCACATGGAGAAAGACCCCGAGGATGTCCGCTACAACTTCATCCGGTGGCTGAGCAACAACCAAGGCACGGCCATCGGACCGAGCCGGGTGCATCCGGAGACAGGGCAGATTCTGGACGCGGACGTGATTCTGACGGATGGGTGGATTCGGCATTACTGGACGACGTTCACGAAGGTCATGCCGAAGATCGTAATGGAGGGTATGAGTCCCGATACCCTGGCGTGGCTGCGGGACCGTCCGAATTGGGATCCGCGGGTATTGATGTGCGAGCCGTCCCAGCGGGCCTACGTATTGAAGGAGCTTGAGGCCCACGCGCACGAGCCCTACGGCGGCCATGCCCTGACCAAGAGCGATCCGGTCCTGATGGGCAAGAACGAGCACGATGGTCTGGCGGACCGGACATGCCAGGTCAACGGGATGTGCACGCTGACGGAGGGCAAGGCGTTCGATGTGGCGATGTTCCGGATGATGTACGCGATGATGGCCGCGCAGGATGATGACGACTCGAAGGATGAGTCCGCCGGCGGCGATCCCAACAAGGCCGAGGATCCGAACAAACCCAAAGAGCCCAAGCCGAAGAAGAAGGCCGAGCCGATGATCGACGACATGCCGGAGGCGTTTATCGGGCCGCTGCTGTCGGACTTGGTCTGTCACGAGGTGGGCCACACGCTGGGCCTGCGGCACAACTTCAAGGCGTCAAGTGCGTACAGGTTGTCGGAGATCAACAGCGAGGAGTTCAAGGGGAACAAGCCGATGGCCGCCTCCATCATGGATTATCTGCCGGTGAACATCAACTTTGAGGACGGCGAAATCCAGGGCGACTATGGGATGATCGGTGTCGGGCCCTACGACATGTGGGCGATTCAGTACGGCTATACGCCCAATGAGGTGGAGTTGCCGGCCATACTGAGCCGCGTGGCCGAACCCGAGTTGCAGTACGCCACGGACGAGGACACCTACGGTCCGGACCCGCTGGCCCGGAGGTACGATTTTAGTCGCGAACCGCTGGATTACGCAAAGAACCAGGTGCGGATCGCTCAGCACAATCGCGGACGCATCATTGCCGAGTTGGTCAAGGACGGCGAGAGCTGGGCCAGGACGCGACAGGCGTATGAGATGACGTTGGCGATGCAGTTGCGCGCCGTAAGCATGATGGGCAACTGGTTGGGTGGGGTGCACGTGTACCGTGACAAGAAGGGCGACAAGGGCGGGCGGCTCCCCATCGAGGTTGTCTCCGCCGAGAAGCAGCGAAATGCGCTGAACTTCGTTATCGAGAACACGTTGAACGACGAGGCATTCGGACTGACAAACGATCTGCTGGTTCGCATGAGCGTGGACAAATGGTGGGATGATGCGTCGTCGGTTTTGGAGGATGCAGCCTGGCCGATCCATGATCGGGTGATGTCGATCCAGGCGTCGGTTCTGTCGCTGCTGATGTATCCGTCGACGCTGTCGCGGATTTATGACAATGAGTTTCTTGTATCGGGCGACCAGGATGCGCTGACCCTGCCGGAGTTGCTGAGCACGATCAGCAAGGCGGTCTGGGGCGAATTGGACGCCAAGTACGACAAGAAGTTCACGGCGCGCGAGCCCATGATCAGCAGCTTACGGCGGAACCTGCAGCGGGTGCATATGGAGCTTCTCATTGAGCTGTCGGAATCGGGGGCGAGCTTCTCCGCGGCGCAGAAGCCCATATCGGACCTGGCGCTCCAGCAACTGCGTCAGATCAAGGGCAGGGCGGACCGGATGAGCCGAAATCAGGCCGATAAGCTCGACGAGTACACGGCCGCCCACCTGAAAGACGTGAGCACCCGGATCAAGAAGGCGCTGGGTGCGCACTATGTGATTGGCAGTCTGTAACCGCCTCATTGCAGATTCCTCGATTGGACGGTTCAGGGCCGTGGGCAATCTCCCGCGGCCCTGTTTTTTCGTTGATTCGAGACCTTGCCGGGGCACGTGTGCCTGCCCGCCCCGGGGCATTGTCGATGGACACCGTCCCGGGCGGCGGATATAATAGCCGACGCCGTTGTGGGGCCGTCGTAGGGCCCGCCGGCGAGGCTCGTGGATGGATCGCGGGTCGGTTCGATGGCAAGGGGTAGTCTGACGTTCTGAGGGTACATGGCTGAGCAGTTGAAGGAGTTGAACGCGAATCTCGCGGATATAGCCTCGTGGCTGAAGGTGGATCGGGCGCCTTGGGTCATCGCGGGGCCCTGCAGCGCCGAGTCTGAGCAGCAGATGCTGGAAACGGCCCGCGAGGTGGCGAGATGCCCGAATGTGAAGGCGTTTCGGGCCGGGCTATGGAAGCCGCGGACCCGGCCGAACATGTTCGAGGGGGTCGGCCGTGAGGGGCTGGCGTGGTTGCGGACGGTCAAGAGCCAGACGGGCTTGCCCACGACGACGGAGGTTGACACGGCGCGGCACGTTGAGATGTGCCTGGCCAGCGGGGTGGACATTCTTTGGATTGGGGCCCGCACGACGGTCAATCCGTTCATGGTGCAGGAGATCGCCGAGGCCCTGCGGGGCGTCGATATGCCGGTGTTGGTGAAAAACCCCGTCAACGCGGAGTTGTCGTTGTGGCTGGGGGCTATCGAGCGCCTGTATCAGGCGGGTATTCGCAAACTCGGGGCGATCCATCGGGGGTTCTCGACGTACACCGAGAGCGAGTATCGAAACAGCCCGAATTGGCAGATTCCAATCGAATTGAAGCGGCAGTTGCCGCGACTGCCGCTGATCTGCGATCCGAGTCATATCTCGGGCAACCGGGATCTTGTCGAGCGGGTGTCACAGATGGCCCTGGATCTGGGGATTCGGGGTCTGATGATTGAGACCCACATCAGCCCGGATAAGGCACTGAGCGACGCCAGGCAGCAGATTACCCCACAGACTCTGTTGGGTGTGATGGAGCGGCTGCACGCGCGGGAGGCGGCGATTGCCGACGAGGGCGTGCGGGCCCAGATCGCCGTGCTGCGGGCCGAAATCAGCCGGGTGGACTGGAAGATCATTCAGCACCTGGCGCAGCGAATGAAGCACGTGGACGAGATCGGCCGGCTCAAACAGCAGCACGGTATCGCGGTGCTGCAGATCGACCGCTGGGAGATGCTGCTGGAGGACCACATGGCCCGAGCCGCGGAGCTCGGGGTCGGCGGGGATTTCATCAAGTCCATATTCGAGTTGGTGCATGCCGAAGCGATCAAACGGCAGTTGTGAGAAGGGATGTCTGCGCGTGTCCGATGAGGCAGGCGGAGTCATCGGTACCCTTGAATTGAGAGGGCAGGTCATGAGAACAGCAAGGATTTGGATGGTCCTGGCAGTATGTCTTCCAGCCGGCGGCGGCCGGGCCAATGAGCTGCAGGTGCTCGGCGAGGCCCTCAGCGGGGGCAAACCCGCCGACATGATGAATCGGTATCTCCGCGGCCTGGCGGACGTGGAGTTCGAGAAGTGGAAGGAGCGTTATGAGCAGATCAAGACGCCGGAGCAGATCACGGAGTATCAGCAGCGGCTTCGCTCGTGCTTCCTCGATGCGCTCGGGCGATGGCCGAGGCGGACGCCCCTGAATGCACGGGTAACCGGCGTGGTCCGGCGGCAGGGGTATCGTGTGGAGAAGGTGCTTTTTGAGAGCCAGCCGCAGTTCTATGTGACGGCGCTGCTGTTTGTTCCCGATTCGGAGCGCTTGGCGGCGCCGTATCCGGGCGTGCTGGTGCCGTGCGGACACGCTCGTGAGGCCAAGGGATACGAAAGCTATCAGACGATGGGGGCCCTGCTGGCTCTCAGCGGCATGGCGGCTCTCGTGTTCGACCCCATCGACCAGGGCGAGCGCGGGCAGATGATGAGTCATTGGCCTTCCCTGTGGGGCACGCAGGGCCATACCATGACGGGGGTGGGGAGCATCCTCGTGGGACGCAATACGGCGTGGTTCGAGATATGGGATGGAATGCGGGGGATTGACTATCTGCAATCGCGGCCGGACGTCGATGGGGAGAGGATCGGCTGCACGGGCAATAGCGGAGGCGGCACGCAGACATCGTATCTGATGGCGCTGGATGATCGGATTGATGCGGCGGCGCCGAGTTGCTATATCACAAATTTCTATGAGCGCATTCTTGATCTGGGGGCTCAGGACGCCGAACAGAACATCTACGGCCAGCTTGCCTTTGGGATGGACCACGCAGACTATTTGATGATGCGGGCCCCGGCGGCGATCATGATTTGTGCGGCCACCCAGGACTTCTTCGACATTCGCGGGACCTGGCAGTCATTCCGATACGCTAAGCGGCTGTATTCGCGTATGGGGTTTGCCGAGCGGATCGATATTCTCGAGAACGATGCGCCGCACAACTACAACGAACTCCAACGGCAGAGCGTGGTGCGGTGGATGGCCCGGTGGCTGCAAGGCCGCGACGAGGCCATTGTTGAGCCTCAGATCAAGCTGCTGGACGCCAACGAATTTCAGGTCAGCCCCGAAGGGCAGGTCATGAAGATCGAGGGGGCGAGGTCCACATACGATCTGAACCGGGCGTTCGAGAGGCGTCTGGCGCGGCAGCGCAGACAGTTGTGGGAGGAGAAGGGCCCTTCCGAGATGTTGCCGGAGGTCCGGCGGATTGCCGGGATTCGGCCGCTTGGCGAGATTGCCGAGCCCAACGTGGAGAAGGTCGGGACTATCGAACGTGCCGGTCTTCGGGTTGAGAAGCTGATGATTGTGCCGGCGCAGGGTGTATTCCTGCCGGCTTTGAGGTATGTGCCGGCCGCCGGCGGGTCAGGCGAGGCGGTCTTGTACGTCCACGAGGCCGGCAAGGCGGCCGACGCGGGGCTGGATGGCCCCATCGAAAGACTCGTAGCGGAGGGCAAGACCGTGCTGGCGGTGGACCTTCGCGGCACCGGCGAGACGCAACAGACCAGGCAGAATTACTTCAAACCGTACAGCGGCGGCGACGGGCAGGATGCTTACACGGCGTATCTGCTGGGCAAGTCATACGTCGGGATGCGGGCTGAAGATGTGCTGCTATGCGGGCGGCTGCTGAGGGCCGAGGGGGCCGAGAGTGTCTCGTTGACCGCCGTGGGCAATGTAACCGTCCCGGCGCTTCATGCCGCGGCGGTTGAGCCGGGGTTGTTCCATGCGGTGATGCTCAAGCGGGGGCTGGTTTCGTGGAAGAGCGTCATCGAGTCCGGGATGAACATGAATCAATTGGTTAATACCGTACATGGGGCGCTGACGGTGTACGACCTGCCGGACTTACGGGCGTCCCTTGGGGACCGATTGCGCGTGGAAGAGCCGCTGAATGCGATGGGCGAGCCGGCCGGCCAGTGAGCCGCGGCTCGTGCTGATCTGTGGAGACCGGTGCTATGGCCGATGTTGTGAAGTACACTGACATCCGGGAGGCGCAAGAGTGCCAATATGACGGAGTCTCGCTGGGTGAGGTGATGCTGCGGTTGGACCCCCGGGATGTGCCGACGGCACGGGCCCGCGACGCGATTCGCGTCTGGCAGGGCGGCGGCGAGACGAATATCGCCTGCGGGCTGGCCTATACATTCGGCCTGCGGTCGGCCGTGCTGACGGCCCTGGTGGACGACCCGGTAGGGGAGAACATCCGCAATCAGATGCGAGAGGCCGGCGTCGATACAAGCCGTATCATCTGGTGGAACACCAGGAACGATGGAGGCCGGCACTCGACGGACCAGAAGGGTACGATCTGTAACGGCATCAACTTCACCTATAACGGCAGCGGTGTGCTGCCCTCGGCCACGACGTATTACCGGGGCAACAGCGCGGCGCGCCTACTGGCCCCGGACGATTTCGACTTCGATGAATTGTTCGGCCATGCAGGAGCCCGCGTCCTCAACACGGGAGGAATCTTCACGTTGATCGGGCCCAGGACGGCGGATGTGGCGATTGAGGCGGCGAAGAAGGCGTCTCAGTGCGGAACGTTCGTGTCCGCGGACCTCAATTATCGCTCAAGAGTCGAGCCGGACAAGGAGCGGGCTCGGCGGATTAACCGCAGGCTTGTGCCCTATCTGGGGATGCTGGTGGGCAACGACTCGGACCTGGCCGATGGCCTGGGGTATGGAACGAAACTCGGCAAAGATGCTCCGTATGAGGCCTGGGTCGAAGCGTACAAGCAGACGATTTCGCACGTGGCCAAGGACTGGCCGAATCTGAGCTTGATCGGCACGCAATGGCGGGGAGCCCAGAACGCGGATGTGATCAGTTGGGGCGCGGTGCTCTACGATGTGCCCCGCGATACATTCTACGAAGCGCCGCTCCGCCGGAATATTCCGATCCGAGACCGCACCGGTGGGGGGGATTCATTTGCGTCGGGTGTGCTGGCCGCATTGCTCAAGGGCAAGGATTTCCAGACGGCGGTCAACTGGGGCGCTGCCCACGGCATCCTGGTACAGGAAACACCGGGGGATATCACGATGGTGACGCAGAAGCAGGTCGAAACCGAAGCCCGGAGGGCTGTAGGCGGCACCGGAGTCAGGGCCAGCCGCTGAGGATATGTGCACAGCGCAACTTCTTATAAAACAAAGACTTATGCAGACTTGCAGACGTGCCGCAAAGCCTGCTATCTCTGACCTTTGAGCACCTTCAGGGCGTCGCGGATGGCCTTCTTATCGCCTCGCTGGAGCACTCCATCGGGGTTCCTCTGCCGGCAGATGCGTTCAAGGATCGCCGGCAATTCCTTGGGCAGACCGAACTGATCCTGCCCGAGGGTGCTCAGCAGCCATTTTCCGTATTCCTGGGCCTTCGTGGGGGGGAGAATAATGGCCCCCGCCGAGTCGTATGTGTGGCGAAGCTCGATCTTGACGCCGCGAGACCCCAAATCAGTGGCCGATAGGGTGTAGCCGTCCTTATAACGAAATCCTGAGAGTGTCGAAGCCTCGAGAAGGCCCTGACCCAAGTAGGTATCCTCTGCCAATGCTGTGTCAGTCATATCTGCAAATCCCTAAAAAGCCTGATTTGCTGCTTTCGGAGGTAAATCCTTTGTTAGCAAGGCTTTATGTCTCTGCAACCACAAGGTCTGGGGCCATGGTCGCACACCTTAAGCATACCTGTATATAGGACGGCCTGGTTCGGACGGATATTGCAGAAAGCCGTGTTTTTTAGCGACGTCGGGCCGTGCCAAACGTGGCAACTCCGCATCTGATCAAGGCAATTCTGCCACTAGGCTCTTGCATTGGGGGCGGCATTTTGTTAAACTAGGCAAGTTGTTCTATTGACTCGTGTTGAGGAGGCGGCTATGGAGCGGCGGACATTTTTGAAGGCGATGGCGGCGGGGGCGGGATTTGGTCTGCGCGCCTTCGCCGGGGTGATGCCGGCGGATATCAAGATCACGCGGATCGTTGGCTTCGACCTGATCAGCGACCGTCCGAAGCTGATCGGTAAGAACTCGCGTCTGGACGTTCACGGTGCTCAGACCCACGACCGAATGGTGCGGCTGTTCACGAATATGGGGCTTGAAGGGATTGGCAACTGTCGGGCCGGCGAGGAACAGCTTAAACAATTGCTGGGACGTCATCCGCTTGGGTACTATCGTCCGCTGTCGCGTTCAATGGCCGGACCTTTCGCGGCTGGGACGATGCCTCTCTGGGATCTGATCGGCAAGATGACGGGCAAGCCAGCTTACGAGTTGCTGGGGCGAGCAGGGTCCACGGTGGTTCCGATCTACGACGGGTCGTTCTATTTCAGCGACCTGTTGGATGAGTACCGCGACAACTACCTCGATCAGATCAGGCGGGAGATCGATATGTCGTGGGAAATGGGGCATCGAGCGTTCAAGATCAAGATCGGCCGCGGGGCCAGATGGATGGATCGGGAAGAAGGTTATGAACGGGACAAGGAGGTGTTGCAGGCGGTTCGCGAGCACGTAGGTCCCAGTGCCCTGATTGGTGTCGATGCCAACGATGGTTATGATCCCAACCGGGCGGCGCAACTGCTGGTCGACCTGCCGGGGGTGGATCTTGCATTCATGGAGGAGATGTTCCGTGAGGATATCGAGAAGTGCCTGGCATTGAAGCAGTTCATCCGTAGCCGGGGGTTCAAGACGCTGATTGCCGACGGGGAGACGCAGAGTGAACTTGAGGCATTCCGGCCGTACATTGAAGCTCGTGCGGTGGACATCTTTCAGGGCGACATGAACCATTTTGGCATTGAGGGGATTCTCGCCGCCGCGGCGATGTGCAAGTCCGTGGGCGCCAGAGTGGCGCCGCACAACTGGGGTTCACTGGTGGGATTCTACATGCAGTTGCACGTGGGCCGGGCAGTGGCCAATTTCTACCGCGCGGAGCACGATCCGGCGCGCAACCTGGTGCTGGCCGCCGAAGGCTACCATATTCGGGACGGGTATTGCAGCGTTCCCGACGCGCCTGGGTTCGGGCTGACGGTTTATGAGCCCGGCTTCGAGAAGTCCGCCAAGATACGGTTCGATCTGAAGACTTGAGAGTGGATAGGACGCCGGCGACGGGGGGCTGAGCGGACGCCCCTGGCGCAGGACATGGTCGCGCCGGGCGCTGTGTATCCGTCAGTGGCCGGGCGTCAGCGAGGTATCGGCGTCATCCAGACCATCATCAAACGACAGGGGCGCCAGGTATACACCCCCTTGGCCCCAGCCACAGTGGCTGACGAACCATCGACCATCCACATCGCGGACGACTTCGGCGGCATGGGAGTTGACATGTCCGACGCGGTCCTGCGGCGCAAAAGCCAACGGGTCTCGGCTGCGGAAGATATCTGTGCCGACGTACCCGCCGCGCGGCCCAATGAACAAATAATACCAGGGGCCGCGGCGGACGACGAAGGGAGACTCCGTGGGGCCGCCGTAGGTGCCGCGCGAGTCGTCCAGGAAGATGACAGTTCTGCCCGACCAGTGAATGAGGTCCTGACTCGTCCGGGCGGCGACGACGTGGTGGCCGCCGCTGGGGTCATCAGTTGCGGTGTAATACATGACCCAGCGGTCCGCCAACCGAAGGATGAACGGGTCACGGGCATCATAGCCGTCGACGACCACGGGGTTGGCGGCGTGGCGATTCCACGTCCGAAGGTCCTTCGATGTGGCCAGATGGATCTTGTAGCGTGTGTGGTCCTTGTCGCCGGCGCAGTAGTACATGTAGTACGTGTCTCCGTGCAGGATGACGTGAGGGGCCCAGAGGTGTTCCTCGCCGCAGTTGGGATCGACGGAGAGGGCGAAAGGCTGTTTCTCCCACTGATTCCGGGCCAGGCTGTCGGCGGTGGCATGAGCGAGATGGTCCTCGTCGAGCGGGTTCATTGGCTCGGCGTGGGTAATGCCGAAGAGATGCCAGAGGCCGTCTCTGTCGCGGACGAAACAGTGGTCGTTGACATACCAGGGCTGTGATTCGCCTGCGCTGGGATCGTAGATCCGGCAGTAGTCACCAGCCGAAGGCGCTGCTGTGACAGTGGCGGCCGCCAAGGTCAGGATGAGTGCAACTACTATGCCGTGTCGCATCTGTCGTCTCCGATGTGAAGTGTGTCTGTTATGGCAAGCAGATTATACGGGGCGAGGTTGGCGGGCACAATCCCGGGCCGGAGCAGTTGCCAAAGCACGGCTGCGCCGCCATAATGAACACCGAAGCAGCCCGATTGGGCTGTGGATGTGTACAGTGAAAGGGTATCTACGGTGTCGCGGGTCGTTGGGATTGATGCACACTGCAAAGAGTTGAACCGCTGCAACCAACGGGGCGAGCGAATGCTGTCGCTATTCGACCTTCTGGACGCCGGGACTCTGGGGATGGATCTGGCGGCCTATCTGATGGCGCGGATCAGTCGGGGCGCGTCGTTCATGGTCGGCGCCGCCCCCGGAGGAGCAGGCAAGACGACGGTCATGTGCGCGCTGTTGAATCTGGCGCCTGCCGACGTGATTCTTGTGCCGGCGACGGCCGAGGGCGTGCGGCGGGCGCTGGAGGCGCAGGAGGGCGGCCCGGGGCGGTGCTATGTCTGCCATGAGATTGGCGCCGGCCGCTACTATGCCTATCTATGGAACCAATCGCTGCGGGAGTACTGCAGCCTGGCGCAGCAGGGGCACATGCTTGCGACGAACCTTCACGCAGACGATATCGAGCAGGCCCGGTATCAGGTATGTTCGGAGAACCATGTGCCAGTTGAAGACTTCCGGCGGTTTGGGGTGCTCCTGTTCATGAGTGTTTGCGGCGGGTGGTTTGATGCGAAGCGGCGGATAGAGACAGTCTGGAGTACGGATGGAACGTGTGATCATGTACTTGTGTATGACAGACATTCCGGGCTGCGGCGTGATGTCGCCAATTCGGTGGATGGGCGCTATGTGAAGCGATGTCGGCGTTTTATCGAGCAGAGTTACACCAGAGGTGTGCGGACCATCGAGCAAACGAGGGAAGCGGCGGTGCGTTTTCTTGATGCCACGGTAGTGCCGTAGGTGTGGACGGCGGCGTGGGGGGCCGGCTAACCAGGACAGGTCAATACTGTTGGAGGTTTCGTCGATGGCTAGTACGTCTTTGATGAGTCGAGTTGCAGCGGGTGCGGTGTCGGTCGTACTCGTGGTTGCGGCCGGAGCGGCGAAGGAAGTGCTTGTTCACGATTCGTTCGGACTGGCGTCGGCGTTGCGGACCCTCGAACCGGGTGTGAGCGTACTCATGGAGCCGGGCCTGTACGAGGGTGGCCTGTATGTGGGGGGCGTGTCCGGCTCACCCGGTTGGCCCATTGTCATTAGCGGGCTGGACCCGAACAATCCGCCGGAATTCCGGGGCGGAGGGCAGGCGATCCATCTGTCCGATTGCAGTCATATCGTGCTGCGGAATCTGAAGGTCCGGGGCTTCCCGTCGAACGGAATGAACATCGACGATGGGGGGACCTTCGATACACCGGCGCATCACATTGTACTGGAGAAGATCACGATCCTGGAGACCGGACCCCATGGCAACCATGATGCGCTGAAGATGTCCGGCGTGGATGACTTCGTCGTTCGGGGGTGCCGGTTCGAGGGCTGGGGCGGCTCCGGCATCGACATGGTGGGCTGCCACCGGGGGGTTGTGGAGGATTGTGTGTTCGCGGGCAAGGAGGGGTTTGAGCAGTCCAACGCGGTGCAACTGAAGGGAGGAACGACCGATATTCTTGTGCAGTGCTGTCTTTTCAGGGACGCCGGACAGCGTGCGATCAATCTGGGGGGCAGTACAGGGCTGGAGTACTTTCGACCCCGGGTGGACCATTACGAGGCGTCGCGCATTACCGTGGCGGGCAATCGGTTCATTGGCTCGATGGCGCCGATTGCATGGGTGACGGCCGACGGGGGGCATGTGCACCACAATACAATTATCACGCCCGACAAGTGGGTGCTGCGGATACTCCAAGAGACCAGGGACCAGAGGTTTCGCCCTTGCCACGCGGGGGTGTTTGAGCAGAACCTCGTCGTGTTCGATTCCAGGGTGGGTGTCTTTGTCAATGTGGGCCCCGGAACAAGTCCGCGGACGTTTAGATTCACAGGCAATATCTGGTACGACTTGGGAGCAGGCCGCAAGCCCCAATTGCCCACGGCGGAAGAAGGGGCCGTTTGCCAGCCGAAACTGACGTTCGGCGCCAATTGGCGGGCCGGCGGCGCGGTCGAGCCTGCTGATGAGCGGCTGCGGTCTGTCGGAGCCGGTGGTTACGAGCGGCCGCAGCGCCCCAACTGAGGCGGCGGACGCAAGTGTGGAATCCACATCATGCGGCGAAGACTACCGCGAGAACGACGCCTTGGGGCGGCTGGCGGGCAAAGGTCCGGCAGGGCGATACGCACNNTCACTTGACGCTGTGTGGTGTGATCCGGCCGCGTGAGCCGGGTCTCATGCGTAGGCCTGTTCATATATCTCGATGACATCGTGCTGGGTCAGCTCGACGGGAGTGATGTCAAACAGCGAACCCATGGCGTAGAAGGCGTTGGCGGTGAACTTGGGCAGATCTTCACGCTGGACCCCATAGTCGCGGAGCTTCTCGCCATCGAGACCTACACTCCTGATAAGCTCTCGCAGGCCCGCAATGAAGGCCATGGGCCGTTCGGACTCGGACAGGACGTCCACACTCCGGCCCATTGCACGGGCCAGGTTCTCGAAACGTGCGGGATTGCGGCGGGCCAGATGGCTGAAGTACGCCACGGAGAGCATGGTCAGACCCGCACCGTGGGCGACATCGGGATAGAAGGCGCTGACGGCATGTTCCATTGAATGGTGGGAGATGCAACAGGAAAGCGACTCGCAGATGCCCGCTTCCGTGTTGGCCCAGGCGAGCTTGGTCCGGGCCTCGATGTTCCGGCCGTCGGCGACGGCGATGGGAAGATACTTTGTTATGAGGCTGATGGCCTCGAGGGCCAGGTGGTCGCTTGTCGGCTGGTTGATGGTCGCCAGATAGGACTCGACGGAGTGGAAGAAGGCGTCCATACCCGTATAAGCGGTTTGTCGGGGCGGTACACTCAGCATCAGTTCGGGATCGACAATCGACAAGGTTGGGAAGGTGCAGGGGGCGCCCCAGCCGATCTTCTCATTGGTTTCGGTCCGGGTGATAACGGTCCAGGGATCAGCTTCGGTGCCGGTGCCGGCCGTGGTGGGGATGGCGACGATGGGCAGCGCCCCATTTCGCGGGGTTTGGCCGCCGCCGCTGCCGCGAGCGATGTAATCCCAGTACACACCGGGGTTGACCGCCATGACGGCGATACTCTTGGCCGAGTCGATGGTGCTGCCTCCTCCGAGTCCGAGGATGAAGTCGCAGTCCTGGTCTTTGGCGACCTCAGCGCCTTCGTTGACGTGTTCGCTGACTGGATTGGGCTGGATCTTGTCATAGACAGCCGCTTCAACGCCGTTTTGTCGCAGCAGTTTGATGACGCGGTCGAGATAACCGTGCTTTCGCATGGCCCCGGAGGCGCCGACGACGATTAGGGCCTTCTTGCCGGGCAGGAGCGGGGTGGCGGCCAGTTGGTCGAGTTTCCCACATCCGAAGATGATTCGAGTAGGCATATAGAAGGTGAAGTCCATGTTCATCGATTCACTCCTTTCAGTATTTGCCTGCGCCTGAACCGTACCGCTATGATAAGCGAAATCGTTCGCCGGGTAAATGAAAAACAGGCTCACGGCGGCGGCCACGGACGAGGCGGCAGTGTTGTGTTTCGCGATGTGGCGGCCGCGACGGAATTAGGCGGTCGGTGCGGCCGTGTCTTGGATGATGACCGAAATCACGCGAATACCGTATGGATGACAGGAGGACTCAATAATGAAAGCGCTTGTACTGAACCGACCGCATGAACCCTTGCGTTTCACGGACCAGCCTGCACCGAAGCCTGGCCGGGGGGAGGTGCTGGTGGCGTTAAAAGCGGCCGCTTTGAACCGCCGGGACTACTGGGTTACAGAGGGACTCTACCCGGACATCCGGTGTCCGGTGATACTTGGCTCCGACGGCGCCGGCGTCGTGACGGCCGTGGGCAGGGGTGTGGGCTCGCACTGGCTGGGGCAGGCGGTCATCATCAACCCCGGCTACTACTGGGGGGATGATCCTTCGGCCCAGAGCGGCGACTTCCGCATCCTGGGAATGCCCGACAACGGGACGTTTGCCGAGTTGATCTCGGTGCCGCTGCGTCAGATCCACCGCAAGCCGGAGTTGTTTACGTGGGAGCAGGCCGGGGCTCTGCCGTTGGCGGCTTTGACGGCGTTTCGGGCCTTGATGCGGCAGGGACGGCTCGAAAGCGGCCAGACGGCGCTGATCACAGGCATCGGCGGGGGCGTGGCCACCTATGCGCTTCAATTCGCCGTAGCCGGCGGCGCCAGGGCGCTGGTGACTTCATCGTCGCCGGCCAAACTCGATAGGGCCGCCGCGATGGGGGCTTGCGGGGGATTGCTCTATACTGAACCGGACTGGGCGGACCGGCTGCTGTCCGGATACGGCCCGGTGGATGTGGTTGTCGACGGGGCGGGCGGCGAGGGTTATGCAAGGCTGATAGACGTGGCCAGGCCCGGCGGGCGAATCGTGAACTACGGGGCGACCGCGGGTGCGCCGGGCAGCCTGGATTTGCGCAAGGTCTTCTGGAAACAACTGCACCTGGTTGGCTCGACGATGGGTTCACCGGCCGACTTCGCGGATATGCTTCAAGCGGTTTCACATCGCGGCATCCAGCCGGTGATTGACAGTGTGTTGCCGCTGGCGCGAGGCAATGACGCGATCGAACGGATGAAGACATGTGGGCAGTTTGGCAAGCTCGTGCTGCGCATCGCGGACTGAGCGAGCCTGGTTCGACGGGGGGCATCTCAATCGCATGGGTGTCTATGTTATCGGAGCCGCCGGCCATGGGTTTGCGCACCGGTGTGGTTTGGCCGCGGCAGGCTTGTTTCATATACTATCAGGTGAACGGCGTAAGATTTGGATGTTCGTGTTAATGACTCGATGGGGGCCGCGGGTTTCGCTGGGGCAAGGCAGCAATCACGATGCTCAGGAAAGCACTCATTATCGGTTCGACGATGGTGGTCATCGGCGGGGCGGTGCTCACGGTTATCCACTCAGGGGAGAGGAAACGCCGGGAGGCCGCGGAAGTCTACAGGTCCCGCTACGATGCGGAGTTGTCCGAGTATATGCGGAAGTACGACGGGTGGTCGGGATTGTCGCCGGATGAGCAGGCCATTTCGGCCAGCCGGACGAATACGCAGCCGGGAGCTGAGACACCCGAGCGTCTGGCGATGGAGCGCTATGAGCGGCTTGCCGCGCACGCCGATGAATTGACCGCCGGAGACCCTAATGCCCAGTCCTTCGGCGATGCCCTCTACGGAACGGACTGGGAGCACCGGCTGGAGAAGCAGCGGCGCCGGCGCGAGTGGGCGGAGTTGGCCGCGACCGGTTCGATTGTGGTTGTTGGCCTGGGGGGGACGATCCTTGGCGCATGTGTGGTCGTGCTACTGTCGCGCGGTTTGGCGTGGATATTACTCAGGGGCATGGGGAGCACCCACCGGCTATTGACCGTGGCATCCCGGCGGCGCAAGCACGAGACTGTGGGTTTGGCGCCTCCCGTCGAGCCGGCTTACCCTGCCGGATGGTCGGTAATGCGCAATAAGCACGGCCGACTGTGCGTTCAGGAGGACCCCGCCGCCGGGCCCGGCGATTCGCCGCCACCGGCGCTCGACGGGAGTCTTAAAGACACGGTTTCCGGCAGACGGTCCATTGCCCCGGTTATCGGGCATGCACAGATCGAACTTGGCCCGTTGGCGCCGCCGGCTTCAGCCCAGACCGTCTCGCCGTCCAACGCGAAATCCGATGAGGCCTTGAGCACACTGACGGATCTGTCGGAACAAGTCTCAGCGATTCGGCAGTATGTCGCATGCCAGCAGAACCGGGTTGAACAACTTCAGGATGGCTGGGCCATCCTGCGACCGCTGTGTCTGCGGGTCATTCGGTGCATCGACAACATCGATGACCGTGTCCAGAAGCTACCCGGCGGTGATGTTTCCGCGACGCCTCTGGGTGACATTCGAGACGAATTGTTGTTCGCCCTGGAGTCGAGCGGCGTGGAGCAGTACACGCCTGATATCAACAGTCCCTATCGAGGCCAGGAGAAGTACGCGGAGGCGGTGAAAGACAAGCAGACCTGTAAGGACCCGCAACGCAAGGGCGCGATCGCGCGTGTTGTGCGGCCGGGCTATCAGTATTTTGTCGACGAAGAGCATGTTAAAGTGGTGCGCACGGCCCAGGTGAAGCTCTACGGCTGACCGCGGCGGGCCCTGTTGAGAGAATGACCGCCGTGCGTCGCGGCGGTTTTCGGAGTCGCTCATGGCGAGTATCGCAGGCATTGATCTTGGAACGACACTGTCGTCTCTGGCGGTGCTCAACCCGATCGGTAAGCCGGAGATTGTGCCGAATGCCGACGGCGAGAGACTGACGCCCTCGGCCATCTACTTCGACGAGGAGGAGACGGGACTCGTTCAGATCGGTGTCGAAGCCGTCAACGCCAGGCATCTGAATCCGGAGCGTTCGGTCCGCTGGATCAAACGGCATATGGGTGATGTCGATTATCGGCTCTCCATCGACGACAAGCAATGGTCGGCGGTCGAGTTGTCGGCCCTGATCCTCAAGAAGCTCAAGCAGGACTGCATCCGGCAGCACGGTTCACTGGACTATGTGACCGTGTCCGTGCCGGCGTATTTTGACGAGATCCGGCGGCGGGCGACCATGGACGCGGGCCTGTCGGCGGGGCTGAACGTCATCGGTATTGTCAACGAACCGGTGGCGGCGGCCCTGTACTATGCGACGACCTGCGAAGTCTGCGGCAAGGTGCTCGTGTTCGACCTTGGCGGCGGCACGTTCGACGTAACGATCATGGACGTCAAAGGGCATCGGATGGAGATTGCGTGCTCGCAGGGCGACCATGCCCTGGGTGGCGTCGATTTCGACCAGGCCGTCCTGGAGATCATCGAGAAGGCCTACCGGGAGGAAATGAAGGCGGATCTGCTGCGGCGCGAGATCGACAAGACGAAATACGAGGACGAAGCGGAAGACCTCAAGAAGACGTTGTCGCGAAGGCCGGTGGCCAGGAAGATGCTCTACGGCCCGGCCGGCCCGATGCGGTTCGAAATCACACGAGAGATGTTTGAGCAGGCCATCTCGCCCCTTGTGGCCCGCATGGACATGCTGGTGGACCTGGCGCTGGAGGAAGCGGGCATGGAGCCATCGTCCATTGAGAAGGTCCTGCTTGTCGGCGGTAGCACGCGAATTCCGCTGATCCAGCAACACCTCGAGAACACGTTTGGATTCGCCCCGTCGGCGGCGGTCAATGTGGATGAGTGCGTTTCGCTGGGTGCGGCCATACACGCCGGATTGACGCTCCTGCGAGATGATCCGGAGAAGGTGCCCAAGGGCATCGCGGGGGGGCTGCGCGACATCAGCCTGACCGATGTCTGTAATCACAGCTATGGGACTCTCTGCGCTCCGATCGACAACGCGACGGGCCGCCGAACGATCGAGAACCGGATCATTCTCGAGAAGAACACATCGCTGCCCTGCGAAGCGTCTCAAATGTTCTACACCGTCGGCGCCGGGCAAACCGAACTGGAGGTCACCGTCACACAGGGCGAAGACACCGCCCCGCAGTATGTGAACCGAATTGCCACCCGCCGACTTAAGCTGCCGCCGGGACGGCCCGCGCGGTGCCCCGTGCGGGTCACCTACAGCTACGATGTCAACCAGCGGATGCACTGCTGCTTCCACGACATCGGCTCCGGAAAGACACTTGAAGTAGACCTTTGTATGGATCACGCCGACGCTGACGGCGGCGAGGCGAGCGAGCGATGCGACGCCGCCTTGCAGGCATTCAGTGTCCAGTAATCGGATGCGGGGGTCGCCGGATGGCTCGTCGGACTCGACAACTCATGCACGTCTGTGGCGTCTCCATAGAGGCTGTCGCGCATGCACTGGGTCGTTGCGGATTCGCTGTCCGGTCTCGGCGCCGTCCAGCGGAGGGCGGTGCGGTTCCGGAAGTGTGTGCGGCGGGGGGCCCAGAGGGTGCGGCAGCGGGCCTATCCGGCGAGGAGGCGATTGCGGGCCTTGATGAGACCGGGGCGGCCGCGTGCCGGATCAGGGTCGGCGAGTCGACCGGTTCGACGACACTTGTGGTTGAGATCAGGGGGGCGATGCCCCGCATGGATCGTCCCACGCCGGTATCGGCCCGTATCACGCTGGCCGATGTTGTCTCCGACGGCGATGGGCCGCACCCAGTTGTCAGCCGAAGCCCCCGCCATCGGGATACGGCGTCGGACGCATTCTGTCTGACTGTTGGTCTGGGGGTTGTCCAGCCGGGCACAACCGTTCTTTCACAGTGGATGAAGGTGGCGGAGGTTCCGGTCGAGTGGCTCCAGTTCCCCAGCAAAGGCCGGATGACGCTCGCCGGCCGCGTGCATCTGCTGTGCGGCGAGTCGGGCCGACAACTGGCCGCCGCGCAGTGTACGTTCGAATACACCAATCCGGAGCTGGGGTACCTGGACGCCGAGTGCAGTCTGCGAAAGGCCAATACGCTGGCCGTATCGTTGGCGCTGGCGGTGACCTCGGCGCATAGCGGACTGTCGGCCGCGCAGGTCGGCCGGCTGCGGGACTGGGCAAAGAGCAACATCCTCAAGTCCTCCGAGATGGAGCAGGACACCAGACGACTGGACAGGGCGCTGGAAAAGGCGGCCGTGTTCTTTGCCCATCATCACAAAGTCGATTTGCAGCGGCTGTGCGGTGATGTGGCGGAAATCGTCCCGGCGGACAATCGATGCCGGATTTTCGAGCTGTGTCTCGACGCCGTGCGGGCCCGGGGCTTCGCCGACCAGCAGGATCTCTCGCTGCTGGACTCCGTAGCCGCCTGGCTCGAGATTGACCGTGCCAAAGCAGCGACCCTGTTTGATGACTTCCTTCCGGCCACGATACGCAGCGTGGACGAGCCTGACGCAGCGCTCGGCATCACCACGGATATGAGCCCCGATGATGTCCGGCGGCGTCTCAATGCCCAATATCGAAAATGGCACGCAAGAGTCACAAGTCCGGATCCCGAGGTTCGCGCCCAGGCGGACGCCATGCTCACGCTCATATCGAGCGCTCGAAGTGGTCATGATGCGGCGACGACAATGCGGTGTCCACTGGATACGGACGGCGGACAGGAGCAGGCCGAAGAGGCCGCCTGTGAAATCCACCCATGAAGAATCCCGACCGGGCTGAACCACCGACCCGGCCGGGATTACCACGCCTTGCTCTCGCGCCAACGACTGAGGGCAGCTTTCCCCTCAACCGTTGAGCGTCCATCCGTCACGATATGTTCTGCGAATGTACTTGTCGGCCTCGGGGCAGTTGGCGGCCTTGAGGCTCTTCGAGTCCCATTCCAGTTTCTGGCCGACGCGGTACGCCGCGAGCGCCAGCATGTTGGCTTCGATCAAGGCCCCCGCATAGTCGAAGTTGCACAGCGTCGGTTTGCCGGTCTTGCAGCCGATGATCCATTCGTTATGATGACCGGGCGAAGGCGGGATCAGGTCATCGGCCTTCGGCGATGCGTAGTGCGTCATATCGCCTTTGGGCATGAGAATGCGCAGATCGTAATCACATAGCAGCCAGCCCTTGTCGCCCTTGAACAGGGCGCCCTTGAACAGCTTCTCTCGGTCAAAGGCTTCTGAAGGCATCCCCGGTTTCTTACCCCCATCATACCAGTACGCTTTGACGGCCGGCCGCCAGTCGTTGGCGGGGTGGTCCCACTCGGCCGTTAGCCACTGCGGACAGGTATCCGTGGATAAGGGCGAGCCTTCGGCCTTGCAGGTCGTCGGCAGGGCCAGATCGAAGCCCCAGTACGCCATATCCATCATGTGGCTGCCCATGTCGCCGATCTGGCCGCCGCCGAAGTCCCAGAACCGATTCCACGCCAGACACCCGCCCAGGTATCCCGGGTTGAACGGATGATACGGGGCCGGCCCGAGCCAGAGGTCCCAGTCGAGCCAATCCGGCACCGGCTTGACCTCGGGCAGGTAATCGCCGCCCTCGGGCATCCGGCTGCACCAGACTCGCACGTCCATCGGGGTGCCGATGGCGCCGCCGCGGATGAGTTCGACCATCCGGCGGTAGTTGTCCGCCGCATGGATCTGCGTGCCCATCTGGGTGGCGATCTTGTTCCTGTTCTTGAGGTAGGTCTGGCGGACCATGTTGGCCTCTTCAACCGAGTTGGCCAGCGGTTTCTCGCAGTAGACGTGCAGACCGCGGTTCATGGCCCAGATATTGATGAATGCGTGGGTATGGTCGGTTGTCGAGCAGACGACGGCGTCGAGGCCCTTCTGGTCGAGGCACTTGCGCCAATCCTTGTAGGTCTGGGCCTGCGGGAACTGCTCGGCCGCCTTGGCGAGATTCCTGGAGTTGACATCGCAGAGGGCCACGATGTTCTCGCTCCTGACATCATTGAGGTTGGCCCCTCCACGACCGGCCACACCGATGACGGCGATGTTGAGTTTCTCATTTGGCGAATTGCCGGCCTGGAGGACGCCGGAATTGACAATGGTTAGCCCCGTTCCGAACGCGGCGCTCCTGCCTAGAAACGCCCGACGACTCATGTTGCGGCTCATTTCACATCTCCTATTCTTGTGTCAAGGCGGTTTGACCGGTGGCCACGATGCCTGGAGACTACCATCTTCGACGGCGGAATTCAAGGTTATTCGGGCACTCTGCGGCAGATGATATTCGTCAGGTCCAAGCCCACGCCCCCGGCGTCGTCGTGCTTGCCCACGAGCTTGAGCAGGAGGTTATTGGGGCCTTCGACAAGGTCGAGCGTACCGACATACTGGTCGATGGCCTGGGCACGCTGCTTTGCGTACATATCGGCCACCGGGCCGACGGGGGCCTCGTCATGGAACAACTGGACACGGCCCTGCGCGGGTCCGCGGATGACGTCCAGGCTGATGCGGTACTTGCCCGCGGCCGGCAGTTCGCAGACGAAACTGATGAAATGGTGGCCGAACCAGTCGCCGCCCTGCGATTTCATCGACAGGAAGCGCACCTCCTTGTCGCCGAACTTCTCGCCGGCTTTGGTCAGGGTCGCGTCTCGGAAGGACCATGCGTGGATCGGGATATTCCACCACGTGGCGAAAACGATGCGGTCCAGGTCAATGACCCGGCGCTCGGCAAGGGCCGGCAGGGCGAAATCACAGGTGGGCCGGTCCTCTGAGTACAGGAATGTGACGCCGATGTAGTCGTTTATCAGGTCGTTGTTGGTGGGGGCATGCTCAATGGTCTGGAGGATACTCTCACCGTAACGGTAGGCGTCGCCGAGCAGCAGGCGGTAGCCGCCGGTCCTGCCGAGGTGCTTCTTGTAACCCAGGCAGCCGCTGAGCGGAAAGGATCGTCGGGTCTCCCAACGGCCCGGCACGTCGTACCAGCCGCCGTTGTAGAAGTCCTCCGAGCCGGTGCCGTGGATGACCAACTCGCCGGCAATGGTCGTCTGATCATCCCCTTCGAAGAAGTACGTGTTGCCGGATTCGAGCCCCTGGGATTGCTGGATGAAGCCAACCAGGTGGCCGGGGCCCTCGGTCTCTATGAAGGTGAACGGCTTGCCCTGGGTTGTGGGGTTTTCGCGGCGCCAGAGGGCATAGAAACGGCCCTCCTCACCGGTCTCGCCCACCGGGGCCGTGATGACCTGTGTCTTTATGCCGGAAATGGTCCGGTCGGAGTCCACCTGAAGCTCGATCCTGGCGGATTTCTCAAACGGCATGGGGTAGTAGCAGTAATTGACACCATCGGCCGTTCCGACCAGCAGGGATTTCATGGCGGGCTGCCCCCAGGCGTATCCGAAGAAATCCCCGGCCGGGCAATTCACGGCCGGTTTGTCATCGCCGTCCCAGAACACCCTCAGGACCACGTCGCGGGCCTTTCCCGCCAGGGCATCGGCCGGTGATATTCGAAGGCCGACGATCCTGCCGGGCCGTTCCGTCTGGAAGATGGTGGCGGGTTTGCCGGGGGTGAGTGTTACGACGGACTCAGACAACTCGGTGGTCGAGCCCGGCGGCGAGGTGAAGGCCGTGATATCCGAGCCGGCCGACGACAGGCAGGCTGCGGCTTTCTCGACGCGGCCCTGGTACTCGGCGGTTGGGCTGGGCGTGAAGGTCTCTATCGGGGTGGAATCCTGGTAGATCGCGTAGTTGATCTGATAGAACTGGACCCGCTCGGCAAGGATACGAACCGTGCACGACTTGGCGAACGGCAACGGCACATAGCTGTAGAAGCCCCCGGCGCCGAAGCCCACCAATGGACGGGCAAACAAGGGGTGTCCGCCGAGGAACATCTCCCGAAAGCCTACTCGGATTCTGGGTTTTTTCTCGCCATCGAAGTAGAACTCCATTATGTCGTCGGTGGGGGTGGGCGTCCAGATACGGTAGATAACGCCTGGGCCCTGCAGGTCCGCCAGGACCAACGCGCCATCCTCCTTACGGACGTAGGAATACTCCCCGCCAAAGCCGTCGTTATTGCCTCCGGTGCGGTCGTAACTGGAGACGGAGGCGACCTTGACCGGCTGCCGAAGCACGGGCAGGCGGTCGAGCCGGTAGAGAGTCTCGATGTCGAGTTCAGTCGCCGATGAGGTGATGGTCCAGAGCATCGTGAGTACGCCCACAGCCGCGGAGGCCCGGTTGCGTGGGTAGTTCATAGTGGCCTGTCCTTTTCTTTCGGTGTGGCGTGAAACGAAACAGGGTACGGTCGGACGACTCCGGCCGTACCCTGATGACTGTCGTGATCCGGTCTGCCCGTTACTTGGTATCGACCTTGGGCAGTGAACAGGCGACACGGAACCCGATGAAGTCCATCTCGGGCAACCACCAGCGGCTCTTTGGAATCTGGGGATCTCCGGATCGCCACCACGGTTCCTCAAAGGACCGGCTGGCGCAGCGGGTCTCCTCTGGGGGCGTATTGTAGTCGCCGCCGCGGGCCACGTGGACCTGGCCGGTTTCGGGGCCGGTTGGGTTGACGGCCGGGGCGGACGTGGCGGCATCGGCGTAGGCCGTGGGGCTATAGAAATCGTGCACCCACTCGCGGACGTTGCCAAGCATGTCGTAAAGGCCCCAGGCGTTGGGCTTGCGCTTGCCGATGGCCTCATTCTCCATGTTGCTGATCTCGCCGTAGAGGGCGTAGTCCTTGATCTGCGTGGCGTCGTCGCCGAAGTAATAGGCCGTTGAATTGCCGGCCCGGGCGGCGTATTCCCACTCCGCCTCGGTGGGCAGCCGATAGGGTTTGCCGGTCTTGATCGACAGCCACTTGCAGAAATTGGCGGCATTGAGCCAGGTCATCCCGATAGCGGGATGGTTGTTCTCATAGCCCATCGTCAGGTCGCCGTAGACAGGTGTCGGGCCGGTGAAGGCATCGACGCCGGCCTTCTCCTGCTCGGCTTTCTTCTGCTCTTCCTCAGCCACGAGGAACTCCTTCTTGCCTGTGCTGGTCTCCTGATAGTAGGCCATGAACAACTGGAGAGTCGTTTCATGCTTGCACAGGAAGAAGGCATCCAGCTTCACCTCGTGGACTGGGCCTTCATCGTCCTTACGGCCGGGCTCGCTGTCGGGACTACCCATCTTGAAGGTCCCGGCGGGTATCGGGAGCATCTCGAAGGTTATCTTATCGCCGTTGGCCGTGGTGATGGTCTCGGTGTAGGCTGCGGGGGGTTCCGCGGCCGCGGCGGCCACGGCGACAAACAGCGTTACAGTGGTCATCCAGGCCAACCTGCCGGTTACTGTCATACTATTTCTCCTCGATTCGTACCTGTAGAACTTGCACAGCCTACCTGCAAGGACGCGGAAAACAGGTCTCTTGCTATGGCCGGCCGACGTTTTTTCAGAGCAGATTCGTGAAACCGGGCTTGGGAACGCTGTATGTGCCGTCGGGACCGGGCTTTACCGGGGGCTCCATGTCGTCGCGGCAGTCTTCGGGCCTGGGCGGATAGTAGAAATCGGAGGCCCATGCCTGGTCCCACTTGACCTCTTTTCCCGTGTAACAGGAGATCTGGCCCATGATCCCTATCATGGTGCTGCGGCTCATGTAGTCGCCGTTATTGAGCGGCTCGCCGGAGCGGATACCGGCGAACAGGAGGTCGTGCTCCCGCTGATAGGGGTCGCAACGGCCGGCCCACTTCCAGTTGGCTTCGCCCCAAATCTGGGCCCGGGTGATGTCGGCACGGCCCTTGCTGCCCATGATCTTACTGGACGACTCATCGTAGCAGCCGGTGGTCGTTCGACAGAAGGCGTAGATGGGCGTGCCGTCGGCGAATTCGTAGACGACCGAGTGATGGTCGAAGACGTCGCCGTAGATGGGCTCGGTCATGGACGAGCGGCCGCCCAGACCGTGGCACTTGACCGGGACCTCGTTCTTCATGGCCCAGCTTGCCCGGTCCAGGTTGTGGACCAGCGACTGGACGACGTCGTCGCCGGAGAGCCAGCGGAAGTGGTACTGGGTGCTGCACTGCCACTGAAGCTCCGTGAGGCCGGGCTTACGGTCGATGATGACATAGGGGGCCCGCAGGAAGTTCTCCTCGATGGCGACGATCTGCCCGATGGCGCCGTCGTGGATGCGTTTGACGGTCTCTTCGTAGCCGGTGTGGTAGCGGCTGTGCAGGCCCGAGACGAAACACAGGCCCTTCTGTTTGGCCATCGCCGCGGCCGCGTCCATCATCTTGATGCCCGCCGGGTCGATGCCGTGCGGCTTCTCGACGAAGACATGCTTGCCGGCTCGGACGGCGGTCATGGCATGCAGGGGGTGGAACTTGGCGGCATTGGCGATAACGACCACGTCGGACGACTCGACGACCCGCTTGTAGCCGTCGAAGCCCTCAAAGCAATGGGCGTCGTCGACAACGACCTGCTCGGGCTTCTGGCCCTTGAGGATGTTGCGTTTCTCCTTGACGCGGTCCATGAAGATATCGCACATGGCCACCAGGCGGGCGCCCTTGTCGGCCGAGAGGGCCTGTGCGGCGGCGCCGGTGTTGCGGCCGCCACAGCCGATCATGCCAACGCGGATGATGTCGCTGCCGGCGGCGTAGACACTCGGGCCAAGCCTTATGGCGGCGGCCATCGCGCCGGCGGCAGCCGAGGCCTTGAGGAAATCGCGGCGCGAGGCGCCGAGACGGGCCTGTTCGGTTCGCAACGGTTCCATAGTATTGCCTTTCACTCAATACTCGCGGTTGGTGATAATGCCGGGCTGCGGGACGGGGTAGCGGCCCTGTGCGTCGGCGATCAGAGGCGCCTCGGAGTCGAACGTGAACTTGTCGACATCCGGGGCCATTTCGTGCTCACAGTTGAGAATCTGGTCGTAGGTGATGACCTGACCCGTATGGCCGGCCATGCGTCCCATGGAACTGACGAGGCTGGCCTTGGCGCCCCGCTCGGCCTCGTTGTAGGGCTTGTTGTTGCGGATGGCGTCGATCAGGTCGTCCCACTCCAGCTGGTAGGGGCTCTGTTCCGGCTGGGGATAGGCCCAGAGCATGTTCTCTCGCTCCATGATGTGGCCCTTGAACGTGCGGACCTTGCCGGGCGTGTGGCTGTTGGTCGAAACAATGCCGGAACCCTTGGTCCCATGCACGTAGCTGGAGAAGCCGCCCTTGCAGCCTTCCATGTTCCGGCCGTTGTAAAAGAGCTTGGTGCCGTCGGGGTAGGTGTATTCGACGGCGTAGCTGTCGAGGTTCTGATCCACGGCGTTGCCGCGGTGGTGTCGGCCGCCGACGCAGTGGGCCTCGATCGGCCAGGCGCCCTTCATCCACGACAGCTCGTCGATCTGGTGGATGTAGTAGTCGCTATACACGCCGCCGCTGGCCCAGATGAAACTGTGGAAGCGCTGGATCTGATACATCAGATGGCTGATGCCGGAAGGCTTGGGACCCACCGCGGCGGCTCGGCCGCCCATTCGGTAGCCGCGCATGGCGATGATGTCGCCGATTTCGCCGTCCTGGATTCGCTGGAGCAGTTCCTGGCGGCCCCGACAGTGGCGGATCATGAGGCCGACACCGACCTTGAGGTTCTTCCTGACGGACTCTTCCGCCAGCTTGAGGAACTTGCGGGTGGAGGGGCCGTCGACGGTGATGGGCTTTTCCATGAAGACGTTGAGGCCCTTCTCGATGGCGTAGCCGAAGTGCACCCAGCGGAAAGCCGGTGGTGTGGCGAATATGGCCACATCTCCTGGATTGAGGCAGTCCATGGCCTTCTTGTAGCCGTCGAACCCGAGGAACCGGCGGTCTTCGGGCACATCGACCTGGTTGGGGTGCTGACGGCTAAGGGAGTTGAAGCTGTTCCGAATGCGACTCTCGAAGACGTCCGCGATGGCCACGAGCTTGATTGGGCCGTTCTTGACGCTCAGGGCATTGGAGGCGGCGCCGGTGCCGCGCCCGCCGCAGCCGATTAGTACGACTTTGATGGTGTTGTTCTCGCCGGCGTAGATGTTCGATGCGATGCCGGCGGCTAACGCCGAGCCGACGGCAATACGACCGGTGCCCTTGAGGAAATCACGGCGCGACGTGTCGTGGCTGTTGTTCTCAGTCATAGCAGGCGTTCTCCTTGCAGTGTTGACAGGTTGACGATTACACGTATTCGCGTGCTACAGGACGCCTGCGGCGTTCAACCGCGGGCGCCGTCACAGACCATTATCCCGATGGAAGGGCCCATCACAAGCCTTTTTTTGGCGTGGCACGCGGCCGCAACGGGTCCTTCAGCCGCTGTGAATGACGCCCGTCAGGGCCCCATTATTGCGTATTGGGCCGGTTTGGTCTTGCACCGGCCGACGTTTTTCCATAGGGTCATTTCATGTAAGGCATGTATGAGCAAGGTGCGACGTTTCCCATGAGCCGATTGATCATTGTATCCAACCGCCTGCCTGTCAGTGTGCAGAAGTACGACGGGCGGCTGCACTACAGCCGCAGTGTGGGCGGTTTGGCGACGGGCATGGCCTGTTTGGAGGATGCCGACAAGTTGTGGGTGGGTTGGCCGGGGGTGGCCCGCGACGAGCTATCCGACGCGGATGCGGAGGATATCCGGCGGTGTCTTTCGAGTGACGACTGCCTTCCTGTTCACATGGCCGCCGGCGATGTCCGGGATTTCTATCACGGATTCTGCAACGCGACCATCTGGCCGCTGTTCCACTATTTCCCGCAGTACTGCCAATACGATCCGGTCCTGTGGGAGTCGTATCGCCGCGTCAACGAGCTGTTCCGCGAGCAGGTGCTGCTGGCGGCCGGTCCGGAGGACCGTATCTGGATTCACGACTACCACCTGATGCTCCTGCCCCGGATGTTGCGAGAGGCATTGCCGGCCTCGTCGATCGGCTTTTTCCTGCACATTCCGTTTCCGTCGTTCGAGATGATCCGGCTGCTGCCGTGGCGTATGGAGGTACTGCGGGGGATCATGGGGGCTGACCTGATCGGCTTTCACGAGTATGACTACGTGCGGCACTTCTTCAGCAGCGCCCAACGGATCGCCGGATGCGAGCATTCGCTCAATACCCTGCTGGCGGACGACCGGCCGGTCCGGGTGGATGCCTTTCCCATGGGCATCGACTACGAGAGGTTCGCTTCAGTGGCCGACCGCCCGGACGTCCGGAAGGAGATAGCCAGTCTGCGGGCGCAGACAGGTGACCGCAAGCTGATTATCTCCATCGACCGCCTTGACTACACCAAGGGCATTCTGAATCGTCTGGAGGCGTTCGACCAGTTTCTGCGGGTCTACCCCGAATTCCGGAGGAGGGTGAGTCTGGCGATTCTGGTTGTTCCCAGCCGGGTGCAGGTGTCGTGGTACAACGACCTTCGCACGCAGATCGAGCAGCTTGTGGGGCGGATCAACGGGGAGTACGGCACGATCGGCTGGACCCCTATCAATTACATGTTCCGGTCTCTGGACTTTGAGCCGCTGACGGCGCTGTACCACGCGGCGGACGTGGCCCTGATTACGCCGCTGCGGGACGGGATGAACCTGGTGGCCAAGGAGTACGTGGCGACGCGGGCTCAGACGGACGGACGCGGGGTGCTGA
Source organism: Phycisphaerales bacterium UBA2266 (assembly GCA_002347125.1). GTDB lineage: Bacteria > Planctomycetota > Phycisphaerae > Sedimentisphaerales > Anaerobacaceae > UBA2266. The sequence continues at coordinate 30,184 of DDXG01000235.1, forward strand.
TTCTCAGCGAGATGGCCGGGGCGGCCTGCGAGCTATCGGAAGCGCTGGTGGTCAACCCCCACGACAAGACGGGCATCGTCGAGGCCATTGCCAGGGCGCTGACCATGCCGCCGGAGGAGCAGAAGCGCCGTAATCAGTCCATGCTCAAGCGGGTGGCTCGCTACACGGTCGAACGATGGGCCACGGATTTCGTCCAGCGACTTGCCGATATCAAGGCGACCCAGGCGTTACTGTCGATGCGGGGTCTGACGCCGGCGGTGTGCCAGGAGATTGTCGCCGCGTACCGCGGGAGCCGGCGAAGTCTGTTTCTTCTGGACTATGACGGGACACTCCGCGAGTTTGTCGGTCAACCGGAAGCCGCCATGCCGGATTCGGACCTGTGCCGGATGCTCGCTCGGTTGTCCGGTCGGGACGGCAATGAACTCGTCATCATCAGCGGGCGCGACCGCCGGACACTGGAGAACTGGCTGGGCGATCTCGATGTCCATCTGGTGGCCGAACACGGCAACTGGCACCGTCGGCGCGGCGGACAATGGGAGTGCCGAGGGCTTGTGGCCCACCACTGGAAGGATGCGATTCGCCCGATTCTGGATCTGTACGCCGACCGGACGCCCGGTTCCTTTGTCGAGGAGAAGGACTTCTCTCTCGTGTGGCACTGCCGCCGGAGCGACCCGGAGTTGGCGATGGTTCGGATGCAGGAGTTGCGAGGCGCGCTGGTGGGCCTGACGGAGAACCTGGACCTGGGGGTCTTTGAGGGCGCCCGCATTCTGGAGGTCAAGAGCGTGGCGGCCAACAAGGGTTCGGCGACGGAGGCATGGCTGGCGCGGGGCCCGTGGGATTTCATCCTCTGCGCCGGCGACGACTACACGGATGAAGACATGTTCACGGTGATGCCGGAGCACGCCTATACGATCAAGGTCGGGCGGGGCTCCAGCCGGGCCCGCTTCAGCGCCGGTTCGGTCTCGGTGGTGCGCAAGCTCCTGGAAAACCTCGCGGAATAGCAGCCTATGAAGAATCTTGACTATGGTGTCATCGGCAACTGTACGACGGCGGCCCTGGTGAGCCGCACCGGCAGTATCGACTTCTGCTGCCTGCCGTATTTCGACAGCAGTTCGATCTTCGCGTCGCTGCTGGATGAAGAGCGGGGCGGGCGATTCGCCATAGAACCGGCCGCCGGCTGCAAAATCACGCAGGAGTATCTGCGGCGGACTAACATTCTTGTGACGCGGTTCGCGCGGGGTTCGGATGTCCTGGAGGTGTTCGATTTCATGCCGCGGTATCGAACCGAATCCGGGGCCTATCACTGTCCGCCGGACATAGTCCGGTATCTGCACGTCGTCAGCGGGCGCCCGAAGGTGCGGATTCGCTACGAGCCGCGGCCGGGCTACGCCCAGTATCCGGTGCGGCGGGAGCTGTCGGCCGAATTCCTGAAGCACTGCACTACGGCGGGCAAGTATGAATCCGTCTACTTGTACTCGGACCTGCCCCTGACGGACGTCGCCGACGCCAAACCCATCACACTCACGGAAGACCACTACCTTCTGATGAGCTACAATCAGAAGATTGTGCGGCTGGACGTGGATTATATCCGGCTGGAGTATGAACGGACCAAGGTGTATTGGATGGGATGGCTGGCGCGGACGGACAGTGTGACGGCCTGGCCGCGGGCCGTGCAGCGCAGCGCCCTGGTCCTGAAGATGCTGGCCTTCCAGAAGACCGGGGCAATCCTGGCGGCGGTGACCACCTCGCTGCCGGAGACCATCGGCGAGGTCCGCAACTGGGATTACCGGTACTGCTGGCTGCGGGACGCGGGGATGACCATCAGCATCCTGACGCGGCTGGGTCATTATTCCGTGGCCAAGCGGTTCCTGAATTTCATCCTCGATATCGTGCCCTACAAGGACGAGAAGATACAGATTATGTATGGCATCCGCGGCAACCGGACGCTGAAGGAGACGGAGTTGGACTGGCTGCGGGGCTATGAGGGATCGCGGCCAGTGCGCGTTGGCAACAGCGCCCATTTCCAGAAGCAGAACGACATCTACGGCGTCCTGATGGACGTCATCTATCAGTCGTTCCGCCTTTTCTACAACACGCTCGATTACCGCGAGGACCTCTGGACGGTGGTTCGGACCCTGACCCGGCATATCTACAACAACTGGCGCAAGACCGACAGCGGCATATGGGAGTTCCGCAGCGAGCGCAGGCATTTCGTGTTCTCGAAGATTCTATGCTGGGTGGGCATGGACCGGGCGGTCAGCATCGCGCGGTTCTTCGGCAAGGCCGCTGATGCGGAGAATTATGCGCGCCTGCGCGACGCCATACGGGCCGACGTCCTGAAGAAAGGGGTCCATCCGAAGACCGGCGCTCTGATGCAGTATTATGGCGGCGATAGTCTCGACTCGGCGAATCTCCTGGCGGAGCATTACGGCTTCTGCGGCGCCGGCGATCCGGTGTACGTCAAGACGGTGGAGCAGACGTGGAAGCGCCTGTGCGTCGACGGGCTGATGTATCGTTATCGGGAGGCCGACGACTTCGGCGTGCCTCGGTCTTCGTTTACCGTCTGCACGTTCTGGATGATTAAGGCGTTGTATCGGATCGGCCGGTGTGAGGAAGCCGTCGAGCAGTTCGACCGCCTGCTCGGTTATGGCAACCATCTGGGGCTCTATAGCGAGGACATGGACTTCACGACGAAACGCCTGTTGGGCAACTTCCCGCAGGGTTACACGCATCTGGCCCTGATCGATACGGCGTTGGCACTGTCGGATACGCCGGCGCACGGATCCGGGGCCGAGACGTTCTTGCCGAGCGTTCCTGCTTGACGGCCGCCGTGAGGACCTTCATCATGGGCCCGCGGGCTGTGTGCGCGGTCCGTGCTTGGCGGCAAGCTGTTGATGAGGTGTATCATGGCGGTATCCCATCGAGTGATCCTGGCGGCGTTGCTGGCTGTCTCAGGAGGATATGGGGGGTTCGTATTGGCCGCCGCAGAGCAAACGGCGGCGGACGACGCGGTGTACTATGCTGAGGCGATCTTCCCGGCTGTCCACGAACACGTCCATGGCTCGACCATCGTGGAATTGCCCAACGGGGACCTGCTGGCGGCCTGGTTCCAGGGTTCGGGGGAGCGATGGGCCGATGACGTGGCCATCATGGGGGCCCGGCGGCCGTGCGGAGCGCAGGTGTGGTCCGAGCCGTTTGTCATGGCGGACGCGCCCGGTTTTCCCGACATCAATCCGGCTCTCTTTCTCGACGGTCGCCGGCGGCTGTGGCTTGTGTGGTATACGGTCATGGCCAACCAGTGGGAGACGTCGTTGTTGAAGTATCGAATCAGCGAGGACTTCGCCGGGGCGGGGCCCCCGAAATGGGCCTGGCAGGAGGTCTTGCATGTCAAGCCCGGCGACCCGGCCGAGCGAGGCATCCAGCCCGATGACCGGTTTGTGCGGTCGATTGAGCGGCAGATTGCCGACTATGGGCGCTATCTGGCGGCCGGCGAGACGGTGGCGGGCAGGATTACGGGCGGTGCGAAGGCGGCTGTGTGGCGGGCCTGGGGCGCGGAGCTTCTGGACAAGGCCCGCGGCAAGGATATGGTCCGCGGCGGGCGGCTGTATGACGGCAAGGGCGGGTATAGGGACGCAGAACTGGGGTATCCGCACTTTCGGCGGATGGGCTGGCAGACGAAGAACAAGGCCGTCGTGCTCGGGTCGGGCCGCATCATCGTACCGCTGTATTCGGATGGGTTCAGTTTCTCGCTGATGGCGTTGACGGACGACGGCGGCCGGACATGGCAATTCAGCGAGCCGCTGGTTGCCGCCGGCAATATCCAGCCCGGTATCGCCGTCAAGTCGGATGGGACGCTGGTGGCATACATGCGGGATAACGGCCCGGCGCCGAAGCGACTGCATGTCAGCTCATCGAGCGACGGCGGACTGACGTGGACCGGGGTGCGAGACTCCAATCTGCCCAATCCCGGCGCCGGAGCCGACGTAGCGACGTTGGCCAATGGCCACTGGGTGCTGGCGTACAACGATACTGAAAAGGGGCGGCACAGCCTGGCGGTGTCTCTCTCGATGGATGAAGGTCTGACCTGGGCCCATACCCGGCATATCGAGAACGACTCGCGGGCCGACGGGCAGGCGAGCTCCAGTGCCTATCCGGCCGTCATCCAGGGCCGCGACGGCCTGCTGCATGTGACCTACAGCTTCCACCGCAACGACACACAGGGCGGCCCGGGCAAGACCATCCGCCACGCCTGTTTCAATGAAGCGTGGATTATGCAGGGCGACGGCGAAATCGAGAAGTAGTGAACGCCCGGTCCGGCCGCGTGGGCACGAATCCCGATGTACATCGGGACCCACCCGACGTGGTGCGTACCTCCACTCACTCGTATAGAAATTGGGCGGTGGCGACGGCATCGTCCGAGGCGGTGGCGCGGACCCAATAGGCGGAAGACGCCTCGGGGAATGCGTGCGTGATGGTCTGTCCGGCCGGGACGGCGAAGGTGTGATACGGTCGCCAGTTCCCATTGCCGTCGATATCGACATCGACGCGGATATCGACCTGGCCGGGGCTGGTGTGGGCCAGCGTGAGGGTCTTGCGGTCGTATCCGGTCATCAGGTAGGGGTCGGAGGGCTCGCCGGCGCGGACGGGGGTGTCCTTCCAGGGGCCGCCCTGGCCGCGGGGCTTGCCGAGCTTCCAGAGGTCGTCGACGGCGCCGAACCACAGGGCGCATCGGCCGTCATCGGACCGGATGATGTGGCTGTTGTGGCCGGGTGCGTCGTTGTCGATACCCGCCATCACGAGCATGCCGCGCCAGGAGCAGTAATCGCTGATGTGGCGATTGCCGGTGGCGATAGGGCGGATCTTGGCAAAGCCGCCTGCGTTCTCGGCGGGCAGTTCATAGAAGGTCCCGTGGCAGTTGAACAGGTCGCGTTCGGTGACGACCTCGCGGTCAATGCGTTCGGGTCCGAGCGGGCCGGGTTGGTCGAAGCACGGATCGCCTTTGGGCAGGCGATAGCGGCGGCCGGAGTCGTCAACGTAGAGGACGGAGGCGGCGTCTATGGTGACGACGTCCGCGGGGACGGCGACATTGTCCTTGAGCCACTTGTGGGCCGTTGGGTTATCGATTCGTTTGAGCTTCATGTCCGCGTCGATTTCGTAATAGCCCAGGTCCGCCGGACCCTGCGATGTGGTGGTCAAGGCGGCGAAGTGCAGCGTCTTGAGGCCCTCGCCACGGGACCGAATCAGGCCCCCTGTGGCCGGGCGGGATTCGGGGCCCGCAAGACCGGCGAAGATGGGGTCGGGATCGGCTGGGCGGGTGTCGGCGTTGGAGTAATGGAAGAAGGCGGTGGCGTGTTGGCAGTCGCGATCCGTGCGGATGCGAATCCAGTGTCCGACCTGGTCCAAAGGGAATTCACACCAGAGATAGCCGGCCGGCGGGACGGTCACTTCCTTGAGCACCGACCATTGGCCGTTGCCGGAGGCATCCGTCTCGAAGGTGAATCGCACGGACTCGGCGTTGTCGTGGGCCAGGTGGACGCCTCGACGCTGGAAACCGGCGAACAGGAACGGCTCGGATGGCTGCCCACCACGGACAGGGTCATCAAGCCAGACGGCCCCTCGGCCAAGCGCCGGGCCGAAGCGGTCGAGTTGTCCGGGCTCGACAAACCGGATGTTGGACTGGGACTGGCCGGGGCCGGCGATGTTGCCCTTGGCCTTGCGTTTGTTGAGAAACTCACTCTTGGCGGTCACGTCACAGCCGAAGACGATGTGGTCGTTCCAGCGGCAGAAGTCAGCCGTGACCATCAGATGCGTGGAGCGCGGGGCGATGCCTGCGGTATCGCCTGCGGAGAAGGTACGAGGCATCCGCCAGAGCATCCCGTGCATCGTCATCAGCAGGTTGTCTTCGCCGATCTCGCGGATTCGGGGCCATTCAGTGTTCCAGCCGTGGGCGCCATCGTAGCAGTGGGAGGCCTTGGGCAGGCGGAAGGCGTGCCAGCGGCCGCCGTCCAGCAGCATGAGGATGAGCGAGCGGTGGTCCCAGCCGAGACTCCAGATGGGGTCGGTTTGTGGATGGGTGTTACCGTAGATGCCGCCGGGGCCGGATACCTCGCAGAACTGGTTGCGGCGGAGGACCTGCCAATGGCGGCCGTCCCACTGGGCCAGGCAGCCGGAGGCAATGTCCGGGTTGGTTCGGGCCAGGGGCGAGGGTTCGCCGTTGTTGGCGTACACGACACGGCCCTGGCCGCTGTAGAAGCCCTTGCCGTGGTAGCCGGGCAGGTCGGCCATCTCAGCCGTGGCGGGGCGTCCGGAGACGTCGTTTTGGTTGTCTGCATAAAGCGGCGTCACGTCGAGCGTGCGGACGTCGACCTCGTAGAGGCCTTCTTCCATAGTGGCGAAGTAGACTCTCCCGGCCTGGTCGGTGAGGTGGCGGGCGGTTCCGGTGAGTCGGCCGGGCATCCTGGCGGGCGGGATGACGCGGACATTGCGGTCGGCGTCTATGAAATAGGGGCCGATGATGAGCTGGTTCGATTCACGGTGGACCATGCGGTTGGCGGGGGTGCCGCCGACGCTCTCCGGGCGAGCAGCGATGTGCAGCGATGGGTCGATCTCGTAGAGCTTGTCGTCCGAGCCCAGGGGTCTGTGCGGCGAATAGGTGACCAGCCAGAGATGGTCGGCCCAGGGGACCACGGCGCCGGTGCCGCACTCCCCATCGGTGTTGAAATAGGCGAGATGCGGGTAGATACCGCTGAAGCAGCGGTGCTGCGAGGTCTCGGCGCCGCTGCATAGCATGGCCGGCACGAGAATTGCCGCGAAGACTGTCACCCTGAGCCCAGCGAAGGGTCTGGGCGGCGAAAACAGGAGATTCTTCGCTTCGCTCAGAATGACAAGTCCTGTCCTGATGACCGTCTGTGTCCTGATAGCAGTCTGTGTCCTGATAGCAGTCTGTGTCCCGACGACCATCTTTGTTCTGGCGACAGTCTGTGTCCTGGGGTTGTCCGGCAGTCCTGTTGTCGACGAATAGCCCATGGGTGTGCGGCTCCTTTCGGACGACTATTATGGGAGACCCGGCACTGTTTGTGAAGGAGGCAGATACCGGATGCTTGATACTGGATGCTGGATACTCGATGGGACTGCCCATCGCTTCGCCGTGCGAAGGGCTACCACCGCTCAGCGGCTGCTTTGCGGAGACTGCGGCCCTTCGCTGTGCGAAAGGCGGCCACCCCGCTCGGCGTTTGCCGGGGTTGGCGGCGGTTGAGCTTGGCGCGGGCGGTGCATGGCGGTTAGAATTGGGGGTAATGTGGCGGCATGAGACGTTTGCGCGGGTGGCTTGACGGCTCGTGCTGGATCAGGAGGTTTGGTTATGGCAGATAAACGGTTTGATGGGGTGGATCGGCGGGGGTTTCTGGGCAAGGTTGGGATGGGGTCGGTGGGGGCGATGCTGGCGGGGGCGTGGCCCGCGGCCAGGCTCGATGCCCGCCAGATGCCCGCCCAGGTATGGCAGCCGGTCTCGGATCGCAAGGTCCGGGTGGGCATCGTGGGCTATGGGGTCTGCCAGTTCGGGGCGGCGTTCGGGTTTCAGGACCATCCGAACGTAGAGGTCGCGGCCGTCAGCGACCTGATCCCGGAGCGGCGCGACGGCCTGATGAAGGCGTGCCGGTGCGGCAAGTCTTATGAGTCGCTGGATGTGCTGGTCAAGGACCCGACGATCGAGGCGGTGTTCGTGGCGACCGATGCGCCCAGCCACGCCCGGCACTGCATGGAGGTGATGAACCACGGCAAGCACGTGATGACGGCCGTGCCGGCGGTCTGGGGCTCGATCGAGGACGCCGAGAAGCTGGTCGAGACGGTGCGTAAGACGGGCATGAAGTACATGATGGCCGAGACGAGCTGCTTTCGCGAGGACTGCTACGCGATGCGGCAGGTGTATCGGGCGGGCGGTTTCGGCCGGGTTATCTACTCCGAGGGCGAGTACTACCACTACAGCCCGACGCCGATCCCATCGTTCAGAAACTGGCGGACGGGGTCTCCGCCGCTGTGGTACCCGACGCACTCGACGGCGTATTACATCGGGGTGACGGGTGGGCGGTACACATCGGTCTCATGCAACGGGTTCAATGCCGGGTACGAGGTTTTCAAGCCGGGGGCCAATGTATACGAGAACCCGTTTACGGATGAGATTGCGCTGTTTCGCACGAGCGAGGGCGGCTCGTCGCGGATGCTGATGGCCAAGGGGGTGTTCGAGGTGGTGGTGGAGACGGGGCGGGTGTATGGGGAAAAGGGCTGGATGGAGGGGACGCAGTACCGGGGGAAGGCCAGGGACCTGCCGGACGTGCGACGGCCGCCGCTGCCGCCGGGTATGCCGGAGGGCGGACACGGGGGCTCGCATGGGCCGCTGACGAATGAGTTCATCGGCGCGATACTGGACGACCGAGAGCCGATGGTCAACGTATACGAGGCCCTGGCGATGACCGTGCCGGGTGTCGTCGCGCACCAGTCGGCGCTGCGGGATGGGGAGACACTGAAGGTGCCGCAGTTTGAGAGCAAGGGGTGAGCCGCAGATTTCGCAGATGGACAGAGATTGGATAGTCGATAGCCGTCAGTCGATAGTCGTTAGCCGGTCGCAGCGGCTTTCGGGCGCGGACCCATTTTGAAAATGATTCACACGGTTGTCTTTGACAGGGTTGGATTCTGCCTGACTGGGGGGTGACGGCGCGGCAACCTCGGGCGGCCGTTCAGGAATTCAAGCGTAAGAGTGGTGGCGGCGTTGGGTTTATCGCTTCGGGCCAGGAACATGGAAATGGGTATGCTGTCCCTAATGGCACTAAGTTAAGCGATTCACAGCCCGAAAGCGATTTCGGCCCCCTCGAAATCATCTAAATCCCCCGGCTCAAGCTGCTCTGCGCCAGCCTTAGAGGGTTACAAATATGCTTAACTTAGTGCCATTATATGCTGTCCCCGGAATCCCCCCTCCTTGCCCCCATTGCATTCCACGGGGGCGCCCCGGCTACGACTCTGTCATGCCTGCGCAGGCAGGCATCCAGTACGACTCGTGGCCGCCAGCGGCCTTCCAGCGCGGTCTGGACCCCTGCCTTCGCAGGGGTGACATCGTCACCTCCGTGCGCCACATCGCATTGCATACCCATACACTCAGCCTTGACGTTGCCGAGCCGCTGTCCGCAGTCGTTCGATGACGATGGGAAATGGGTGGCTGTCCGTCCAGGTGCCAGGTACAGGGTACGGGGATGACGTGGTCCACGGGCAAGATGCCCGTGCTACGGGGATGCCCTTGCCATGTTCACGGGCAAGATGCCCGTGCTACGGGGATGCGCGTGGTACGTGGGGTCAGGGCAGGAGGAATCGGCCGGATTGCATGAGGGGGCGGCCGTCTACGGTGATGGTGGGGCGCAGGAGGACGCCGTCGACGTGGGACTTGCTGTCCCAGTCGGCGCCGGTCTTGCCGGGCAGGGGGCTGCCGAAGGCGATGTGGATACCGGGGAACTTCTCATCCTGCAGGAGGTTATAGATGAGGTGCGTCAGGCCGGTGTTGGTGCCGATGGCGAATTCGCCGACGCGGTTACTGTTGGCGTCGTTGTTGAAGAGGTATTCGGTGAAGTCGTGCAGCAGGGCGGTGTTGTCGCAGCGGATGGATTCGCGGACGGCCCGGCCGGCGGCCACGTTCACCGTGATGGGCGTCTGTTCGAGGCAAGCGTACTTCTCGCAGAAATAGTCGCCGAGGCAGCCGTCGATGACGATGCGGCCGTTGAGGGTGGCCGGGCTGGTGAAGACCTCGCCGTCGGGCAGGTTCATCCAGCGGCCGGGCTGGATATTGCCGTCGCTGACGAGCCATTTGAGGGCGGGGCTGAAGGCGGCGGTGAAGTCGCAGCCGCGGTCGGTCGTGACGGTGATGGATTTGGCGTTGCGGACGGCCTCGTGGACGAGGGCGCTGATCCGCTGGATCTTGCGGTAGTCGGTGCACATTCCGTCGGCCATGATCTGCGGGGTGATGCCAATCATGTGGGCGTGGCGGAGGCGGGGATTGGCCTCGATGGCCTTGAGCATCTTCATGCGGAAGCTCTGGAGTTCGCCGGGGGCGCCCTGGGCGGCGTAGATGCTGACATCGGCGTCGGCCAGGGCGTCGGCCATCTCTTGCGGCCAGTCGATGGGTCGCGGGCCGAAGTCCTCCATGATGAAGCACTTGACGGGTCCGGTGATGGCCTGGACGGCGGTCTGCAGGGCCCGGCCTATTTCGAGGGTCTGGCGGTCGGTGATGATGACGGCCCGCTCGCCGGGCTGGACCTTGAGGCAGTTGTCAACGGCCTGGTGGACGCCTTGTTCGATGGTTCCCATTTCTCATCTCCTGCGAAAGATGTACTTTAGCAACAGATTACCCAGATTTAACAGATTTGTTATGAATCGCTCGTGGGAAGTCCGCTTCCGGGGTTCCTGCCCGGTTCAAGGACCAGATGCTTCGCTTCGCTCAGCATGACAAGCTATGGGCTCGGCATGACGGAATACGCTCTGCGCAGGAGAGGATGCAGACATATCAGCGTGGCGGGTCATTGGGGGTCTTGTGAGTTGGGGCGGCGGACGCAGCGGAAGCCGTAGATGTCGTAGCCGAAGCAGACGTCGGTGTAGCCGGGGCTTTCGTTGTAGCGATAGGCGCTGCGGCAGGCGTCAGCGGTGAATTTCCATGCCCCGCCGCGGACGACTTTGGTTTCGCCCGTGTCGGGGCCGGTGGGGTCTTGTTTGGGGGATTGCTCGTAGTAATCGACCTGGTAGAAGTCGTTGCACCACTGCCAGAGGTTGCCGACGATGTCATAGAGGCCCCAGGGGTTGGGCTTCTTGCGGCCGACGGGCTGCGGCCGGCCGGAGGCGTTGGTCTGGAACCATGCGTAATCGCCCAGCCGGGAGGCGTCTGGCCCGAAGAACCAGGCGGTCTGCGTGCCGGCGCGGCAGGCGTATTCCCACTCGGCCTCGGTCGGCAGGCGGTAGCCGTCGGCGGCGAAGTTGCAGGTCCATTTCTGGAGGTCGTAGCAGGGTTCGAGACCCTCCAGTTCGGATCGCTTGTTGCAGTAGCGGACGGCATCGGACCAGCGGACCTGCTCGACGGGATTGTCCGGGGCCTTCCAGCGGGAGGGATTGGCGCCCATGACCCGTTCGTAGTCGGCCTGAGTGACGAGGTGGACGTCGATGTAGAAGGCGCTGAGGGCCACTTCGTGCGGCGGGGCGTCGATTTCGCCGGGCTCGCCCATCGTGAAGGTTCCGGCCGACAGGAGGACCATCCTGGCGGCGGATTGCGTCTGTTGAGCGTCGGGGGGACCCTGTTGAGGTGGTCTCTTCGCACAGCCGGTGAGGATGGCGGCTGCGGCGAGAATGGACAGCATGGGGAGAGTGTGTTTCATTTGGCCAAGTCCGTGAGTGTCAAGATGATGTCTTATGATGTTCCGTGATATTAGCGCCGGCAACCGCGTGGGCAAGAATCCCGATGT
>DDXG01000052.1:0-18936 GCA_002347125.1 Phycisphaerales bacterium UBA2266
CGTGCCGCCGACGGCGTCAATGAGTTCTGAAACGGGCAGAGGTCTCATGCCGGAGGCCCCAGGGCGTCGAGGGCGGCTTCTTTGTCGCTGAAGGGATGCTTCTTTGTGCCGATGATCTGATAGTCCTCGTGACCCTTGCCCGCGATGAGGATCACATCGTCCGGCCGGGCGTCGTGGACGGCCAGGGCGATGGCCTTTCGCCGATCCGGCTCGACGCGAACCGCGGTCGGGCGTTTGAAGCCCGTCAAGATTTCACGGATGATGGCGTTGGGCTCTTCCGTGCGGGGGTTGTCGCTGGTGACGATGACGCAGTCGGCCAGTTGCTCGGCGACGGCGGCCATGCGGGGACGTTTGGTCCGGTCGCGGTCGCCGCCGCAGCCGAAGACCACGATGAGGCGGCCCTGCGTCAACGGCTTGAGCGTCGTGAGGACGTTCTTGAGTGCATCGTCCGTGTGGGCGTAGTCGATGAGGATGGAGAAGTCCGCGGCGGCGTCGAGCCTTTCGAGCCGGCCGGGGACGATGTCGAGGCTCGACAGTCCCGCGGCCACCGCATCGAGGTCGAACCCGGCCGCCAGGCACAGGCCCGCCGCCGCCAGATGGTTGCTGACGTTGTACAGGCCCAGCAGCGGCGTGCGGACGGTGGCGGTCCGGCCGCCATACTCAACCGTAAACACCGTGCCGACGACATCCATGCTCTCAATCCGCGCTGTCAGATCGGCCGATAGAGCCGCACTGTGCGGCCCGTGTAGCGTGGGTCCCGATAGACGTGCATCGGGATGGGATTCTTGCCCACGCGGAACAGCCTGTCCGCGTGTGCAACACGTTGCACACTCTACGGATTCGTCGACGGCGTACCAGAGGACCCTGGCCTTTGTCCGCGCCGCAATCCGGCGGGCGTGGGACGACTGGGCGTTGAGCACGGCGACGGCGTCGGCGGACAGGGGCTCGAAGAGGCGACACTTGGCGGCGAGGTAGTCGGCCTCGGTCTTGTGATAGTCGAGGTGGTCGCCGGTGAGGTTCGTAAAGGCCGCCGCCGCGAACTCGATGCCCGCCAGCCGATTCTGGCTGAGGGCATGGCTGGAGGCCTCGATGACCATGTGGCTCAGTCCCGCGACGACCATCTCGGCCTGTCGGGCGGCGATGTCGAGGCTGTCGGGCGTCGTCAGGGAGGATGGATACAGCCCTCCTCCGGTGTCGTAAACCACCGTGCCCATCAGCCCGCAGCGCGCGCCGCGGGCATGGTTGATGCACGCACGCACCAGGAAGGCCGTGGTCGTCTTGCCGTTAGTGCCGGTGACGGCCAGGTTCACCAGCTTCGAGGCGGGATAGCCCTTGGATGCCTGCGCCAGCATCGCCGCGGCTGCGGCCGAGTCCTCCACCTGCACGTATTGCGTGTCTCGGATTCCTCTATCGTCCCTCGTCCGTCGTCCCTCGTCGACACGTCGCATGGGGCTTACTCCACCGTGCATCGCCGGCTCGTCCGTAGGGGCGGCCCCCCGTGGCCGCCCTTGTCCCTGGGGTGGCATCCCTTCGCGCAGCGAAGGGATGGCGGATGGGCCTTGCACAACCACATAGGCGGCTCCCTTCTCAACCGCCTGGCCGATGAAATCGTGGCCATCGACGGCCGTGCCCTTGACGGCGACGAAGACATCGCCGGCGCAGACCCGGCGCGAGTCGGTGCGGACACCGACACCGCGGTCGGCTTCTACGATGGCGAGCAGTTCTTCGAAGGTCATGGACACCACCTCACGAGCCAGTTTCGGCCGATTCTAGCGGCGGGCGTGAAAATTTCAACATACACTCGCAACGACCCTGTCATGCCTGCGCAGGCAGGCATCCAGAACGGTTCGTGGCCCCCGTCAACATGTGGCATGGGCTTCCAGACCATGCGGCTTCAGCGGGCAATTATCTGTGAAATCGCGGCCGGCACGCTATAATGGCGACAAACGACTCGCCGCAGAGCACGCTCCAGGCCGCCGAAGGTTTTCGTTTAGAGGTCTTGCCCCCGTGCCCGGCGGTCTGCGTGGTGCATCAAAACGCCCTGCGTCGGCTGTTGCAAGTGCTTGAAAGGAAAGAGGTTATGAAGATTCGATGGTTCGTCGCGCTGTGTCTGGGTCTGTGGGTCTGCTCGATTGCCCTGGCCGAAAGCGAAGTGGACTACTACGCGGTGTACATGGAGGGCAAGAAGGTCGGCCGTGCCGTCCAGACCCGCACCGAGGGCGACGGGAAGGTAAGCACCTCGCAGGAGGTCTCGCTGAGCATCCAGCGCGGCGGTATGCCCATCAGTCTCTACACGAAGGAATCGAGCCTCGAAACCGCCAAAGGCGAGCCGATCAGCTTCGAGAGTTCGATGGACCTGGGCATTATGAAGATGCTCGTAACCGGCGAGGTCAAGGGCGACCAGGCCGTCATGACGATCTCGTCGATGGGCCAGCAACAGACGCAGACCGTCGATTGGCCACGCAATGCCGTCATGTCCGAGGGCCTGCGGCTGCTCGGTTTGAAGAAGGGCCTCAAGGAAGGCACCACTTACACCGCCAAGGTCTTCAGCCCGACCCAAATGAGCGCCCTGGACGTGGAGGTGACGGTGGGCGCCAAAGAGCGGATCGACCTGCTGGGGCGGGTGGTGGACGCGATCAAGGTCCGTAACAAGTTCGTCGTGCAGGGCGCCGGAGAACTCGAGAGCGCCAGCTACGTCGACGACGAGGGCAATCTGCTTAAGGACATCGTGCCGATGCTGGGGATGAATATCGAGATGATCATCTGCTCGAAGGAATTCGCGATGAGCGAGAACGACGTGTTCGAGTTCATCGACAAGATGTTCGTCGACAGCCCCCAGCCGATGGAGGACATCCGCGGACTGGGCAGCGCCACGTACACCCTCAGCCCCAAGGCCGACACGCAGAAGCTGGTCCTGCCGTCGAACGGCCAGCAGAGCGTCGAGCCGCTGGATAGCGGCGGGGTGAAGGTAACGGTGGTCGCCGCCGAGATGCCCACTGGGGTCGCCATGCCCTACAAGGGCAAGGACGCACGGGCCGTCGAGGCGCTCAAACCCAGCGCCTTCGTCCAGAGCGACCGCCCGGAGATTGTCAAGCTGGCCAGGGAAGCGGCCGGCAATACCAAGGACGCGGGCGAAGCAGCCAAGAGGATTGAGGGGTTCGTGGCCGAGTACATCGACGACAAGGGGCTGAGCGTCGGATACGCCTCGGCGGCCGAGGTGGCCGCCAGCCGACAGGGCGATTGCACCGAGTTCGCCGTCCTGACGGCGGCCCTGTGCCGGGCGGTCGGCATACCGGCCGAGGTCGTCAGCGGCGTCGCCTATATCGATGAGTTTGCGGGCGTCAGGAACAAGTTCGGCGGGCACGCCTGGACCCAGGTGTACGTCGGCGACCGCTGGGTCGCCCTCGACGCCGCCTTCAAAAGCGGCGGACGCGGCGGCTTCGACGTCGGCCATATCACCCTGGCCCAGGGCAACGGTGACCCCGGCGGCTTCTTCGAACTGGCCACCACCATGGGCAAGTTCACCATCGACAAGATCGAACCACAAAAATAGGAATACAACTCAATCACCCCACATACAAAAAGCTCTTCACCGCTCTACAAGGCCATTCCACCGAATCCGGAGCCATCCCCTAGCAAGAATACCCGGTCAACCTCAACAATCTGTATACACATTGATGGACAGAAGACGACCGCCTCAGCGTTTCTGCAGCGAATAAGCCAAGTAATTCGTAAGATCGTCAGCACGAGCTTGGATCAACTCGACACCCATCCTGAATTCGTCGCACTGAGCAAGAATCTTGGGCAGATCGAGTTTCTTGATGAACGATGCGGCCCGCTTACCCTTATTGTACGTCTTTCCGTACTGCGCAAAGAGTCTTTGCAGATCCTTGTAACCAAACTTCTCCGGAGGGCAGTACCGCCGCAAGTTTCTTTGCGACTTGGGCGTCTGAAGATGCTCGTATATGCTGCTGATATCGTGAAAGAACCATGACTCTATCTGCTGTGTTGCTCGAACGACATCAATACTGAGCACCTGCTGCAGTCCGTTTTCCTTAATCCGCCCCACCACCGTCTTCAGGTCAAATCCGGGTATCACACCGTTGCGAGACTCCCTGTCCAGACAACAGTAGACCCGCACGCTATCCTGCGCGTGATCGTCACAATAGCGGAACACGGCATCCACGATCTTGTTATTGATGTTGAAAAGCCCACCAACTTCTCTCACTCTACAACGAATGCTTCTCAAATGATCATTCTTGACGCGACCGTAAAAGACCTCATCCGTTTCACCCTCAACGAGCATGAGAGACATCGTCTTGCGTTGTGCATGGCGGTCTCGCTTGGCCAATACTATTCCTCCCGAAACCCTTCAAAATGCTTGATAAGCAAATCACCGAAACTCATCAAATTCCTGTTCAGGTAATCTCGAAGCTGTTTCGAGTTCTTCACCTTCTCAAAGTGAGTAGCCCCCGTCTCATCCACCACTGCCACATGGACATCCTCAGGACTCACGCCATTGAGGACATACGGCGAGTGCGTCGTTATCAATACGGGCCACTGATCCGCATGGTCTCGGAGAAGTCTCAGTAACTTCTCGACTGCCGCCGGGTGCAGGCAGTTCTCAAGCTCCTCCAGACACAGAAGCGGTCTTGTGTCTGCGCCGGCAAATAAGGCCTCCAGCACTGCCATGACAACCAACGTACCATCAGAGTATTCTTCAACAAGGGAATACGAATCCCCGGGTCGCTTCAAGAGAAGATATCGGATTCGCTTTGCAGCTCCCTTGGCGTCCTTTATTGACCCTGGCGGCGTCTTGACCTCCACACGGAATATTATGTGCTCTAAATCTAGAATATCGCAAATACTCTCTTCAAGCTGTGAAAAGTACTTCCCCTCCTGCTGTATCGCATCAAGGGCTGAGAGGAGCCCAAAGGAGGACACGCGAATGTGATCCATTGCCTTGTCTGTGTCAATATCTTCTCGCAGTTGTGAAGGAGATAGCGCAAAAATAGGAACTGCAATGGCCACACGTATCGTTTCAATGAATGCCGCCAATTCCGGTGGAAGGCCTTTGGAGTCCGGATACAGCACTGAAACCGCAAGAAAGGATGAGTTCTGAGTTGATATGGTGTGTGTCTTGTCCTGGACACGGAGTTCGGTGCCTTCCCGTGCGATGTAGGCCGCAGCTCGCCCTGGTGTCCCAGGTATCTTCGCCGTCAGCTTCTCAGAGACAAAACCTCGGTCATTGTTCTCAGACTCTCCGCACTGAATCATCACTTCATAGTCTACGATCCAGGTTGTTCCATCAATTGGTGCCTCAAGAACTATGCCAACAGTCATTCGTTTATTCTTGTATTTCTCCAGATGGCACAGCGAGGAATCGGCAGTGAAACGAGGCGTGACTCCGCCGAGCACGGCCTTTCTGAGCTTCTCGTCTCCGAAACAAATCGGCCAGATGATCTGCATGGCTTCGAGGAGATTGCTCTTTCCGCTGTTGTTTGGGCCCACGAGGACGTTGAAGTCGCCGAGGTCTACTTTGCAGTTGATTAGGTTCTTGTAGCCGTCTACTCTGATTTGCCTGATCTTCATAATTGCACCCTCAGACGAGCTTAATTGCTATCATATTAGTCATCATATCGGCTTTCTTTGCCTAATTCAATAGAAAACTATGGGCAATTAGAAAGTAAATGCAAATTTTGCATCTATTCCTTCCATGTATCCCCCTTCCACTGACTCCACTGTCGCCGATTTCACTGTAAGTTCTTTTCAAAAAGAGACTTATGTCGATATCTGGCACGCAAGAGCCAAATTCATTTTGACTCAAACTCATTTGAAGTAGCCGAAGTATGTGATGACTAGGGTGGTCCAGAGGGTGGCTGGGGGGGGCGTATGAATCGCGTGAAAGATTCATGGGCGTCTTCTCCCCGTTATTTGCCCTTTGTCCTGTGTTCGAAAACCCCCCGGATGGGTCAGAACGGGGCGGTTTTGATGTAGGCGGCCAGGCCGATGGTCAGGACCGGCAGCATGACGGCGCTGATGACCAGGGCGGCCCTGCCGAAGTGGGTGTGGTGGGTCAGCAGGCCGGTAATGAGGGCCCCGGCCTGGAGCTTGACGAAATAGCCCCACTGGAACCAGCAGACGCCGGCACAGGTGACGAATCGGGGGCATATTTTGTATTTCATCACGGCCGCCGTTGCGATGGGCGTCAGGACGGGCAGCGTTACGGCGGCCACAATCCCCGTAACCGCCGCCGCAAAGGCCAGTTTACCGAATTTTTCCGCCCTGCAAGCCGTCATAGGCGCCTTTCAACAGACACATCGAGCCGCCGACATCATATCGGCCGATTCGCCCGACAGTGTACAGTCTTTGCTGTCTCCCGGCAAACCGCAAAACCCCGGCCGCCACGATATTTATCTCTTGCCGCCGCCCGGTCATCTCCGCCACAGGACCAGGAACACGACCATCGCCACGGCCCAGCCCCCATAAACCAGCAGGGGCGCCCAATCCCGATACAGCCCCAGGGCCAGGGCGGAACACACGGCCATCGTCGCCGGACACAACAGTAACCAGGGCAGGCAATGTCTGGGCCCGAATATGCTACTGGACCTCCGGTGGCGTTGGCGGGTGGTTGTCGCGCAGGACGTATAGCAGGATGGCCCCGGCGGCGACCACAATGAAGAAGGTGAATCTGCAGATGAACGCATAGCCCTCGATGGTGCTCAGCGCCGCCAGGATGATCGTCGGAATGATGCCGCCGACCGCCACGGCCATCTGTCGCCGGTTGAGTGTCTGCTCCGGGTCGTGGCGGTGTTTGGCGGCCGCCAGTTGAATGCCCAGCACGCGGAATTGCCCCGTCACCAGGCCCAGCAACAGCGTGATGACCACCGAGGCGAAGGCGTAGAACCGGATCGGCCCCGGCAGCAGGTCGTGGATGAACGCCATGATGAACAGCCCGATAAGGCCCGGCAGGGCGAACTTCATGTTCAGCCGCCGAACCAGCCCGCGCCGCGGTGTCCTATACTCGGCCATTTTCTCTACTCCTGTGGTTCATTGCACGCCGGCAACGACTCTGTCATGCCTGCGAAGGCAGGCATCCAGTACGACTCGCGGCCGCCGTTCATTCAGGACGCGTCTGAGGTTCCTGGCCCTATGACGAGACATTCGGGTCGGGCGGTGGGGTCTGGTCCGGCGGGCCTGGAGCCCCTATGCGGATGCCCAGCGTGCTGTAGGGCATGGTTCCATTCGGGTCCAGGGCGCCTTGCGGCAGCGGATCGGTGTAGCCGGCGTCGTTCGGATCCACCCGGCCGACCTCCGGCAGCATCGCCAGGACTTCCTCACGCATCGGCGGCATGGCCACGCCGCCCAGCGCGAAGCGGTACTCCACCGTCGGGTGGTCCTGGCGCAGCTTCTTGAACAGGCCCCACAGGTGGGTCGTCGTGGTCACCTTCATATCGCAGCCGCCGATGACGAACGCACAGCGGCCGTTGGGGTCGCTCGGACCGCCGTAATTGCGCCAACCCTCCATCCCGGCCCCGGCGCCGCCGTAGGATTGCCGCTGCACGACCACGCCGGACACGGGCGACTCGTTGGCGTCGCTGAAGGTGCAGCGGATCTGCCGGGGTTTGAGATACCCGCTGGTCTCGCTGACATGCTTGCCGAAATGCCACAGCCCCGCGACCACGATCAGCCCCAGGCCCGCCATCTGCCACGGGCCCAGCCACCGCCCCTTCGTCGCCGCCTGCCCTTTGTCCTTGCCCTTGTTCCTGTCCTTCGTTTCCGCCATGTCAAGACTCCTGCGCAATTCGCCGCCTATGGGCTCATGCCGCTATCATACCCGGTCGCCGAGATTCTGTCATTGCCCTGTGCCGGATCGCCCGCCGACCTGGTGTTCAATAAGGTCATCCCACTCTCGGTTAACTCGTTCAATGAGCCTCAGCTTTAACCGGCGCTTCCACTTCTTAATCCGTTTCTCGGCCGCAGTGGCATCCCAGACGTTCTCGAACGTGGTGTACCAGACCAGCCGCTTGACGCCGTATTCCTTCGTGAATCCGGCGACACGTCCTTCCTTGTGCTGCCCGACGCGCTTGATGAGGTTGTGGGTCATTCCCGTGTACAAGGTGCCATTGCGCTTGCTGGCCAGGATGTACACATAGTATTGCCGCATTACCTATCGCATCTCAAGAGACCCAACGGTGCCGGATCGGCTGCGACTCTGTCATACCCAAGTACGTCGGCTACGACTCTGTCATGCCTGCGCAGGCAGGCATCCAGTACGATTCGCGGCCTATGCACTCGCGCCGCTATCATACCCTGCCAGAGGGATTCTGTCATTCATTCGGGTCGTGTTGCCAGAGGTATTCCGGATCATCACGCTTGTGGAATATGTCAGCCGCCGCATGGCCGGCGTTGTGTAGTACCCATACATGATGGTGGTCGTCGTGCACAGCGTGAGACCCGCACATATTGTCTTCATCAATCTTCAAGATCTCCTGTGTTCCGTACTGGTTCCAGCCGGGTGCTGTCTCGAACAGGACAATCATCTCACCTGGGGAATTCGGTTCAGCGTTCGGGTTCAAGGCGAAATCACAGGGACCCTGTCTGTACAACGGATGCCGCAACGCACTTGGAGAGATGTCTGTGTGCTTGGTCAGCAGGTCGCACCAGAGATGTGGTGTTGGGTACGTGCCGCCGAAATCGGCGGCATACTGTCGCAGCGCCTTACCCAGTTGGACGAGATTCTCACCCGCCTTGATCCACCGCTTGCGGTCTCTTTGGGATCGGATAGCCCTGTAGCCGACCACAACCGTAATCAGGATGCCCGCGACGATGACTCCGCAGAGAATCGACGACCATACAGGATGCTGCGATGCAAGGCCCGGCGTCTCTGGCGATTCGTCGGGGGTCGTGGGTCGTGAGTCTTGTGTCATAGTCTCACTCATTCGGATCGACCTCCCATATAGCGGACTTCCTCTTCAGATAATAGCAGTGGACCCGACCGCCGTTTTCCAGAATCCAGGCGCTTTCGCGCACTCCGGCGAGTTCCCGTGTCCCGTGCTGGTTCCAGCCCGCGTCGGTCTCGATCAGCACGATCATGTTGTCGGGTGAATTCGCGTCGGCGTGCGGATTCAGGCCGTAGCTGCAAGGGCCTGCCTTGTCGAACGGGCTGCGGAGTATCTCCGGCGGGATATGGGCATGTTCGATCAGCAGGTCACACCATTTCTCCGGCGTCGGGTAACGGCCGTCGAAACCGGCGGCGTAGAGGCGCAATGCCCCGTGCAACTGCCGCAAGTTCGCGTTCAGACGCCACGCCTTCCCCAAACCCCGCGTCATCTTCACGGCCGGAAGAACGAGTATGGCCAGAAGTGCGACGGCTATCAAAGATACGACCGCTTCCTTGAGCCCCTTGACTACAAGACGGGAGGCAATGATTCTGACCATGCCGATCAATGCGAGCAGCGCTGCAACCATACTTAACACCGCCCACATGACCACCCACGCAAAGACAATGGCAGCACCGAATTCAGTCTCCCCAGCACTATCCAAGCCGAGCCAATCGCAGAGCACGCCAAGCAATGTCAACACTCCCGGCATCAGCCAGGCGCCAATGGCTGGGTATATCGACCACTTGGCGGCCCTGGAGATGCGTGGCCTGCTGTCGTGGGTCGGGGGTGGTGAGTCATCAGTCGGTGGCTGTGATTGTTGTGTCATGGCCTCACTCATTCGACTCGCCTCCGGGGCTCTGGGGCGGGGTGTTGGCGTCGGGTGCGGCGAAGTACTGAAGGCCGTCGATGGCCAGTTCACCGGGCAGGGCCTCCCAGAGGGTCATTTGCAGTCGTCCGGCGCCGGGCGGCCGGGCGACGGCGTCGAGCGTGTACTGGCGCCGGCCCATCTCGATGGACCAGCCTGGCGGGGCATAGACCACCGAAGGCGTCGTCCACGTCCCGCCGCGAAGGGCGTTCCGCAGGCGGGCCAGCGACTCGGCCGAGGGTTTGGGGCCGCTGTGCGGCTCGATCAGCAGCCGCGCTATAATGTAGTTGCCGCTCAGCAAGGCGTTGACGAACTCGGCGGCGCGGAGGTAGATCTTCTCGGCCAGGACGGTGTCGGCCAGGCGCAGCCGCATCGGCGTCAGACGCTCGATAGCGAAGGCCTCGCCGCTGGGCGCCAGTTCCGCAAAGAGCTGGTAGTCGTTGCTGTCGGTCAGGGCGACGACGCACATCGCACGGCCGTTCGTCTCGTCGCAGGCGGCGGCGATACCGCCCGGCCGCACGTGCCAGCGCGGACCGATCTCCTCGCGAAAGGCGGTGAGGTCCTCGACGAACCGCTCCCTCGGCCACTGCCGCCGCAGGTCCTCGCCGAAGTACTCGTACACCGCGTCGTACAGCCCGGCGCGCAGGTCCCCGACGAGCCCGGCGAAACCGGCGAACCGCCCCTCGGCCAGCCGCGTGATGGGTTCATCGCCTTCGACAATCGGCGCGAAATTGGGTTCGTTCGGTTCGACGGGCGACGGAGTCTTGGCCGAGGGATCGACCTGGACGGCGGCCGGGGCATCGACCACAGCCGCGACGTTCGGCTCATGCGGCGGCGCGTCTGCCGGGGTCTCGACCCTCTGGTGCGCGACCGTCAGCGACCGCACCATCGCCATGAACGCCAGCAGCATGGCGACCCAGGCCATCCACACGCCCCGGCGATGGCTGGTGCTCAGTGTGTAGGTCGCCACCGCCGCGGCCGCGAACGCCGCCGCCGCCAGGACCATGATGGACCTGGGACCGGCGAACCTGCGAAACGGAGACCGCCACAGGACTTCCCAGAACAGTGCCGCCATCGCCGCCGCTGTCGACAACAGCAGCGCCATCGCCGCCCTCAGCGACCACCACTGCTTCACATTGTTGCCATCGGGCTCAGTCATCTATCCGACCCCACTGGACCGTCCTGCCGGACCGGACAACCGCCGCGGCCATCATAACCTCATCGGTCGCGGCAGTTTGATCTCGGGCATGTTAACCTCGGGCAGGTTGATATCCGGTACGTTCACATCGAGGGCGTCGGCGGGGTGGACCCACAGGTCGGCCGGCGGTCCGGTCCCGTCGATCCTGCCGTCGGCGCCGCCGCTGATGACGACGGGGATGCCCGTGTCGGCGGGCAGGCGGTAGACGAATGCGTGGCCCCAGCCGTCTTGCAGCACCACCGGCTCGATGTAGCCGCCCTGGCGATAGCCCATCACGCCTTCCGGCGCGGTAACCAGGGCCTTGAGCCCCTCGGACTGCGCGGGAAAACGCCCCACATCCCGCTTGAACGCCAGCAGGGCCGCCTCCAGCACGGCCAGGCGATGCTGTGTCATGCCCGCCCGCACTTCATTGCTGAGTGTCGGCGGCCCGCTGCCGCGGCCGGCCAGCCATATACCCAGCACCGCCACCAACACCACCACGACCGCCACCACAACGATCAACGCCGCAGAACCCCGCATCCTTGCAGTCCGTTCCATAACCAGCTCCCGGCCATAGGCCAACCCGGATACACCGTCAAACAGCACAACGCCGATACAATACCGCCAAGCCGCCGATTTGTCATCCCCCAGACCAAGTATATCATGCCCCATCAGGTGCACCCGATGGCATCCCTTCGCACCGCGAAGGGATAGAAGCCTCATCCAAACGCAAAGCGTCAAGCCAGAACTGCAAAAGCCAAGCCCCACACGCCAGGTATGCCATCCCGCACGCGGAGTATATCATCCCGCACTTGATGCGGGATCCAGTCATTCGGGCTGGACGTCCAGCAAGTCCTTCCAGCCCGGGTTTGTCCGTTCGATGAGTGCCATCTTCCACACTCGCCGCCATCGCTTGAGTTTCTTTTCGCACGCCATGGCATCGGGCTTCGATGTGCGCGGCGATGAAGCGGGCGGCGGTCTCGCGGGAGACGATTGGGATGCGTTCTACGACGGACGAGGGATGAGGGACGATGGACGAGGGGGCTGGAGGGCATCCTGCGGGGGGGACCGCGACCGGGGTGGCGGCCTTTGCCGAAGGCAAGGGCCGGGGCGATACGGGCAGCGGCCGAATCCTGCCGACGGTACATGGGCTGCAAGCCCATGCCACGTTTCGCGGGCGAGATACCCGCGTTCGAGGGCCAGACGCTCTCGGCACAGCTTTTCGCCGCGTGAAAGGCCGGCATCCGACTTCCCGTGTCGTTGGCTGGGAGGCGTCAATTGTGCGTCGTGAGTCCTGCGTCGTGGGTCGTGGGTCGCCGTACCTCGGATTGAACCAGACGTAGTACACGGGCGGCCCCATCAAGCGCGTCAGGACGAAACGGGTGCGCTGGAGGCCCGGCGGCATGTTGCGGCGCTTGCCGTAACACTTGAGGAACAGGGCCATTTCCCGTTCGACAAAGCTGCGCCGCGGTTCATCGAGGGCGTCGAGCAGGCCCTGCGTGCGCTGGGCGTCGATGAGGTCGCGCTGCGTGATGCCGGCCGACTCGAATGCCGCGGCCAGGCGGGTGCAACGCGGCGGCGCCGGGCCGTCCCAGGCCTGCATCCCGGCCTGTTCGAAGAACGGATGGAACCGGCCCATCACCGCCCGGGCCTCGATAATCGGGACATCCAGCAGCGGCATCGTCTCGCGGACGAGTCGCCCGGCCAGGCCGAGTCCGCGAAATCGCGGGTCGATAATCACGCGGCTGATGCAGCGCAGCCGGGCGTTGAGCATCGCCAGTTGGGTCGCCCGGTCGAAGCCCTTGAACATCCCGCCGGTGGCCGCGTCCCGCAGTCGACAGTTCGGCGTGGGCATCGTGTAGAGGACCACGCCGGCCGGGTCGAATGGGGCCATTTCCGCAGACAGCGAAGGATCTACCGCGGAGGACGCGGAAAACACGGAGGACGACGGACAATGGGCTATGGACGATGGATGCGTCTGTCGTCTCTCGCCCGTCGTCCCTCGGCACGGGCGGTCTTGGCGGTCTGGGCCGTGAAAAATGCTGTTGCGGACTCTCGGACGCAGGACGTAGATGGCCTTGAACGGGCCTCGGTGCGGCTCGCGGTAGTGATAGGGCTCCAGGCGCCGCAGGTCCCGCAGCGAGCCGGGCGCGACCTCCAACCAGCCGTGTAGCACGGATTTCGGATTTCGTATTGCGCCAATTGACATCACGTGCGGTGTCGGTATTCGTAGTTCGTCCATCGTCTTTCGTCCCTCTTCCTTCGTTCTTCAGTAACATCGTCACTTTTGCGTCCGGTTCCGGCGGCGATCGCGGTAGGTGACGGTCGTGTGGTTGGCCAGGTCGCGCTCGACGATGACATCCGGGCGCAGCTCACCCAGAACGTCACGGTGACAGCCGACCAGGATGAATATGACGTCCTGCGTCGAGGCCCAGCGTCGGATCTGGTGCGCCAGGGCCAGGGCGCAGATGCGTCCCAGGCTGCTGGTGAACTCATCGGCGAAGATGAATCCAGGGCGGCGGCTCATCGCCATCGCCAGTCGGAACCGCCACCGTTGGCCCTCGCTCAGCAGCGCCGGGCGATTGAGCAGGTTGAACACATCGCCCAGGCCCGCCCGCGTGAGCAAACGAACGGCGTGCATCCAATCGCCGTCGAAGCAGTCAATGCACGGGCGGTCGTCCGGTAGTTCGATGTCGGCCAGGTTCAGCCGCCGCTCGGCCGGGACCCGCCGCTCCAGTTCCCGCAGGATTGTGGTCTTGCCTGAACCGGAGGGCCCAGTGACATACACGACGTCGCCCGGCTCGATATCGAGTGAGCAATCCAGCTCAAAGTTGCCCTCGCGCAGGCGGTCGCTGGTCAGGGCGAACATCCGCATCAGCGCCACCGCCTTGTCACCGCAGGGCGTCGGGCGGGGCAAACGCCTGTTCAGATGGTATGTTGTCGGGTTGAAGACCATAGACCATAGACCTCAGACTTACGACGCATGACTCACGACTCCTGAGCCGCGAGCCACGCGCCGGTACTCACGATGCTTTTGCCCGGCTGATGGTGTCCGTCAGTCGTTCGAGACGTTGGAGGGTTCGGCGGACCTGGTAGTAGGTGCATCCCCACTGTCGGGCTATTCGGCGCATGGACCGGCCGGCGAGGAAGTAGTCGCCCACGAGGGTCCGCTCCCGCGGGGTGAACCGATTCCGATGCCGCAGCATCAGCAACACACGCTCATCACAGAGCCGCTCGCTGAGCCGCCGGACGCGGCGACTGACGGCCGCTTCGCTGACGCCCGCCAATTGAGCCATCTGTCGAAACGTCGCCCCGTTCTCCAGGTGCATCGTCATCAGCGTCCGGTCCAGCCCGTCGAGCAGATCCAGACGCTGCCGCAACAGGTGAACGCGTTCAGCCCGCAGCCTGCGGTTGGCCCTTGCGTTGTCGGCCAATCCCCCTTTCGCACCAAGTTCCATCCTGCCTGCCTCGCATTGTCCAATCGGCCGGTCCATGTTCAGCCGCCTCCCGGTTGTGCGCGCACCGCCTTCGCGGGCCACTCCAGGAGGCCTCCGCGTGAAAGGCCGACCGCCGATCCGGCCAGAGCGACCTAGCCCTTCAGGACGACTCCACAGTCGTCTGTGTTAGAACTGAATCTAACATGGCAGTATTTTATATGATTATCTAACAAAGTCAAGAAGATTCTCCAAGATTCTGAAGAAATTCTTGCTCGCTCACTGGAAAAGGCTCTGCTGAGGCTGAAAACGCGGTTCTACCGGACCACATTCTCTTCGCGGAGGCTACTGTGAATCACCAACAAGCGGACGGACACCAGTAACTTTGAATGTTACGTAGAACTTGCTCGACTGGGCGGGGTCGGTGATGGGCTTACCCGCCGCCCGCAGTTGGGCCACTCGCTCGCGACCGGGGATTTCGCCGATTTTCTCAAGGTACAGCCGCCAGCCAGACCATTTCTGTGACCGCTCGATGAACATGTACGCCGCCCGTGGATTCTGCTGTAAGTTCCGGTAGCTGCGTCGGTTAAGCATGTTCAGCGCGATGGTATCGACATCGACGACCTCCGGGGGTTCGTAGACCGCCAGGTCGACGTTCCCGGCCGCATCAGCGGTGCCCAGAATGCCCGCCCCCTCGGCTGCAGCAAAGTATACCGCCAGATTCATAGCGCATCCTTCAGTCGCCCATAGGCCCGCCCACGCGATGGCATGGCGACCCCGCCATGATACCAGCCTGTGCCAGGAATGCAACCGCTAAAGACCTTGCGGGGGCGGCTTGAATCGGCCATAATAGGGCTGCATCATTGAAAGGGGGTGCTTTATGGCGGCTCTTTCGGATGTTGAAACGGCCTGTCTGCGGTTGCTGATTGCGTGGTCACAGCAGGGCAAGACCTCCGCCACGGCCGAGCAGGTCATCGAAAGTCTGCGCATCGACCGCGACCAGTACGATGCGGCCATGCGAAAGATGCGGGCGATCGGGGCCGTACACCACGTGACCATCGGCGACCATAGTCATTTTGCCGATGAGTTCCACATCCGCTCGCATTCATCGCTGCGCGTCCTGGAGGAATCCGTCCAATGACAAGAACGCATGATGGAGCACATGATGGGTGAGCACACCCCAAGCGGGCCATCCGGCCAGTCCGTCCAAGTTCCCGACCCCAGCAACCCTGCCGAGCGGGAAGAGTATTATCGTCTGCTTTATGAGAACTCGCCCCTGCCTTATCAAAGCCTCGACGAAGAGGGCGGTATTCTTGAGGTTAATACCGCCTGGCTGGAGATGCTCGGCTACGAGCGCGACGAGGTCCTGGGGCGGTGGTTCGGCGAGTTCCTGACCGATGAATACGTCGACGTATTCAGGGAGCGGTTCCCCCGCTTCAAGGCCGCCGGCTGCATTCGCGATGCGGGCGTCGATATGGCGTGCAAGGATGGATGCGTCATCCACGTCGAAGTCGACGCGCGAGCCCACCACGACACACAGGGTCGATTTCGGCGCACCCATGCCGTCCTGCGTGATGTCACCGAGCAGCGGCGGGCCGAGCAGGCCCTGGCGGCCAGCGAGGCCAGGTTGCGGACGCTCTACGACAACGTGCAGGCCGGGGTCATGCTCCAGAGGGCCGACGGGGCCATACTTCATGCCAACACGGTGGCATGCCGGGTGTTCGGCATGAGCCAGGAACAGATCGCCGCGAGGACATCGCTGGACGGCGTATGGAATATGGTCACGGAGGACGGCCGGCCCGTGCCCGGCGACGAGCACCCCTCCATGATCACGCTGCGAACCGGCCAACCGGTTCACAACGCCGTTTGCGGCCTGTTTGCCGGCGATCCATCAAAGCTGCGTTGGTTGTTGATCAACACCGAACCCATCCTGGACCAGGATACACGTCGCGTCCGGGAAGTGCTGGTCACGTTCAGCGACATCACGCAGCAGAAACGGACGGAGGAGGCTCTTCGCCGCGAATCGCAACTGCGCAGCCTGCTGCTCGACAATCTGCCCTGTATCGCGATGATCCTGCGCAAGGGCACGCGGGAGATCATCGCCTGTAACCAGGCGGCCCGACAGCAAGGCGCCGCACCCGGCAAGACGTGCTATGAAACCATCGCCGAGCGCGAGGAATTCTGCCCGTTCTGCCTGGCGCCGGAGGTCTGGGAGAGCGGGCAGCCCCGGCGGCTGGAGGCCGAGTTCCGGGACAAGTATTACGAGGGGATATGGGTGCCGCTGAGCGAGGATGAGTACGTCCACTACATCTTCGACAAGACCGAGTCGGTGCGGGCCCGTCGACAGATCGAACGGCATCAGGCCGAGATGTCCCGCGTGTGGCGGATCAATGCCATCGGTGAGACGGCGTCGGGGCTGGCCCACGAACTCAATCAGCCGCTCTGCGCGGTGCGCACCTATGCCGGCGCCGCCAAACGCCTGCTCCAGGGGGGATGTGCCGATAGCGCGAAGCTCCAGTCGGTGATCGATCAGATCGCCGCCCAGGCGGAACGCGCCGGCGAGATCATCCGGCGGATCCGCGGCCTTGTCGCCAAGCACCTGCCGTATAAGGAAAGGCTCGATGTCAACGCCGTCGTGCGCGATGTCATCAACATGCAGACGGCCGATGCTCAGACGGCGCACGTGGAGGTTGTTCTTGAGCCGGCCGCCGGTCTGCCGCCCGTCGAGGCCGACCGGATTGAGATCGAACAGGTCCTGATCAACCTTGTCCGCAACGCCTTCGAGGCAATGAGCGAGGTCGAGCCGGACCGCCGGCGTTTGACTATCCGAACAGGGCGATGCGACGGCGGACGGGTCCGCGTGCAGGTCTGCGACACGGGCAGGGGCCTGCCGGCCGAGCCGCAGCGCGTGTTCGACTCCTTCTACACCACGAAGGAGCAGGGTCTGGGCATAGGCCTGCCGCTGAGCCGCACGATTGTCGAGGCGCACGGAGGCAAGCTCACGGCCGCCGGCAATCCCGAGGGCGGCGCGTGCTTTGCATTCACCCTGCCGGCCGTCGTGGGGAAGTAGGGCGGTCCGCAACTCCAGCCTGCCACGGCCAGGCGCCCCGGCTGCGACGGCGTCACACCCACGCACGCTGGCTACGACTCTGTCATGCCTGCGCAGGCAGGCATCCAGGACGATTCGCGGCCGCCCACGACTTGCCGGCTCGATCTGGACCCCTGCCTGCGCAGGGGTGACATCGTCACTTCCACGGCCATGCTCCCCGGCTACGACTGCGTCACACCCGTGCACGTCGGCTACGACTCTGTCATGCCTGCGCAGGCGGGCATCCAGAACCATTTGCGGCCGCTCCCGACTTCCCGGCTCGTTCTGGACCCCTGCCTGCGCAGGGGTGACATCGTCACTTTCATGGCCACAGCCGCTTTCTACGTCCGACACCACTCGAAGACCTGCCCCTTGCGGGATGCGGCACAAACTGCTACCCTGATTCGAAGAATCGGCGGTCCCGGGCGTATAGGCCATTGAAGCGGCGATGCGCGTGCGTTGCCGGGGCGGATCGACGGGGCCGCGATACGTTTTCCGGGAAGACCGACCATGAGACCACGAACGCGAGATATGTTGCCAATAACCCTGCCCCTGGCTGTTCTGGCGGGCCTGTGCATGACCGTCGGCCGCGGGGCCCAGCCGCCCCAGCGCCAAGCGCCGCCCGGCGTCGAGGCCCATCTGAATATCGCGTACATCCCGAACGGCCACGAGCGCCACAAGCTGGATGTCTTCACGCCCGCGGAGGCCAATGACGCCCCCCGGCCGCTGCTGGTGTGGGTCCACGGCGGGGCGTGGCTGGGCGGGAGCAAGGAGAACTGCCCGGCGGTTCGCTTCGTCGGCCGCGGCTATGTCGTGGCGAGTATCAATTATCGCCTCAGCCAGCATGCCAAGTACCCCGCCCAGATCGAGGACTGCAAGGCGGCCGTGCGTTTTCTGCGGGTCAATGCGGCGACATACGGCATTGACCCGAACCGCGTGGGCGTCTGGGGCGCGTCGGCGGGCGGGCATCTGGTGGCGCTGCTGGGCACGACCGGCGGCGTCAAGGAGTATGACAATGGCCCGAATCCGGACCAGTCCAGCCGTGTGCAGGCGGTGTGCGACTTCTTCGGTCCGACCGATTTGACATTGATGAGCAAGTTCCCCAGTACGATGGACCACGATGCGGCCGGCGCGCCCGAGGCCCTGCTCATCGGAGGACCCGTCCAGGAGAACAAGGACCTGTGCCGGGCCGCCAATCCCATCGCCTATGTAACGAAGGACGACCCGCCGTTTCTGATCTGCCACGGCGACAAGGACCCGCTCGTGCCGCACAATCAGAGCGTGATTCTCCATGAGGCGCTGACCGAAGCAGAGGTGGAATCCACGCTCCACATCGTTGCCGGCGGCGGCCACGGGGGTTGGCGCGACCCGGACATCGACAGGATGGTCGAGGCCTTCTTCGACAAGCACCTCAAGGGCCTGCGGATCGGCGTCTATGACTCCCGCGCCGTGGCCGTGGCCTACTGCGACACGCCGTACCACCGCGA
>DDXG01000052.1:18953-34672 GCA_002347125.1 Phycisphaerales bacterium UBA2266
GCCCCGATTGATGATCTGCTCAGGCACATCGCCGACCGATTGCCCGCCATCCGGCAGGCCGCGGGCGTCGAGTGCCTGATCTCCAAGTGGAATGCCGAGGCCCTCGCCAAGTACCCCAACGCCCGGACCGTGGACGTGACCGACCTGCTCGTCGACGCCTTCGAGCCGAACGACCGCCAACGCGCCCACGCCGCAAGTATCCGCACGGTCGCCCCCGTCCCCATCGAACAATTCGAGGCCGAAATGCGACAACAGGGCCACTGACCCCAAATTGCGGAGGATCCGCAGACAAACAGACAACGGGAGAACAAGAATGAGACAGACGTTTATCACCGCAACGCTCATGCTTGCAAGCCTGCAGACTGTTCAGGCCGCCGAGATCCGGCACTACCGCGCCCACGGCAACGTGATCGACACGCAGGGCAAACCCATTGCAGGGGTGGAGGTGGTGTTGTACAGATCTCAGCATGAACTCAATTCGCCTGCAAAGGCAGAATGTCAATCCAGACAAACGACTGACGCATCCGGGCGGTATGAGTTTGAGTTTGAGACAACAGAGGCTGAGTTTGGACTCCAGTGCATTGTGGCTCGAAAGCCCGGGTACGCGACGCGGTGGGTGAACTGGCGCGAACGGCGAGAGGTGTTTATCGATATCGAAATGGGGCAGGCACACGTTCTGGCCGGTACAGTAAAGGATGAGAGCGGTAAACCCATTCCCGGGGCATGGGTAACAACACACCCGATGCTGGCGATGGTTCCGTGGGCTTGGGATATGGAACAGGCATTCGCAGTAGAGGTGTTCTCGGTGACCACGGATAACCAAGGCATCTTTCGCTTCGTCGATCTGGCTTCGGATAGACAATACGACATCTGCGTTTCGGCCGATGGACATGGTGTCTACCACAGCTTTGACGACAGCAAGACATTTTGGGATCGACTGTCAGTGGATCAGGAAGATATCACGATCACTTTGGGTCCACCGACCGTCATCCGCGGTATGGTGGTAAACCAGGACAACGGCAGGCCGGTGGCCGGTGTAGAACTCCATGAAACATCGGCATTTCGATCGGAAGTTGTGGTCTCCGACCGAAATGGACGATTTCTACTGCCCGTATCACATCCCGGTTTGGCCATCCTAGAACAGGTCCTGAGGCCGAATCGCGTCAGTCCCTGGGTCATCGCATGCCCAATGCTTACCGTTGAAGCCGGACAGACAGTCAACGATATTCGCATTGAGGCCGAAGAGGGTGCAACTCTCGAAGTCTTTGTTGTCGATATGGGTGGCACACCGGTTGCCCGAGCCTTGGTAAGTGTCCAAGAAGAGCGCAGGAACGGCAGTGATGATTGGACAATAGCGCCTGTACGCCGTGGTTGGAGTGACACCCGTGGTATTGTCCGCATTCGTCTGAGGAGTGGGGTTCATTCACTTCTTCGGGTGCAGAGATGGGACTATGACGAGTTCTGGGGCAAGAGCGATAGATTCTCGATCGAGAAGGGGCAGACTATTCGTCGGGAAGTGACACTGCGTCGGTTGCCAAGACTCAGAGGAGTGATTCTCGATGAGGACAATCGGCCGATGGGCGGGGTGTATTTGCGATGTCGGCAGTCGGCCCCCCGGCCCTACTGGACGGACAAGACGGGGGGTTTCGATCTTGCCTATCTCCCGAAGAATCGGGAAGAGAGCAACGGGAGACGATTTGTAACATTGCTGGCAACAGACGAACGAACCAATCGAGCAGGCCTTGTGGTGGTGGAGCGGCCTCAAGACAAGATTCGCATCGTGATGCGGCCAGCACTACGAATCAGTGGCACGGTCGTTGATGACCAAAATGAGCCTGTAGAGGACGCTCTGATCTCGGCGGGACTACCGGACGTACCGGGGGAAGGAAACCACATCTACAATGTGGCCAGCGGACACAGGACGAATTCGCAGGGACGTTTTGATGTGGTTGCTGTACCTCCGAGCCACAAGATTTCTCTCCTCGCCAGAAAGACCGGCGACGGCTTGAGTGGCAGAATCGAGTTCATATCACCCGGAATCGAGAAAAGCCCCTTCAATATCGGGACGATCAGACTTGAACGCGCTGAATAGGCGCTGGGTATTGGCTATTTGGGGCTCTGCCAGAGAGTCTTGAGAGAGGGGGTGGCAAGGTCGCTGTCCTTGGTGAGTTTGCCGCATTCGTAGGCGCCGGCCAGGAACGCCAGGGATGAGATCAGGTCGTCGCGATTGAGGAGCACGTGTCGTATCCACGGCGTGGGGATATTCCCGCAGCCCAGGTAGTCATGATTGCCGATGAGGACGAATATCGGGACCTGGGTCGCGGCCCGGTGCTTCTCCAGAATGGAGAAGAACGTCTCGATTTCGTCCGTGCCGCCGCTGTTGGCGGCATCCCCGAGATAGAGAATGGCGTCAACGTCCCGTTTCTCGCCGGCGGCGTCGTGCGTCAGTCTCTCCAGCGCGATCCGCAGCATCTCCGCCGAGAGCAGGCACTCCAGGGCGGGCGGGCGGATGGCGACGCTGACCATCCGGTCGGCCCGTTTGCTCCGCTGGCTGAAATCCGGGAAGCCGTTCTGAGAGGTAAGCTGGGTGTCGGCCAGCAGGCCGATCTTGAGCGGGAAATGCGGCGACGGCCTCTGTCTTGCGGCCGCACCAGCGGTGCGCATCAGGCAAGCCAGAAGCAGTAGACATACCAGCCGCTTCGTTCGGTGCTTCATGGCCCCCATGCTACCACAGGACGCCAGGTTTGTCCAACTGAAGGGATGGTCCGTGTCGAGGGCCTCCCGCCCTCGAACGCGGGCAAGATGCCCGCGACACTTGCCACGCCCACGCACCCCGGCTACGACTCTGTCATGTCTGCGAAGGCGGGCATCCAGGACGATTTCCGGCCGCCCATGACTGGCCGGCTCGGTCTGGACCGGTGCCTGCACAGGGATGACAGAGTCCCACGCTTGCGAGTGAGATGATGCCGCCCGTAAGAGCCCAAGACGTTAAACATCAAACGTTGAACCTTGAACCTCAAGCCCTCCGTGGGCTCCGCGGTGAGAACCCGACGGCGTCCTACCGCTGCTTGTCGTAGTGCTCGACCTTGTGGCGGACGATCTCGCCCTCGACCATGTAGATGACATCCTCGGCGATATTGGTCGCGTGGTCGGCGATGCGTTCGAGGTGCCGCGAGACGCTCAGCATGTGGATCAGGCAGTCCGCCTGGTCCGGGTGGGCGACAACGGCCTGCTGCACCTTGATATACACCTCGCGGTTGAGCGCATCGACCACGTCGTCGTGTTCGCAGACCTCATAGGCCAGCGGCGGACTGAGGTTCACCAGGGCGTCGAGGCTCTTCTTGAGCATGTCGCGGGCCTCCGCGGCCATGACGTTGAAGTCGAACGCCAGGGTGGCCGGCGGGCGGGTCACCAGGAAGGCCGCCCGCTCGGCGATGTTCACCGCCAGGTCGCCGATGCGTTCGAGGTCGTTGTTGATCTTGAGCACGGCGACGATGAACCGCAGGTCGATGGCCACCGGCTGATGCAGCGCCAGGGCCTTGAGGCACGATTCCTCGACGTCGACCTCGGCCTGGTCGATCCTGGCGTCGCCTTCAATCACCGCGCGGGCCAGCTTCTCATCGCGGTTGGCCAGCGCCAGCACCGACTCGTGCACTCTTTGCTCCACCATCGCCCCGACGTGCAGGATCTTCTGCTTGAGGCTGTCGATTTCTCGTAATAGGTGTAAAACCATAAGTCGTGTCCTTTGTCCTGTAACCGCACCATAACTGCAAGCTGAAAACTGCAAACCCAAAGCCACAGATCAAAACTCAAAGCCCGCGCCGCCCCGCCGCATGCCCCGGAGTCGGGGTTCTGCGTGTTGATCTTCCACTTTGCCCTTTGCGTCTTTGCATTTCTCGTGGGTATTCGGCGGTCAACCGCCGACTATTGACTGCCAACCGGCCGCCACTGCCCTTGTCTCTTGCACTTTTTGATTCTTGATATGTAGTTTTGATATTTGCTTTTTGATATTTGATATTCTATCCGTATCGGCCGCTGATGTACTCCTTCGTCCGGTTGTCCTTGGGGGCCTGGAAGATGCGGGCCGTCTCGCCGTACTCGACCAGTTCGCCCAGCAGCATGAACGCCGTGTTCCTGGAGACCCTCGCCGCCTGGGCCATGTTGTGCGTCACAATCAATATGGTGTAGTCCCTGACCAGCTCCTCCATCAGTTCCTCGATGTGGCTGGTGGCGATCGGGTCCAGGGCCGAGCAGGGTTCATCCATCAGGATGATCCGCGGCCGCACAGCCGCCAGCCGTGCGATGCACAGCCGCTGCTGCTGCTCCGGCGAGAGGTCCAGCGCCGGCTCGTGGAGGCGGTCCTTCAGCTCATCCCACAGATGCACCGACTGGAGGGACTGCTCCACGATGCCGCTGAGTTCCTCGGGGCGGCTCTCGCCGTGCACCCGCGGCCCATAGGTCACGTTGTCAAAGATGGACAGCGGAAACGGCGTCGGATGCTGGAAGACCATCCCGGCCGTCTTGCGAAGCTGCGTCAGGTCCGTGTCCGGGGCGTAGATGTCGCGGCCCTCGACCAGGATCTGCCCCTCGACCCGCGCTCCGAGGATGGTGTCGTTCATCCGGTTGAAGCACCGCACCAGCGTCGATTTGCCGCAGCCGGACGGCCCGATGATCGCCGTAATCGTCTTGGCCTCCACCGACATCGTCACGTCTTTGAGCGCATGGAACTTGCGGTAGTAGAGGTTCAGGTTCCTGGTCTGGAGTGGATAGCTCTTGTCCATGCGGCAACGGTTAAATAGACGAGGTTGTAGGAGCCACAGATTTCACAGATTGCACAGATTATCCGAACTTGCCCGTGATGTAATCCGACGTCCGGGGGTCATCGGGCTTGGTGAACAGCTTCTCCGTCGCGCCGCACTCGATCATCTCGCCCATCAGGAAGAACGCCGTGCGGTCGCCGACACGGGCCGCCTGGGCCGTCACGTTGGTCACGAGAATGATCGTATAGCGGCTCTTGAGTTCGACCAGCGCCTCCTCGATCTTGCGCGTCGAGATGGGGTCCAGGCCTGAGCACGGTTCATCCAGGAGCAACACCTCGGGTTCGAGGGCCATCGCCCGCGCCAGGCACAGCCGTTGCTGCTGGCCGCCCGACAGGTTCCGGGCCGACTCGTGCAGGCGGTCCTTGACCTCATCCCACAGATACGCCGCCTTGAGGCTCTCCTCGACCAGGACGCTGAGCCGCCGCTTGCTGCGGATGCCCCGCATCCGCGGCCCCAGGGCCAGGTTGTTGAAGATGCTCTTGGGCAGCGCCACCGGCATGGCGAAGACCATGCCCAGCCGCCGCCGCAGTTCCGACACATCCACGCCCTTGCCGAAGAGGTCCGTCCCATCCAGTAGAATCCGGCCGTCGTGCCGCGCATGGGGGATAGCATCGTTCATCCGATTCAGACACCGCAGGAAGGTCGTCTTGCCGCTGCGGGCCGGCCCGATGATCGTGAATATCTCGTGCGGCCGGATGTCGAGGTTGATCTGGCGCAGGGCCGTCTCCGTCCCGTAACTGAAGCTGAAGTCCCGGGCGGAAATCTTAACGGTCTGTCCTTGTGTATCGGTCACGAGTGCAACTGTAAACTCAACGCCGAAATCCCAAAGCCACAGCCCAAGACCCAAAATCCGTCCTGCGGTGGCTTGGGGTTTTGAGTCCTGGTTTTGGGTTTTTCGTTTTCACCTTTGGGTCGCCTATGAGACTCTTCTGAGGAAGCGCCGCATCAGATAGTACGCCATGAAATTCACGCTCAGAATCGCGATCAGCAGCGTCGCGGCCGAGCCGTAGGCCATGTCGCTGGCGCCGGTTTCGCGGACCAGCAGGTAAAAGTGAATCGCCAGCGTGCGGCCGGAGTCGAAGACCGACTGCGGCGTCCGAAGCGAGGTGCCGGCCGTGAAGATCACCGACGCCGTCTCGCCCACGCACTTGCCGATGGCCAGAATAATCCCCGTCATCACGCCGGGCAGCGCACAGGGCAGCACGACGCGGGTGACGCTCTGCCACTTCGTGCCGCCGGCGGCGAAGGCCACCTCCCGGTACGACTGCGGCACGGCCCGGATGGCCTCCTCGCTGGAGCGGATGATGAACGGCAGGATCATCAAGCTCACCGTCAGCCCGCCCGATAGCAGCGACCAACTGAGATTCAGGAACTTCACAAAGAACGTGAAGCCGAATAGCCCCAGCACAATCGACGGAATCCCCGCCAGGCAGTCGATGCCGAAACGGATGATACGGGTCGCCCAGCCTTCCGCGCGGTACTCCGTCAGATAGATCGCCGAGCCCAGGCCCAGGGGTATCGACACCGCCAGGCTGATCACGGTGATGTAAATGGAGCTGACGATAAACGGAAAGACACCGCCCTCGCGCCCCATCGAACGTGGTTGGCCGAACAGGAACTTCAGGTCGATCACGGCCAGACCCTTGACGATCACGTATCCCACGATCGACACCAGCGTCAGAATCACCACACCGGCGATCGCGCGCAGCGCCATCTTGGCGATGAGTTCTTTCGTTTTCGGATGCACTCTCATCATCGCCTGGCCACGCGCTTTCGGGTCACGTATCGAGTCAGGGTGTTGAGTATCATGATCATCACCAGCAGGACAACACCCGTGGCGAACAGCGCCTGTCGATGGTCGCCGGTGGCGTACCCCATCTCCAGGGCGATATTGCTGGTCAGCGTCCGCACGGAGTCCAGGGGCGAATTCGGCATGACGACGGCGTTGCCCACGACCATGATGACGGCCATTGTCTCGCCGATGGCGTTGGCCATCCCCAGGATGACCCCGGCCAGGATGCCGGAGCGGGCCGCCTTGAGCGTCACCATCGTGGTCGTCTGCCACTGCGTGGCTCCCAGGGCCAGCGAGCCGTCACGGTAGACCTTGGGCACCGCCTGCAGGGCGTCGACGCTGATGCCCACGATGACCGGCAGCACCATGATCCCCAGCACGAACGACGCCGTGACGATATTGAAACCGTGGCCGTCGCCGCCGAAGTGCTCCCGCATGAACGGCACAATAAACAACACGCCGATGAACCCATACACGACCGAGGGAATGGCGAACAGCAGTTCGATGCTCGGCTTGATGATCGCCACGGCCCGCTTGGAGGCGAACTCGCTCAGATAGACCGCGCAGCCCACGCCCAGCGGCACCGCCACGACCAGCGTGCCGACCGCCACCGCGATCGAGCCGACGATCATCGCCAGGATGCCGAACTTGCCCTCCAGCGGCAGCCACTCGCTCGACCCGATGAACTTCCAGACGCCGACGCGCAGCATGACCGGCAGTCCCTCGACGAAGATGAAGACGCCGATGACGAAAAGGGCCGCGATCGAAAACGACGCGATCGCGAACAGAATCGGGCTGACCACACGGTCGCGCGTCAGATTCATTGCTTGCTCGGGCTCAGCAGCCCCTCCGCCTTGAGCACTTTCTGGCCGTCGGCGCTGAGTACGAAATCGATGAATTTCTGCGTTTCGCCTTCCGGCGCGCCTTTGACCAGGAACAGGAACGGCCGCATCACTTTGTACGCACCGCTTTCCAGATGCTCTTGCGTCGGCGCCTCGCCGTCCACCGCCAGGGCCTTGACCTTCGCACTGACCAGCGCCACCGAGACATAGCCGATGGCATTCGGACTGGTCGCCACCGCCTCGCGGACCGAGCCGTTGGAGTCCTGCACCAGGGCCCCCGGGCTGATCCGGGTCTTTCCCATGACGATCTCCTCGAAGGCGCCGCGCGTGCCGGAGCCTTCTTCCCGCGTCACCATTGCAATGTCGGCGTCCGCCCCGCCGACCTGGCGCCAGTTGGTGATCTTGCCGGCGTAAATATCACGGACCTGATCGCCTGTCAGCTCGTCGATCGCGTTGCCCGGATGGACGATGACCGCGATGCCGTCGCGGGCGATCTCAATCCGCGTCAGGCCCTCCTTCTCTTCCGGGCGAAGTTCACGACTGCTGGTGCCGATATCGCAAATGCCGTCCTTGGCCGAGACGACGCCCACCGTGGAGCCGCCGGCCTGCACGTCCACCACGATATCCGGCCGCACATCCCGATACGCCTCGGCCAGCAGCTCGGCGAAGGGAAACACCGACGTCGAGCCTACAATCCGCAACGTCCGGCCCTGCGATTGGCGCTTGCCGCACCCGGACAAGCCCATCCCCAGCACCGTCAGAGACAACACCACGATCAGCAGTCTGTAACATCGTGCCTTCATCTTCAACACCTTTCTTTTGGACCTTGCTTGTGCCCCTCGGTGGAAACACGACCCGCGGCAGCCGCGCGCCGCTGAACCAACGCCCAACAAAATATAAAACTACGGTTACGGCTCTGTGACGCCTGCGTTAGAATTGTGTTAAGTTGTGCCTTCTGCTCATCACCCCACAAACGCCTTCTCGTCGCTGCGACCGGCTTTTCACAAGCCGTAGCCCTATTAGACCGCCTGTATCTCCGCCTGTCAAGCAGACGCTTTGCACGCCGGGGAAAGACCCCAGGGCGAGATGTTGAACCCTCCGCGCGCCGACCACGCCTCTCTCGTGCCTGCGAACGTCGGCAACGACCTTGTCATGCCGGCGAAGGCAGGCTTTCATGAATAGGATGTGTAACTTGTTGCGCACGCGGGCGGTTGCTGCAGTCAAGCCATTCCCCCACCCGCTTCAAAAACGAATTGACAGCGCGGCGGCCCCGTCCTAGGATACGGTTTTCTCGCGTGGTTTCTCGGGGTTGTCTTATGCCCAGCCATTACCTGGCCCAGGTGGAAATCGACGGTCTGGAGATCATCGGGTATTCCGTCGCCGGCGAAGAAACCGTCGTCGCCATGCCCCAGCTCGACGTCTGCTTCGACATCGGCAAGGCCCCCGACCAGATCATCTCCGTCAACCACGTCCTGCTGACCCACGGCCACATGGACCACGCCGCGGGCCTGGCCTATTACCTCTCGCACCGCAACTTCTGCGGGATGGCCCCCGGCGTCGTTCTGGCCCCGAAGAACCTGCTGGGGCCCATCCGCGACATCCTCCAGGCCTGGGGCCGGCTCGACGGCAACTCGATCCCCGCCAAACTCGTCGGCGTCGAGCCCGGCGATGAGTACGCCGTCAAGCCCAACCTGTTCGCCCGCGCCTTCCCCACCAAACACAGCCGCGGCTCCGTGGGCTTCACCCTCATCGAGCGCCGCAAGAAGCTCAAGGACCAGTATCACGGCCTGACCGGCCCGCAGATCGTGGAGCTGAAGAAGCAGGGTGTCGAGATCGACTACCGGCTCGACATCCCTCTGGTCACGTATCTCGGCGACACCCAGTACGTCGATTTCTCGCAACTGGACTACATCCGCACCAGCAGGATACTCATCGCCGAGTGCACCTTCTACGAGGACGAGCACAGCGGCCGGGCTGAGGCCGGACGACACATGCACATCAACGAGTTCGTCCGCCTCATCGAGAGCCTCGACAACGAGCATATCGTCGTCACCCACACCACCGCCCGCACCCCCATGTCCGAAGTCCGCAAGGTCCTCAAAAACGACCTGCCCAAGGACAAATACGACCGCATGATCCTCCTCATGGACCAGCGCCGCGGCCGCCGCAACACCGCGTAAATCATACACCCGAATCTCGAAATCCGAAACGAATCCGAAGCCCGTAGGGCGGGCAAGTGTCTTTCTTGCCCACGCGGATCACTTCAGGAACGGCGCCCCATAGGGGAACATCAGCCACACGGCCGCAAACAGGCCCACTAGCGCCGCCGGCGGCCCGGCGGCACAGATACTGAGCAGTAACGACCGCCGCTCCACCGGCCACGCATACCCGACAGCCCACAACAGCCCGGCCACCGCCCCCAGGGTCGCGAAGAGCAGCGCCAGAGCCGCCAGCGATGGGCTCGCGACAGCGCAGAACCTCACATACCCCGGATGCCTCCCGGCAAACGTCATTTCCTGTGGAGGATACGCCGCGCAGTGATGCCGCCCATCAGGTGTCGTCTTGATCCCATGCGTGCACTCAAGCGCCGCACACCCCTCGGGAATGTGGTAATGGGTCACAGCGCCATGGCGCGCGACGAAGAACGCAACCCAGCCTATCCCCAGCCCGAAAAGCAGGTACAGCAACCCCACCGTCCGCCACATCCCGCCTCCGCTGTGTTCCCGCGTCGCTGCGCCGCCGGCCGTCGCCTCAATCGCCGAGTTCATCGTGACATCCATGACATCCATCCCCTTTCAGAGTAGACCGCAGGACGGGTCCCGATCCCAATAGCTGTGCATGGGGTTGGGATTCCTGCCCACGCGGACCAGGGCGACACAGCACAGCGCCTTGACGGACTGCGTATTACACGTTGCACAGCCCGTCATTGTGCGTCTGGCGCGGCAGGGCGATGAGGATCACGGCCAGGACCATCGGTATAAGGACCGGCCACGCGAACCGCGCGTACGCCAGACTCGCCGCCATCCGCCCGTACCCCTCGGGGCCCAGGAGTCTTGCGGTCAGCGCCGGCAGAACGATCCGTGCAAAGACGCCCGACACCACCGATGCAATAGTCACAACCCCCACGAGAACGACCTTGCCCGCCGCACAGGAGAAGAAGCCTCTCCTTCCGGCGCCCGCGCCGGCCCGCGACAGCAAGAACAGGACCAGCACTCCTGCCATCACCGAGACCGTCTGGACAGCCATGCTGACCAGCGCCAGCGCCATACCCCGAAGCCCCGCCACGACGCCGATGGTCACGGACGCCTGCGCCACGGCCGCCGACGCCGACATCACCAGCAGGTAGACCAGAATTCCGGCGATCATCCAGAACAGCCGCATGAACATCGGACGCGCGTTGACCTTGCGGAACTCCTGCGTCAGCGAGGCCGTATCGCCCAGCCGCCGCGCCGCCACGAGGAACGCCTCCTCGGCCGTCAGCCCGGCGCCGCCCAGCCGCTGCACCTGCTCGCGCAGATGGTCCTCCAGTTCCGCAACATCGGCCTGCGTACAGACACCCGCGGCCGTCATCCGGTTTCGCCAATCGGCGACCGCATTCTCAAGCTCAAACATGGCACTTGCTCCCAAATCCGGGTCAGTGTGGAATGAACGGCGAGCCACTGGCTCTTGTGCTCGCTGAGGGCTTTCGCGCCCTGGTTCGTCACGTGGTAATACTTGCGGCGGCGGCCCTGCTCGCTCAGCCGCTGCGTCGATGTGATCAGCCCCTGCTTCTGCAGCCGGTGCAGGACCGGATACAGCATCCCGTCGGTCCACTGTAAGTGCCCGCCGGACAACTCGCGCACCCGATGGATAATCGCATATCCGTAGCTCTCCCCCTCGCTCAAGATCGAGAGAATCAACGCCGTCGCCGAAGCCGCCACCAGGTCCTTGTTGATGTCCAAACGCCGGTCTCCTTATGAAGTTGCCCGTCAGACGCTTCACTACTGCCATACATTGTACTTCTATGTATACGCCTGTCAACACCGGCAGATCGGAAAAAATTAAAAAAATAGTCGGCCGTCTGGCGACCTCCCGTAAATTACGCTATGGCAAGGACTTACGACCCATCATCGGGAGGCTGTGCGGCCGGCTCAGGGGCGGACGGCGGACGGATGACTCGGCCGACGATGACGCTGGCTCTGGGGTGAGACCGCTGTTTTGCGGTCCATGGGCAATTCAATCGCCCGTCGGGGTCATTTCACGGGCGACGCAGGCCCAGCCGGACAACCGCGACGCCCCAGGACCGTCGCCGGACTCCAGGTGCTTGGGCGACCCACAAAGCAGCCCCGACCCCGGTTGCATGGCCCGCGCGGCGCCGGTACAATACCGACAGGGTTGGGCACGAAGAAATCGGTGTCCGGCCCGATGTCATACGGATCGAACCGGCACGGCCGTGTGCAGACCGGCGTCTGTCAACTTCCAAGCAAAGACGCCGACCGGCCCCGAATACAATGACCCAGTCAACGACTATCCATGAAGCCCTTCGGACCTTTGCGGCCGCGGTGACGGCGAAGATGACGCAGCTTATCGCCGGCGAGCCGGAAGACCAATTGCGC
Source organism: Phycisphaerales bacterium UBA2266 (assembly GCA_002347125.1). Taxonomy (GTDB): domain Bacteria; phylum Planctomycetota; class Phycisphaerae; order Sedimentisphaerales; family Anaerobacaceae; genus UBA2266. The sequence continues at coordinate 31,003 of DDXG01000052.1, forward strand.
AGTCCCTTTGAGAACCTTATAGCCAACGTGGCGGCCGGTTTTGGCTGGAACGTCGTTTGCGCAGGCGAGACGCCGCTGCCCGGCCGGCTGGGGCGGCCTGATTACGCCGTCCATCTCAACAAGCTGCTCGCCGGGTATGTCGAACTGAAGGCCCCCGGTGTCGGCGCGACCGCCGGTCGTTTCAAGGGCCACAACCTCAGCCAGTTCAGGCGATTCTCGGCCATCCCCAACATCCTCTATACCGACGGCAACGAATGGGCCCTCTATCGCGACGGCAAGCTCGTGGACAGGGTCGTACGTCTGCCCGGCGACGTGGCCTTTGAGGGCGGGAAAGCCATCTCAGACGAAGATGCCCACGCACTTGAACGCATGTTACGCGACTTCCTCTCCTGGGAGCCCATCATCCCCACGGATCGCAAGGGTAAGATCGACCTTGAGGGCTTCGCTTCTCTGCTGGCGCCGCTGACGCGGATGCTGCGCGACGATGTGGCCGACGCCCTGGCGACGGAGGATTCACCCTTGATCCAATTGGCCAGGGACTGGCGTCAATCGTTGTTCGGCGATGCCTCGGATCGGCAGTTCGCCGACGCTTATGCCCAGACCGTCACGTTTGGTCTCTTGCTGGGCCGCGCCGAGGGCGCAGCGGATCCCTTTTCTTCTCACGCCGCCTATCAAGCATTGGACAGCCATTATTCTTTGCTGAGCCGCACGCTTGCTCTGCTGACGGATAACCAGGTCATGTCGGAAATGGCCGCTTCGGTCGGCCTGCTGGAACGGCTGATTGCGGCCGTGCCGCCCGCCACGCTTACCGGGCCCCAGGACTCGTGGCTCTATTTCTACGAAGATTTCCTCGCCGCCTACGACCCCAAACTGCGCAAGGACACCGGCGCCTACTACACCCCCGTCGAGGTCGTCCGTTGCCAGGTCCGCCTCGTCGACGACTTGCTTGTCAACCGCCTCCACAGACCCCTTGGCTTTGCCGATCCCGGTGTCGTCACGCTCGACCCCGCCGCCGGAACAGGCACCTATCTGCTCGGCGTCATCGAACACGCCCTTGCTCGTGTCGGAGCCGAACAGGGCCCCGGCTCCGTCGCGGGCCAGGCAACGGAGCTGGCCAAAAACCTTCACGGTTTCGAGATCATGGTCGGCCCCTACGCCGTGACCGAATTGCGCGTCAGTCGCACTCTGCGCGACCGTGGGGCCGTGCTACCGCCCGACGGCACGCACGTTTATCTGACGGACACCCTCGAAAGCCCCCACGCCAGGCCGCCCCAACTGCCGCTGTTCCTGCGGCCCATCGCCGATCAGCACGCCAGGGCCCTCAAGGTCAAGAGCGACGTGCCCGTCATTGTCTGTCTGGGTAATCCGCCCTACGACCGCCACGAGGCATCCAACGGCGGAAACCAATCCCGCACGGGCGGCTGGGTACGCTGGGGTGATACCGATAAGGGCGCGGATGCCATTTTCCGCGACTTCCTCGACCCGGCAACCGCCGCCGGCCACGGGGTGCGAGTCCACAACCTCTACAACCTCTATGTCTACTTCTGGCGCTGGGCGTTATGGAAGGTCTTCGAACACCAAACCGCCGACGGCCAGGGTGTTGTTAGCTTCATCAGCGCATCGAGCTATCTCGACGGCGATGCCTTCCGGGGGATGCGTCAGCACATGCGCCGCCAATGCGATGAAATCTGGATTCTCGACCTGGGAGGCGAGGGACGCGGCACGCGCAAGAGCGACAACGTCTTCGCCATTCAGACCCCTGTCGCCATCGCCGTCGCCGTGCGTTCCAAGAAGGCAAAAAAGGACAAGCCCGCCCGAATCCACTACGCACGTATTGATGGAACGCGCGCCACCAAGCTTGCCTGCCTCGATGAGATCGAGGACTTCTCGGACGTCAAGTGGCAGGATTGCCCTGTCGACTGGCAAGCCCCTTTCCGCCCGGCCGGCAAGGGCGATTACTTCGCCTGGCCTCTGTTGACGGACCTGATGCCATGGCAACAATCCGGCATAAAGGCCGGGCGCACTTGGGTCATCTCGCCGGAGCAAGAGACCCTGAAGAAGTGCTGGCGGGCCTTGCTCAGTGTCGAAGGCGACGAACGACGGGGGCCATTCAAGGACTCCCCAACCGGGCGTAAGGTGCATGAACCCGCAACGCAACTGCCTCCGTCGGGCGCCCCCCTTAGGGCCCTGTCCGGGTTGCCCAGAGGCGCGCCTGTCCCACCAATGGCGTGCTACGCCTACCGCTCGTTTGACCGTCAGTTCATCCTTGCGGACGCGCGGCTACTCGACAGACCGGGACCTGCCCTCTGGCGCGCCCACGGCCAACGACAGGTGTACCTGACGAGCCTGTTGAATCACCCGATCGGCGACGGCCCGGCGGCGACGGCCAGCGCGGTTATTCCAGACCTCCACCACTTTCGGGGTTCATACGGCGCAAAGGAGGCATTTCCACTTTACCGAAGCGCCGATGCGTCACAGCCAAACATCCTGCCCGGCCTCCTCGATCTGCTCGGTGTGACGTACAAGAGAAGAAAGACGACACCTGAGGACTTGCTGGCCTATATCTATGGTATCCTGGCGCAGCCTGCCTTCACGGCGCGATTCCATAGGGAATTGGAAACGCGCGAGCTGCGCGTCCCCATCACGAAGAACGCCAGACTTTTCGACAGAGTCCGCGCCGTCGGCGCACGGTTGCTCTGGCTGCATACCTATGGCGAGCGATTCATCCCCAGAGGCAAACGCCGCGGCCATATCCCGCGAGGCAGCGCCAGATGTGTCAAGGCCGTTACTGGCCGTCGTGACGCCTACCCGGAAGACTTCGACTACAACGATCAGACCCGCACCCTGCGCGTTGGCGACGGCGAGTTCGCACCCGTCGCGCGCGAGGTCTTCGACTTCGAGGTTTCGGGCCTCAAGGTCGTCCAGTCCTGGCTCAAATACCGGATGAAACGCGGCGGCGGTAAGAAGTCCTCGCCCCTTGACGACATCCGCCCGGACCACTGGATGGGCCAATTCACCACGGAGCTGCTCGAACTGCTCTGGGTCCTGGAGTCCACCGTGAAAGGGTATCCCGCCCAGGCCCGACTGCTCGAAGAGGTTATGGCCGGCGAATGTCTGCGAGCCGACGCACTGCCGGAAGTCCCCGTTCAAATGCGCAGGCCCCCCGTGGTCCGCAAGCCTGGTGAGCAACGGTTCGAGGACCTTCAGGACGATTGACCGATTCCGGCCGCTCCGCCGTCAGGGGCGTTTTTTCCGGACGCTTTCTTTGATTCTCTGGATGTGGCCGCGGCCGAGGGCCTTGACCTCGCAGCCCAGCTCGAAGTACTGGCGAATCATGTCGTCGGAGAGGATTCCGAAACAGTCGACGATCGCCACCGGGTTCCCGACCCAGGCGACGATCTGTGCCGGATCCAGGTTCAGGTACGGCTCGTGCGGCACGGCGAAGATGACGGCCTCCACCCCNNGGATCTTATCGTCGCTGAGAATCCCGAAGCAGTCGATCACCGCCAGCGGCCCGCCAGCGTCGTTGACGATCGCGTCCGGGTCCAGGTCCAGGTACGGCTCGTGCGGGACGGCCAGAATCAGGGCGTCGGCCCCCTTGAGAGCGGCCGAGAGGTCGTGCTGCACGCGGATGTCCTTGAGGGATTCCTGATTCCGGAAGAACCGCGCC
>DDXG01000051.1:0-424 GCA_002347125.1 Phycisphaerales bacterium UBA2266
GCTCTGCACGGAAATACGTTGAATCCGCCGCTGTCCTGCCTTATGATAGCGCCTGTCGGCTTCGGATGCACCGAGAGTCTACAGACATGGACGGCTTTTTTGCGTAAGGATACCCAACCGTGATCAATTTCGACGATGACCCGTTACCTGGGCGGACGACCCTGCTGGATACCCCAGCCGAGCCCCTCCGCGCTTTTCACGAAAACACCCGCTGGCGACTGCTCTCCGGATTCTTCTGGATCCTCCTCATGCTGGCCGTCTGGGCCGGCGTCGTGGCCTACCCGACCATCCAGTACGGGTTCGTCACCGGCGAGTTACAGGGCCTGATCAAGCCCGCCGTCGCCGTCGCCCTGCCCATCGCCCTCATCGGCGCTCCGATGATCATGATTGTCGCGACCGGGGGGCTGGACCTCAGCGTCGGCTC
>DDXG01000051.1:447-15119 GCA_002347125.1 Phycisphaerales bacterium UBA2266
TTCGCCTTCTTCTACACCGGCCAGGCCGGCGCCGTCCCCATCGCCGACAACGTCCTCAAGGACCTCTCATCCACCCCCTACCTGCTCTATGGGACCATCGCCTTCCTGCTGCTGTGCATGGTCTTCGTGCAGTGTACCCGCTTCGGCCGGCGATTCCCCAGCGAGGAGCCCTACCAGTCCTCCACGCAGAACGCCTTCTTCCGCGGCCTGCCCTACGTGCTCTCCAGCGTCACCGCCGGCGTCGTCGGCATCCTCATGCTCTCGGCCCGCCGCGCGGGCATCCCATCTATCGGCATGAACCTGGAGCTCAAGGTCATTCTGGCCGTCGTCCTCGGAGGCACCTGCGTCGCCGGCGGCTTCGGCAACGTCACCGGCATGGTCGTCGGCGCCCTGGTCCTGGCCGTCTCCCAGATCCGCATGAAACAGATGGACGTCTCCGGCCTGCACACCGCCATGATCACCAGCGCCGCACTCCTGGTCGCCACGTTCCTGGCCCACCTTTACTACAAACTCATCGCCCGCATGTACGCCGCCGGACACCCCGCCCGCCCCGTATAGAGGATTGTCAATACCCGTCTGCGTCGGCTCGACGGACGCCGAACCACCGCCGCCGGTGCATCCCAAGTCGATAGCCGCTGATCGCCCGCCCGGCGTGCGCGGAAAGTCGATAGCCGCTGCGTGGCCGCCGGCGGTGTGCGGAAAGTCGGTGGCTGCTGCTGGGTCGCCGCCGCTGCGCGGCATGCCGAAAGCCGGTGGTCGGCAACCGTCGGGCGCCCGCCACCGCCTCCTGCCTTCCCCGTAGGGACGACGGCCGTATTCGCCCGATGGCAGCGGATTGTGCTGCACGCGATACAGCTCGGTCAGCGTCTTGTACAGGCTTCGCTCGATCCGCAGTTCGTAGTCGAGAATCCGCTCAAGCGTGCACGGCCCCCCGAAGTCCACCATCGCCATCCGGCCGAGATGGACGTTATTCACATGTTCTTCGGCCTCGCGCATACACGCTACGACGCCCGGACAGTCGACGGGTGCGTTACGCGTCCCTTCCGCTGCGTTCGGGACGGACGCTTGCGTTTCGCACGGCCGCCCGCCAATCCCCTCCGGCGACCGGTCCTCCACCTCCGGCCCGACGCCCTCGACGCAATCCGCGTCCCACAGCAGCGTGTCGAACGCCTGGCTGTGCATCCGCGCCGCACGCTGCAACCGCCACGCAAGACCCACCGCCCGATCCATGAGCATGGTGTCAACCGCGGCATAGGGCGAGAATTCGTTGTAGAACTCCGCACGTAGCCGTTTGTAGTCCGCCTCCGATTCGCCGGCGATCAGGCCGATTCGCTTGCCCGTCAGCCCGTGCTTGACCGCGTTGCCGGCGACGACCGCCTTGCCCGTCGGCGTGCGGGGCCCGGTCGAATGCTGCGCGTTCAGACGGTTGGCGCGGATTCTTGCCTCTGCTGCCATAATGACTCCTTCCTCTTGATGTTGTGAATATTCTGTTCTCTCCAGGGGCCCGCATATTATATGCGATCCGCCCCCGATAGTCAACAAAAAAAAACAGCACGCTGGGTGGCGTCCCTGTGTGCCGGGTGGCATCCCTTCGCAACACGAAGGGATGGGCCCACCCATCCGCGCCATCAAGTCCAGCAGCGCGTGTCCGGGCCCGCCGCGTAGGCAAGAACCGCGTTCGCCCCACCCTGCATCTAATCCGTGCAAATCCGTGTGAATCCGTGGTTAGAGAATACGCCGCCGACGACAAGAAAAACGCACCGTACCCCTTCAATTCCCTCAAAAACGCCAAACACCCCATCAAGAATTCCCTTGAAAACCACGCCCAAATCGTGTATAATCCCCACGAACACTGGGAGAATGCCTGATGAACCCGCATACACACGACCCCACCGCCGCTTGTCATGCTGAGTCCCGGCGCGCCGGGAAAGCATCTCGCCCCCGCATTGGATTCGACACCCATTCGCCCGTTGGCCCCAGTTGCTCGCAATGCGATAAACGCACCCTCCGTCCCTGGACCGACACACAGACTCTCGTAACGAGCCAAAATGAAAAACAAACCCAAACCTGCGCAATCCAGGCAAAATAGGCAACCCCACATCACCGTTGGGTGGCATCACTGTGCCTTGGGTGGCATCCCTTCGCAAAGCGAAGGGATGGGTCCACGCATCCGCGCCATGTGGCCCCATATGCCCTGCCCCATGCTCCCCGAAAAACAAACCCAAACCTGGGCAACTTAGGAAAGATAGGCAACTTGACACCCAAGGCACGCTCTGGTAAGATCGAACCAGCTCTCTGGGAAGTGAAGCCTGTTCGATGCATTGGATCTATCGCGTGAGGCCGGAAACACCGTTGAAAAGACCGACTTACCGAGTCAAACTGGTGCCCGCATCGCATATGACTGTCGATGCTCGGCGCAGATACCGCCCATGGACTCTGACAGTCTGCATCTGCCCGAATCTTGCCGGGCAAAGGAACGCCGACTATGAGTGTAATGCCCTCCGAATTCTCACTGTGCAACGGTTCTTTCTGTACAGGAGTCGAGGTCCTGCATCCCTGGAGAACCCGTACCTATGGTGAACGATAAACCACCGGAATACCTGTGGCATTATACCACCGCTGAGGGACTGCTGGGGATTGTCCGGAGCGGTGCTCTACGGACCACTGACATCTTTTATCTTAACGACTCGAAAGAATTCTATGGCGGTCGCGATTTAATGGTTAACCACTTGAAGACCCTGCACTCACCTCACCCGCTGGGAAACTTCACCTATGCGGGTCTTGTGCACTGGTTGCAGGGCATGCATACCATCCACCCGGAGCACATGTTCGTTGCTTCCTTCTCGACAGAATCAGATAGTCTCGAGCAATGGCGTGCCTATTGTCCCAATGGGGGCTATGCCATAGGTTTCCCGCATGCCACACTCAAGGCCATGGAGCCAAACACCACGTACACATTGCACCAGTGTGTCTACGACTTGGACGCACAGGTACAGGCCATCGAAGAGGAGATGGGACATGTCAACTGGTACGTGCTCGGAGCGATTCTCTCCCCACCGCCTGGAACCGCGATTGAGGGTGATACGAATCCAAGGCTGCCCCCCTCTGAGAGATCTTTGGCTTATAAAAACCTTCTGTATCGAGTGACGAAACTCTGCGCCATCCTTAAGCACCAGAGCTTCAAGAATGAAAGTGAGTGGCGACTGATATCTGCTCCAGGTGTCCCACGTGATTCGTCGGGTCGTGTTGAATTCCGTATTGATGGAAACATCATTGTCCCGTATGTCTCAGTGACACTGCCCGGCACAGACCCTTGGCGAGACATGCGTATCATGGTGGGTCCGACCCCACACAAGGATCAGGCAGAATCCGCGGTGCGGCGACTGCTCCGAAGCAAGAGCGACCATTGCTCAAACGACCAGGTCTCTTCGTCGGAGATTCCGTACCGCTACTGGTAATTCGAATTCCCACCCTCCGATCAGACAGCCCGAGGAACGGGGAGGGTCAGCCACCAATTTCAGCGCGTAGGGTATGCCCCGATGCACATCGGGGTTGCACACGCAGCCTGCCCGTCATGCCTGCCTACACCCCGGCCACGACCCCGTCATGCCTGCGCAGGCAGGCATCCAGAAGGACTCGTGGCCGCCGTTGGGTGGCATCCCTTCGCAAAGCGAAGGGATGGGCCCGCGCATCCGCGCCATCGAGTCCAGCAGCGCGTGTCCGGGGACACCCTACTCCCTCAAGAGTCAAAACAATCCGTGCAAATCCGTGTAAATCCGTGGTTAAAAAGGCAGTGTCACTCCGTGTAAATCCGTGTGAATCCGTGGTTTAAAAACACCCCGCCGCCGACACTCACTCCAGGCCCCGTCCCTCGTCACGCAGTCGCCGGGCCAGTGCGCGTGTCACCTGTTCCTGAACGCCCTTTGCGAATTCATAGAACCTGCGTGCATCCGCACACGTAGGCTTGCCGTATGGAAGAAGCCCCAATTCACCAGGATAGCGCGCCCCGATGTAGAGGTCATCCAGGTCCGTCAGAATCTCCCCATCGACCTCGATCTGAACCAACTCCCGCACCATCCCGTACAGCTTCAGCGTGGAATGTTCCCTTGGGACCTTCGTAGAATACTCCTCCAGTACCGCCTTGAAACACTTCTCCACGCACTGTTGGGCATGGAAGGCGGCAACCGGCGTCAACTCCTCACATTCGATAATCCTGTCGATACTGGCCAGGTCCATCTGGGCCGATTCCAGCCATTGGCCGCTGGCCTTCTTCATAGTAGTCGAGTCCCTTCACTCATGATCTGGCGGGCAAAGCTGCTGCCGGTCTCAACGAATTGCCGGTGCATCGGCCGTGTATGCACGAGCAGGTCGATCGAATACCGCATCCTCAGGTCCAGGATGCGATTCGACACCGCCCGCACGATATCGCGCTTCTGCCGCCACGTCGCCGGCACAAAGTCGTCCCGCGTCACGACATACAGGTCGATATCGCTGTCCTCGCTGGGCCGGCCCCATGCCCGGGACCCGAACAGAATCACCTTCTCCGGCTGCAGCGGGGCCAGCGCATCTCTGATCCGCGTCTCCAACTCGTCCGAAAGCCTGTTCGCACCTTGTGCCATGCACCTATTCTATCGCCCGGCCGCCGCGTCGTCAAGCGACGGTATCAGCAGCTCCATCCGCAGGCCGCGTGCGTCCAATTGCGGCTCGGGCGGGATCACGGAGCACCGCCCGACCAGGCACTGATAGGCCGTCCAGCACACCGCCATCGCATCATGGACATCGTCCTGCTCGGCGGTCCGCAGGCTCAGCCGCGGCATCGGCCCGCTGAAATCCGCGAACACCCGCCGCAGCAGCAGCCGCCGAAGCGCCCGACCGGCCGGCGACTTCTTGCCGGGATTGACCGCCCGCCCGTCGTTGAGCGCATGGAACGCCAGCTCCGGATGGGCCTCGCGCAGCCGGCCCTGCCACTCGGCCGTCATCACCGCATCCACCTGGCGAATCTTGTCCATCATGCGAAACGTCTGCATGTTCAGCCCCCGCAGCGACACGGCGAAGTTCTCCCGCGTGGCCGTCGGGTAGTCCGCCACGTCCAGCACGCCGCGTATCGGCGGATCGAACACGCTGCCCGCCCGCGGCCGACCCAGCAGCCGCCGCGCCATCACATCGCACCCCCGCGCCGGCCCGTCGCCAAGCCCTACCGGGATATGCACGCAGACCAGCCGACACTCGGCCGTCCGCTCTAGGGCCTCCTGGAAATCCTTCGCCACGAGTATCCGGCGGACCTCCATCACCGCCCCCGCGCCGCCGCGGACGCCGGCCGCCTCTGCCGAAGGCGCCCGCCCGTCGCCAACCGGCCGTCCGCGGCCGCTGACACCCGTGCTCAGCCGGCAATCCCCCATCCCCCCTAAACCTCCCATACCCACAACAACCACCCACCCCGCCCGACACGGGTCGATCCCGCCAAACAACGCCATATCGCCTGTGGTGCACTGGGCTGCCATACCCCACATCATACCACCTCCGATAATCTCGGCCGGGAAAACATCAAGAAATGTCAAAATAGCCGTTGCGGGCCGACTGCCCGCGGTGGTAGTATCATTGATGTAGCGTGCAGGAGTGCTGCTTGCGAATTTCGAACGGATCGAGAATGCCAAGCGTAGCCCCATCACGATCTCCACCGCGTCACGCCCGTATCCGCCTTGTGACAAACGACTGCCCCAGCGTCAACCCGACATGGAGGAAATGGCAGTCTCAGCTATGAAGGGAGTCTAAGATGAAGAAGTGTGCAGCGATAGGGGCGATGGTCACCTGGATGTGCCTGGTCTCATCGGCGCCGGGCGTTATCGCCACCATTGAAGCGGTCGGCGCTGCGTGGGACCATCCCTCTGGGGGGTTTCCACACTACATCGAGTTCACCACAGCCACCTCGCCCTACGGCAACCAGGCCCAACGGCAGTTCCGTTGGGGCGACCCTTACACGGCCGCGGGCAAGAGTTGGCTTGGTTTCACCGGCGTGGCGGCCCCGTCGTTGGCGGTCGGCGCCGACACCCCCTTCCCCATCGGCCAGCTTGTCCATGTCAACAGGCCCCTGGTCGTCCCCAGCGCCTGCCAGGCCGTTGAGTTGGCTCTGGATGTGGCCTTTGTCGATGGGCCCACGGCCGCACTGATTCTGCAACTGACGATCAACGAGACCATCGGCCGAGGCACTCGCCCCAAGACCGACGATTTCATTACCCTCGACGGCACGCAGGGGCCGGCGTTGATCTGGATCGCGGGAACGCAGTACGCATTCGAAGTGGCAGGTTTCGGAACACGTCCAGGCAACATCACCGATGCCATTCGAACGCCGGAAGATGGTCAGTCCACGACCACTGTATGGGGGATCCTCACCATCGTCCCCGAGCCGGCCACGTGCCTGCTGCTCGGCCTGGGGTCCCTGGTCCTGCTGCGAAGACGGGGATTCACCTTACCGTCGCACTGACCAGGCCAATCGCCGCCGCCCCCAGAATCAGCCAGGTGGAATTGACCTTATAGCGAAACAGCAGCACGAACGCCGCGGCCGCCATCACGACCGTCAGCGGATCGACCAGCGACGCCCGCCCCAGTTGCCAGGTCACGGCCGCCATCAGCCCCAGCGACGCCACGTTCACGCCGTCCAGCAGGCTGCCCGCCCAGGCCGAGCGCCGGACCCGGGGAATCAGCGGATTCGAGACCACCACGAACACAAACGACGGCAGGAAGATGCCCACCGTCGCCACGACCGCCCCCGCCGGGCCGCCCAGCACGTACCCGATGAACGTGGCCGTCGTAAACACCGGCCCCGGCGTCACTTGCCCGATGGCCACCGCATCGACCAACTGCCGATCCGTCAGCCATCCCAGCCGCACCACGAAGTCGGCGTGCAGAAACGCCAACAGTACGTACCCGCTGCCGTAGAGTACCGCCCCGATTTTCAAGAACGTCAGAAACAGCCTCAGATACCCGAAGGCCACCCCCGCTGCCCCCGCCGCGGCCGCCATCGACCACGCCGGCAACCCCAGCGGCCCCAGCGGCGGCATGAGTAACAGGCTCATGGCCCCGCCCTTGAGCCGCCGCAGGTTCATGCACAGCATCACGAACAGCCCACCCGCGAATAGCAGGGCAATCTCGTTGACCCCCAGAAAGAACATCACCAGCACCGCGACCCCCACGGCTCCCGTCAGGGACCCCTTGACCGCCTTGCGTCCCAGGCTCAAGATCGCCTGGACGATCACCGCAATCACCACGGGCTTGACCGCGTACAACAGCCACTCGGCCTGCGGACTGGACCCGTACCGCACGTACACCCACGCCAGAGCCATCACGATCGCCATGGCCGGACAGATAAAACACGCCCCGGCCGCGATCAGCCCCGGCCAGCCGGCCCGCAGGTACCCCAGGTGAATCGCCATCTCCGTCGAGTTCGGGCCCGGAATCAGGTTCGTTGCCCCGATCAGGTCCAGAAACTCCTGCTCACCCACCCACTTGCGCCGCCGCACGACCTCGTCGTGCATCATGCCGATATGCGCCGCGGGGCCTCCGAAAGCCGTAATCCCCAGCCGCAGGAACAGCCGCACGACCTCCTGTAGCCGCTTTATCCGTGGCATATCCGCCATAGTACCGTCCTTCATCCACAGTACGGGTCGATCCGTGCAAACCCGAAATGCTCCTTCAGCCGCTCAAGCACCTCGTAAACAATCGGGCACGTGAAGGTGCGCTCCAGTATCGTCAGCATCCGGCACGAGAAATTACCTTTGTCCAGATACGGATACTCCCGGCACTCCACCGGCCGATCCTCATACACCGAGCACCGCCCGCCCTCCAGGAACAGACACGGCATCGCCTTCATCCTCCAGCCTCGTCCGTCCGCGTCCTCCTCATACACCAGACAACGGCCCTTGAACTGCTCGACGGTCATCTTCAGCCGCCGCGCCAGCCGCTGCCGATCGCCGTCGCCAAACATGGGCGCCAACTCCCGGCAGCACCGTGCGCAGGCCGCACAGTCAACGCCCGCCCGCACCTCGTCCGTCATCCGAGCCACGAGCCTGTCCAGTTCCTCGTCCGGCATCGTGCAGCGCCCTTTGATGAAGGCGCGAAACTCCCGATTCCCGGCCTCCGCCTGCCTGGCCAGCGACTTCAACTTGTCCACCTTAACACTGACCATCCATAGCCCTCCATCCGCCCTTTGGCGGCGTCGAATGAATCATCGCTTCTTCTTCACAAGAGCCCGCAACTGCCGCACCGTCATGCAGTTGAGCAGGTCCTTCTTCGTGGCCCAGCCGCGTGCGGCCGTGTCGACGCCGTAAGGCATGAGCGTCAATCCGGCGGCGCTGTGCGCATCGGTGCCGATGGCCAGCATCGCCCCGGCCTCGACGGCCATGCGGCAGTGCGTATCCTTGAGGTCCAGACGCCACGGATTGGCGTTGACCTCCATCGCCGTATGGGTCTGGGCCGCATGTCGGACGATCTGTTCCATATCCGGGTCCATCGCCTCGCGCTCGTTGATGAGCCGGCCGGTCGGGTGCGAGATACAGTTGACATACCGGCTGTCCATCGCCTTGAGCGTCCGCGTCGTCAGCTTCTCGCGGTCGCCCGCCATCCCCGAATGGATGGACGCCGTCACGTAGTCCAGGTCCGCCAGGACGGCGTCGTCGAAATCAAGCCTCCCATCGGCCAGGATGTCCAGCTCCACGCCCGCGAGGATCGTCAGGTCCCGCGATTTCTCATTGAGCGTGCGGATCGCCTTGACCTGCCGGGCCAGACGCCTGGCCGACAGACCGTTGGCAATCGCCGACGACTGCGAGTGGTCCGTGATGCAGATGAACCGATAGCCGAGGTGGCGCGCCGCCTCCGCCATCTCCTCGATCTCATCCTCGCCGTCGGAGGCCGTCGTGTGCATGTGCAGGTCGCCGCGGATGTCCTTGAGCGACACCGGCGCCGGCAGCGTGTGGTTGCGGGCCGCCTCGATCTCGCCGCGGTCCTCCCGGAGCCGAGGGTCGATGTAGTCCAGCCCCAGGGCTTTGTAGATGTCCGCCTCCTCGGCCGCGGCCACCATCTTCTCGCCGTCGAACAGCCCGTACTCGTTGAGCTTGAGGCCCGCCTTGACGGCCAGTTCCCGCAGGGCCACGTTGTGCGCCTTCGAGCCGGTGAAATACTGGCAGGCCGCTCCGAACGACCCGGCCGCCACCACCCGCACGTCCACCTGCACCAGCGCCTCCACCGTCCGAATCCGGGCCGACCCCTTCGTCGGGCCCGACGCCAGGACCTCATCGACAAACGGCGCAGCCGTAAACGCCTCAATAATCGCCTCCTGTGCCGCAGGCGTCCGGCCCGCGCGTGGTACGGGCATCCTGCCCGTGCCCTTCCCAGCCGCGCCTCTTCTCTCGTCCTTCGTCCTTCGTCGCTCGTCCCTCGGCACATCCGCCTCATCCACGGTCACCAGAATATCCACATCCCCGATGGTCTCGCATCGCCGCCGGAGCGACCCGGCCGGCACAATCGCCTTGACCCGCCCGATCCCCGCCAGGAACCCGCCGACGATCTGCGCGGCCTCGGCCGCCTGGTCCAGGCGTATCCGCCCGGTCGCCTTCTCCAGGAACGCGATGCCTTTGAGCAACTGGTCGGTCTTCTTGCGTCCGAAGCCGGGCAGCTCGGCCACGGCCCCCGATTCCAGGGCCGCTTTCAGGTCCGCCATCCCCGTAACGCCCAGGGCCTCGTAGACCGCCTTGACCGACTTCGGACCCATTGAAGGAATCTTGAGCAGCTCCAGCAGGCCGGCCGGGACCTTCCGCAGCAGCGCTTCGTGCGCGTCGATCCGCCCGGTGTGTACGAATTGCTCGATCTTGGCCAGGGACGACTTGCCAATGCCGGGAACCTCCTCCAGGCGGCCGGATTCCAGCAATTCCCCGATGTCCACCGGGGTATCGGCGATGATCCGCGCGACCTTGCGATAGGTGGTAATCCGGAAATGGTCCTCCCCCAGAATCTCCATCACGTCGGCCATCCGGCCGAACAACTCACTCAACGCACCATTCTGCATGACCCCACTATCCCACAACCGGCCCCGAAGAGCAACCATCTATCCGTGCGCACGATGGCGGCCGCACGGCAGGATTCGCCGGCTGTGCTGCAAACCCAAAACGCAAAACGGTGAACCACACACGGATTGAGGTCGGCGCGCAAAGATGACGCCCCGTCTTCCGNNCGTCGCCGGTTCCGGCACTTCGCCATCGACCTCGTCGAACACTTTGTTGCCGCCGATCTTGTTCGGAGACACATGCATCAGAGGCATCTGAATGCTGCCAAAGCCGGATGGGCCGAACACGTCGCCGCTGATCTTGAATTCGTATGACACCTCGAAGACCCAGCCCGGATAGAGCGGGTTTTCCGTGTAGTCCTGGTCAGTCGCCGGTGAGTTCTGCGTCAGGACGTGACCAAGATCGTTGAAGTTGTACGCCAGGCTGGTGGCCCATGCGAGGATATCTGCGGCCGAACCCACTAGCACCTTGCCGTCGCCTCCCGTTGCCCCCAGGCTGATGTAACCGCCGGGAGCCGATGAACTGCTGCTGATGTAGTCCAGTTGAAAATCCAGGACCACGTCGCCGTCGCCGTTGCGGAAGCGAAACTCGGCGCTGTCGGAGCCCTTGAGGTCGTCGAACTTGTGGTTCTTGCCGCTGGGAGCCGCCGCTCCCCAGCCAATGGCCGTACTGCCGTAGGTATTGTCAACCAGTGTCAACGGCAGGATGAAGTTCCCGTATATGTCACCGTCGGAATCCTCGAAGAGCCATATCTGGCCGTTGTCCGCCGGAATGAGCGGTTGGTTCTTGCCACCCTCGACATTCAGCAGCACCCAGTGTCCGCTGGTGTACCCTTCGGCCGGGTCAAACCGCCCGTCCACCACCGGTGCCGCGCCGGCCGTGGCCATCAGAGCCGCCGCGAGTATCAGGGCCGCTGCAATAATCAGTGTGTCGATACGTCGTATCTTCAGTGTGTGACTCATCTGAACACCCCCATTCAGTCTTGAGTTGTTGGTGTGTCTGTTCTTGTACTTTGTATGATTCCAGGCTGTCCGAACCCCTCGCTGCCCTCCGGCGATGCGTGCTCCCGCCGTTATCCGGGTCCCCTCATCCCGACGGCGAACCGCCGGGATGAAGGAGGACACGGGTTTCTTGCTTAGGCCGTGCGGCGTCGGAGCAGACTCAGTGATCCGAGACCCAGCATCAGTATCGTGGCCGGCTCGGGCACGACGGCGATGAAGTCCTGCTTGCAACTGTTGCGGAAGGCCCGCAGTTCGGCCATCGGGCCGGTTCCGTCGAGCGAGTGCAGGAAGCTGTTGGCCAGGGTGGTATCGAGTCCCGTGGCCTTGAAGCCCAGGCTGCCGCTCGTGCCGTCGGCGGTCACATTCCACAGCGCCGGCGAAGCGGGGAGATCCTCGTAGATGATTTCCCAGACGGCGGCGGCGAAGGCCTCGGCGGCCGCGTTCTGAGCGCTGGTCCAGCTTCCGCCCTCGACCCATGCCGGATCATAGTGCCGCCCGAACAACTCGCTCAGGTACGCCGCCTTGGCCGCGCCCATGGTCTCGCCGAGGAATGTCGTCGGCGTCGGGGCGTCCTGCGGCATGACTACCTGGTAGGTTGTGTCGTAACCGGGGGCGTTCTGGCTCAGATCGATGCAGAAGGCGCCGATCAGACCGTTGTCCCACAGGTTCCCGTCGCCGGTGCCGGCGCTCTTGTCGAGCATGTAGACGCCGGCCTTGACGCTGCTGCCGCTGAGGCCCCCGCCCCAGACCTGGGCTGTCCCGACGGCCCCGTAGCCGTCATGTTCGATGTTGATGGTTCCGAGCGTGGCGCCCGCGATTTGGGCGAGACTCAAGACGGCGGCGGCAATGATGATGTGTGTGAAGTGCTTGTTCAACATAATTGTCCTCTTCTTTCTCTCTTCTTGGATCGGACCGTGCGGTCCGCCCGTGTTCTGTCTGAATGTACCTTGGGCATCGGTCGTACGCTCGACCGCCCCTGGCGTGTGAAAAAACCCCCGGTTGGCCCTGGAGAATCAGCGACCGCAACAAATGTGAAGCAGCAACAGGCTTGCGAAACCCCCAGTGATGTTTGTCTTAGTCCCCACCATGTGTCTACCCCCCGGTAGCGTGTAACTGACTTCTAACCTGGACCAATCTGACTGATACTTTCTTGAACCGGTTCAACTCTAGGTGCGTCCTGTTCACCCCCATTGAGCATCAGTTTACCTGAATTGACATTCCAAGTCAAGTCTATTCTGCCCATTTTAACATTCAAGACAATCAAGCACTCCTATTCGCCGGGTTCTCGGACGTGGAAGTGATGGGTTGTGTTTGCGTTTGACTCTCATAAGTGCTTGTCAAAGACGGCTTTGCGCGCGTCAAGGTCCGCTTTGGGTTATACACCGGCCGGGTATGAGCTCCCTTGCGAGAAAAAACGCTTGCCACAGGAGAATCTCTGCGTTTTTTCGGCGCGGTCAGGACGGGTGCATGGCAATTGCGCCGGAATCACCCGGCCTTCGGCCCCCGGATAAGGGGCTTGAATCGGCCGGTGTATTCGACTAACATGCCCACTGAGACAATGGCAGCCCCCGCAAGGGGATAACTCTCACACGAAAGGACCATCGGATGGCAGGAAATGTGACGGAACTTACGGATGCAACCTTCAACGAGACCGTTCAGGGCTCGGATATGCCCGTTTTGGTGGATTTTTGGGCCCCGTGGTGCGGCCCGTGCAAGATGATGGCCCCGGTGATAGACCAGGTGGCGGCCGACTACAGCGGCCGGGCGCTCATCTGCAAGGTCAATACCGACGACGCCCGCGACGCCGGCATGAGCATGGGCATCACCGCCATCCCCACGCTGATCCTCTTCAAGAACGGCCAGATCGAAAAGAAATGGGTCGGCATGACCAGCAAGAAGGACATCGCCGCCGCCATCGACGAACTGCTGTGATATTCACCGCCGAGCCCGTCGAGCACGCAGAGAATGACTCATAGGGTTATGCTGATGAATAGTCTCTCCGCGGTCTTTGCGTGCTCCGCGGTGAAGGTGAAGGAGGATTGCACGGATGCAAACCGGCGTCAGGCACAGTCGCATGCGAACGCCGAGCCAGGCAAGGCAATGGGTGATCAGCCCCTTCGATAACCGCTGCGCGGAGCTGGCGAGGGCACTTCGCGTCTGTCCGCTGGTCGCCCAGGTGCTCATCAACCGCAGCGTCGCCGATCCCCAGGCGGCCTCGTCCTTCCTGCGTCCAAAACTCACCGATTTGATTGCGCCCGACCGCATGCCCGGCGTCGGCGACGCCGTCCGGCGCCTCAAGGACGCCGTCATGCAGCGTGAGAAGATCACCATCTACGGCGACTACGACGTGGACGGCATCACGGGGGTGGCCATCCTCTGGCGGTTGCTGCGGCTGCTCGGGGCCGAGGTCGATTACTACATCCCGCACCGCGTCGATGAGGGCTACGGGCTTAACGACGAGGCGGTGCGGTTGATTGCCGAGTCCGGGGCCCGGCTGATTCTGACCGTCGATTGCGGCGTAACGGCCCTGGAGTCGGCCGCCCTGGCCCGCCACCTGGGCATGGACCTTGTTATCACGGACCACCATAGCCTCGGCGAGGCCCTGCCGCAGGCCAACGCCATCGTACATCCGGCCCTGGAGGCGGGCTATCCCAACCCGGACGCCGCCGGGGCCGTCGTGGCGTTCAAGCTGGCCTGGGCCCTGGCCAACGAGTTCGCGGCCGGGCCGCGGCTTGACCCGGACCTGCGGCAGTTCATGCTCAACGCCACGAGCCTGGCGGCGATGGGCACCGTCGCCGATGTGGTGGACCTGCGCGGCGAGAACCGCGTCCTCACCAGCTATGGGCTCAAATCCCTGCCGCAATGCAGCTTGCCGGGCATCGCCGCCCTGATCGAATCGGCGGGCCTGACGGGCAAGGGCCTGGACAGCTTCGATATCGGTTTTCGTCTGGCCCCGATGCTCAACGCGGCCGGGCGCATGGGCCACGCCCGCCTGGCCGTCGATCTGCTGACCTCCGACAGCCCCGTGCACTGCCGCCGCATCGCCGATTACCTCAAGGAGCAGAACGCCGCCCGCCAGCAGTGCGAAAAGAAGATCTTCCAGCAGGCCGCCAAGATGGTCGTCGAACGCGGACTCAACCACCCCGACCACAAGGGCATCGTCCTGGCGGGCGAGAACTGGCACAGCGGGGTGATTGGCGTGGTCGCCGGGCGGATCGCCGAGAAGTTCTACCGCCCGACCGTTATGATTTGCCTGACCGATGCCGCGACGGCGGCCGCGGGCTCGGCCCGGTCGATCCCCGGCTTTAACCTTTACGAGGCCGTCAAGGCGTGCTCGGCCCATCTGGTCCGCTTTGGCGGGCACGAGATGGCCGCGGGCGTTACGATCCGCCCGGCCGATATCGAGGCCTTCGCGGGCGCCTTCGACGCCTGGGCCCGCGACCACCTGGCCGCCGAGGATACCGTCTCCAAGCTGCATATCGACGCGGCCCTGCCGCTGAGCGAGTTCCGCCACGATGTGGTCAAGGAACTCCAGATGCTCGGGCCGTTCGGCCAGGGCAACCCGGAGCCGTGCTTCGCCACGCGCGGCGTGCGACTGGCGGGCCAGCCCCCCCGC
>DDXG01000053.1 GCA_002347125.1 Phycisphaerales bacterium UBA2266
CGGGTTGACGTGCATCATGCAGTCAATGTCGCGGCCGTCGGCGCGGCGGACGTGGATGATGTCGGAGTCCAGGATGGCGCGGTGCTGCTTGTAGAAGTCCACCCATTTCTTGACGACCGTCTTCGTCTCCTGCGTGTCATAGAGCCTGGGGCCGCGATAGCACGCCTGGACCCCGCAGCCAAAGTTCTGCGCCAAGTGGGCCTCATAAGCGTCGAGGTGCTCGCAAAGCGGTTCGAGCGTCGCGGCCGGGCCGCCCCCGTGATACTCCACCAGCGGCACGAACATCCAGCCCATGCTCGGCGTCTTGGTCCATGTGCCGTTGTAGATATTCTGCCGCCCGTGGATGATCTGCTGGGCCCGCGGCAGCGACCAGTTCGTCTCGCGGTAGCCCATCGCACATTTCGTCGAGCCGGTCAGATAGTAGAAATCCGGTACGTTCAGGTAGACCCCCCTGCCGCGGCACCATTTGTAGAAATCGCTGATAACCTTCCACTGGGCGTACTGCGAATCGGCGTGGCCGCGGTGGCCCGGATGGCTTGTCGAGGCGCAGGTATCACCAGGATATGAGCCATCGTGTTCGAGCAGGTCGAATCCGGTCTTCTCAAAGAAGGCGTAGAGCTTGCGAAAGTAGTCGATGCCCCACTGGCTGGCGATACACGGGGCCGTGCCGAACACCGCTCCGCCGGGCCGGCCGGTCTTGATATCAATGACATCATGTTCGTCGCTGATCCGCCGGCTCGACAGCAACGAGTAGCCCCCCAGCTCGATTCCCTTGCCGTGGGCGTATTCCACCAGTTCGCGGATCCGCGTCAGATACGCCGGGTCCTCGTTCTCGATGTTGAAGCCGCTGCCAAATGTCATAATCACCATCTCGAAGCCCACCTCGGCGCACTGGTCGATGGCGAGCTTCACCGACGCCGGGTCCGCCTGGCGGACGTGCATCATGATGGGGTTCTCCGTTACCCACGGGGCGATGGTCCGGTACATCCGCCGCACGGCCAGGCCCTTTCGTTCGCGGTCGGTGCTGTCGAACGGCATCTCGAACGTGCGGAAGCTCTCGAATGTGCCGCCGGGCTCGATATCCACGCCCGGGCCGACCGGCGGACGCGACACGAGCAGGCACGGGTTCTCACGCAGGTAATCGACCTGAGTCAGATACTCGGGGTCAGCCTGCCAGTGCGTCGTCTGGTTGGCGACGTGGGCGTTCATACCGGCGAAACTGTAGTCGCTCTCAACGTGGATGTTGGGCAGGTTCCAACGGCCGTGGGCCTCTGGATGCGATTCGAACTCCACCATCGCCAGCATCTCACTGGTGAATGAGTTCAGTCGAACCGGGCGCTGTGAGCCGTTATGGATCGTCAGCCACTTACACAGAACCGGCACGCCCTCGTACATCTCGTAGTGTACGCGAACGGTCAACTCGCCCAACCGGCCAAACGCCTCTTTCCGCCTGGCCCTCGCGGCCTCACTTAGACCCCCGTAAACGCGAAAGTCCGACACACGGCAGCGTCCGAAATCTGCGGCCGCGCCGCCAAAGTCGTCGGAGCCGCCCGTTCGACTGGTCTTGCCGACACGAACCCTCTCAGGCGTGCTCTCCATCCCATCCCAGTCCACCTGGGCAAGCTGCGACCACTTGACCCCGTCAGACGAAATATCGCAGAACAGCGCGCCGCCGATGATCTCAATCCGCAGCCACCATGCCTGGCCCGGCTCTGAATGCCCCAAAAGGCGCTCGCCCTGCCCGTCAAACAGCCCAAAGCGCCCCTCGCCCGGCCGCATGTAGAACTTGACCGTCCGCCGCGGCCAGACCAGCGTGATACCCGGCCCCCAGCTTGCACTGGCGTCCGTGCCGGGATCGACCCTGCACTGCACGACCTGCGCCCCATCGGGCAACAGCCGCTCGGCATAGACACACGTGTTGGCGGGGGCGTGGATTTCCCCAAACTTGCCTTCGTTGCTAAAGGACGACGACGGCCGCTGTGTCGTATGCAGGCTCCAGGGTTCGCTCGCCTGCTGCATATCGTCGGCTAACAGCGCAATGCGGTCCTCGTCCTGCACCGCAAGCCGCTGGGCGCCAATCGACTCAATAGCTGTCTCCAGCAGTCTGTATCGCATCGTCAGCCGTTTGCCGGGCGGCGGCCAGGGCAGATCGGCACTGTAGCGAACCCGCTTCCATGCCAAGCGTGGCTGCGTCGGGCCGACCTCGTAGTCGACCAGGCAAAATGCCCGCGGGTCGGCCTGCATAGCATCGACCCATTCATCCAGCAGATACGCGAGGTTCGGCTGGCCTTTGAGCCCGCCGACGGCGAACGTCATGCCGTTAATCTCGACGCTGGCCTCCGGCTTGACCGCCCGCAGCATGGATTGGCCCGCCATCAGGTTGTCAAAGGCAACAGTGGCCGCATTCGGGCGAAGGCGAAAGACCCGGCGAATCAGCCCGTTGTCCATGACCAGTTCCCTGCTGTCGGGACTGGCCTCTATCCGCACCGGCGTCTTGACGTCCTCCACCAGCCAGTCTGGACCCGGCAAAGCCCGGCCGACCGGCAATCCATAACATCCCAGAAGCACAATAGACGCGCTGAACGCACTTCGCATCGTCACACCTTTCCTATGGGATTTCAGGTCAATTACCCTGTCCGGCCACAGCCAGCACCGCCCCGTAAACCCGAGCAGCCCCGGCCTCCTTCAGCACGCGGGCGCATTCGTTGAGCGTCGCGCCCGTGGTCTTGACGTCGTCCACAAGGCAAATCCGTCGCCCAGCGAACCGGTGGCCCCGGCGGACCACAAAGGCCCCGGCGACGTTCCTGCGGCGACTGGCCGCGCTGACCATCGCCGGTTGTTGCTTCGTGTGGCGAATCCGCACGAGGTCCGCCGACAGGCTCAGCCCCCCCGCCCGCAGGGATTTCGCCAGAATCGCCGACTGGTTATAGCCGCGGGCCAGTCTTCGCCGCCAGTGCAGCGGCACCGGAACGACCATATCAACACCGCTGCCCCACCCGCTGCCGTCGAACGTTGCCGCGATGAGAGTGGCCATGACACTATCCAGATCGGTGCAGCCGTTCTTGAATCTCAGGATCAACTCCTGCATCACCCCGCCGTATACGCCCGCCCTGGCGATCCCATCGAACTGCAACGGCTCGCCCCGGCACGCGCCGCAGGCCCCCTGGAGCATACCATAGCGGCTGGTGTCGCGCCCGCACCGGGGGCAGGGGCTTCCGGCGGCCCGCGAGAGCAGATCGTCCCAACAGAGCCGGCACAGATGCCCATCGGCCTCGACAATCCCCCGCCCGCAGTTCAGACAGACAGCGGGCCACAGAAGCTGGTTCACCCCCCGCCAGAGCCATGAGGCTGTCTGCTGCACGATCATTCCGCCCATGCCTGCCATGCCGGGATTATACTGAGCCAAGGCTGTCTTTCAAGTGGAGTGCAGGGCGATCTGGAGAGGGCGAAAACTTGAATTTTTCTCAACTTTTTTTTGGCGTTGCACAGGAAGTCCAGTATATTTCTTACTTGTGGCTTTGTCTCACCGTCTCTCGGAGGCATCTGCCGCAGCACTTACACGAGAGATACTGTTGATTCTGGCCCAGGCGGGCTGCAAGGAGCACAATGTGAGTACTGGTACGGTAAAATGGTTTAACGACTCAAAGGGTTATGGATTCATCACGCCGGACGACGGCGGCGAGGATCTCTTCGTCCACTTCTCCGAAATCAAGTCCAATGGCTATGCCACGCTTGATGAGGGGCGCAAGGTCACGTACGATGTCGGCCAAGGCAAGAAGGGCCCGTGCGCCACAAACGTCGTGCCGCAGTAACCGGCTGCTGCGATAAGCACCGAACCACAGGCTCCCATCTCCGGGAGCCTTTTTTTTGCAGTCGCAACCGAAAAAGCGAAAACCCAAAGCCACAACTCAAAACCCAGAAGCCTGAGCCTTCGCGCGAGGCCCGCGAGGGTTTCAGTCTTGGGCTTCAGCTTTGCGTTTTGGACTCTGCGTTTTCACTTCTCGGTGCTATTCAAGGTCAAAAAGCGTGTTGTCCACCGGCCCGAACCAGCCCAGCCCCATCGCGGCCGAATCCACGCCGTAGACGTTGTCGCCGGGCATTGGGGCCGGTTCGCGGCTGTCCGTATGGCCGTCGCCCCAGCCGATGTTGGCCCGGCCCCTGTGTCGAAAGTGAATCGACGGCGACATGTAGAACCCCGTCATCACGGTCCCCTCGAAGACGGCGAACGGCGGCTCGGCAAACGAGTACTCGATCACGACGCCGGCCTCTTGGCTGATGGCGCTGTCGGCGAACATCAGCGTCTCGGCGGGTCTGCGGACCTCGTCGGCCCGGGTTGTGCGCTCGTACATCTGCCTCCACCAACCGGCGCCGCTGAGGGGTTTGTGCCACATGCGGCTGCCGATATACACCATGTTATAGCCGTAGCCGCCGCAGCCCTTCTCGAAACTCCCGGTCCACCGGTCCGTGGCGGCGAATTCGACATTCTCAGCGCAACGCTTGACCTGGCCATCACCCAGATAGCCCGCCAGAGGCCCCTGTGAGCTGACGAACGCGGCGTCGCGGGTCGGCCGGTACCCATGCCATCGCCACAAGCCCGCACCATCCCACATATCCCGTGCCGCCGGCACGAAGCACCCGTCGTGCTCCGTCGAATACGCCAAGTTCGCCATGAGCAACTGGCGCAGATTACCCCGGCAGACGGCCTGGCGGGCCTGCGTCTTGGCCAGCATCAGGGTGGGCATCAGTATTCCCATCAGAATCGCGGTGATTGCGACGACCACCAGGACTTCCACCAACGTAAAACCCCCGCCACAGTCCGTACCGTCGGCAATGCCGTCGCCACCGCAGCTCGTCGCCGCATTCTGTCCGTCGCGCACCTGCCGTCGCACCTGTGTCGAGTCCGTACCGTCGAGTATCATTTGCCGCCCGTCCATCGCCACGTTTCCTCGCCAAGCCACTGTGCCGCCAGCGCCGCCAGGTCGTCCGCGTTGATCCGCAGGTCTCGCGCCGGGTCGAGGTCGCAGCGGGCGATCCAGCCGGGTCCGCCAAACCACGAGCCCCACGCCGAAGAAAACAACGCAAAATCCACGCCATCGACAACGCCATCAAGGTTGATGTCCGCCGAATACGCCTGTTCGCACAACACCCCTACGGCGTCCAGATCGAAACCGCCGGAGCCAAACGTGGGCCATGCGTCGTAGACCGGGTGATTGGCCGTGTAGGCCGCCCAACTGGGGCTGCCGGCGGGATCGATGTGGAACGTCGCCGCATCCTGGAAATGTCCGTTGCCGGGGATATCGACGATGCGCACATAGCGAATGTCATGGACATCCACGGCGCCGGCCCGCACCGAAGGCTCATCCGCCAGGTCCGCCAGGTCGAAGGGCGTGCCCGTGCAGACGCCGCCGCCATTGGGGTGCTTGCCCGCCAGGTTGAATACGTTGCTCAGCTCGATGGTTCCGTACGCCCCGACCGGGTCGGGTGTCAGGCTGACGCTGGGAAACCGGGCAAACTGCACCCCGTCGCTGGACACCTCCACAAACGCCAACTCGCCGAACATCTGCCCGGATACCGAGCCGGCGCCCGTGTTGTACCCAGACACGATGGCATTCTCGAAGACCACGAAGTCGTACCCGCGGCCGTCGCGCATCGGCTGTGTGAAGCCTAATACGATCCAGCCGGGGGGCGCACCGGCGGCGATCTCGGCGGCGCTGCGATCTCCGAGGCTGGCAATACCCATGCCGTCGCCCGTAGCCGGGCCCAGGGTCTTGCTCGCATCCAGCCATTGCTCGGAGACACCGCCGGCGGGCCGATAATCCACCACGGCTGTCGCCCAGGCCCGAAAGATGGGGTTTACGACCGCCTCTGCCTGGTCCGGCGAGGCGGGCCGGCCGTTCGGATCCACATAGCCATTTACGCCCGGCTCCGTGTATGGCCCGGCCGCGGCCATCGCCGCCCAGGCAAGGACCGCCAGAAACACGCTGGGCGGAATATGGGCGGAGCCGTGGCAGACGGCCCCGCCCATCTGTTGAGGTGATTTCATTGTTGCCCTGACCGCCATCACGCCGCCCGCCTCCTCGATAGCAGCACGCCCGCCCCCAAAAGCAACAGCGTCGCCGGCTCGGGTACGAGCGTGTCAATCGCGAAGAAGCCGGGTGTATTCATGCCAAACGGGCCGGCATCACTGCTGCTCATGGCGAATTCGAGGCGCTTGACGGCCCCCAGCGAACTGAGGTCCACCCAGGTCCAGTCGCCGACGATGTAGTCCTGCGCCGAATCGTCGAACCGGAAGTCAGCCAGGTAGAACTCCACCACGCCCGCCGCGGCTCCGGCGGCATCTTTGCCCGTGATGCTCAGCACAAGCCAGTCCGGCTCGTCGCCGGAAGGCCCGCCGAACTTCTTCGAGAACATATCTCCGTGGAGCATTCAGTAGTAAGTGTAGTTGCTGTTGGCCACGTAGAAGCCGTCCAGCGCCCGCGGTGTGTCGAGGATCACCGCCGGCGGAAGCACCCAGCCGACATATCCGACGGCGTAGTTCACCGAACCCCCCTGCCCGCCCCCGGCGATGGCGTTGTATTGCGCGGAATAGCCGGACGCCCCTGTATCGGTCAGATTCGAATAGGCGAATCCATCCCACGAGCCCCACACCGTATCGTAGCTGTTCGCAAAGAACGCCCGGCCGCTGGTGAAACCGCCGGAGCCATCCGAGCCATTCCAGAACGACTCCGCCGAAAGAGGCAAATCCTCAAAATCCGCCACCACGGCGAACCCAATGCCGCCGCCCATAAGGACCGCCGCCACAACACCGGCCACCCGAACCGCACCAACCTTATCCGCTCCAAACATCCTGTGATACCTCCTCATAACAGGGCGCCCATGCGGAGACACGCGCCCCGCAACGACGCCGAATCGTTTGACTACCCTGCGTGTTCCGGCGGAGCGGTTACGAACAGCGGCCTGCAAATAAAAAAGCCGCCGTTCCCGCGAGGGCAACGACGGCTTAAATCCATCATCGGCGAATCCGAGCAACTCAAAACGCAGGCGGAACCCGCCACAAGCTCGAATTCGGTCTTCGTATCCCAACCCGCGAGAACACTGAATCGATTCTTCCGACCACAGGCAGGTTTTCTGGCTCGCATCCTGCCGCAAGACGCCTTCCCATCCGGACAGCCGGACAGTGGCATGGTGCCTTGCGGGTTTCCACTAGGTGGAGCGGATGCTTACAGCGGCGCGACCGCCGCGGGTTCTCACCGCGTTCCCTTTCTGCAAATCCCCATCGGGGACCTGTGATCGGTTATAGCATTTTCAAAGAGCAACCGGACGTTAGCACGCCGGCCGTAACCACGCAACAAGAAAAACCGTTGCTTTTGAAAAAAACAGAACCCCATGCTTCGCACGCCCAAGAACCAAAGTCGCAAACGCAAAGCCACAGCCTGAACCCCAAACCCTACTGCCGCCGACCGCCACCGCGTTACACGGGCACACACGGATCACGACTCTGTCATGCCTGCGCAGGCAGGCATCCAGTACGACTCCCGGCCGCTATCGATTTCCAAACGCGGTCTGGACCCCTGCCTTCGCAGGGGCGACATCGTCGCTTCCTTGCACCATACCGCATGCCACGCCCACGCACCCCGGCCACGACCCTGTCATGCCTGCGCAGGCAGGCATCCAGTGCGACTCCTGGCCGCTATCGATTTCCAAACGCGGTCTGGACCCCTGCCTTCGCAGGGGCGACATCGTCGCTTCCTTGCACCATACCGCATGCCACGCCCACGCACCCCGGCACGACCCTGTCATGCCTGCGCAGGCAGGCATCCAGTACGACTCACCGCCAGCACTGGGTGCTGGATACTGGAGGCTCAATGGGGCGCGGCCTGCGGCCGCGTTGGGGGGCGTTTGGCGCTTTGGGGGCAACCAGCAGCGGGGAACCGGAACCCGGATGAACACGGATTCACATGGGTTGTTCCGACACAGATTACCATGTTTCTTGTCGGCGCGGGTTCGGGAACGATCTACTCTCTGGATGTACTCTGTTCTATTATGGCGATTTCCTCGTCGGTCAGGTTGTAGAGTTCATAGGTGAGTCGGTCGATCTTGTTATCGGTGGCGGTGATTTGCCTTTTGAGGACGGTCTGTTCGTGGGGGGTCTTGGCCGTTTCGAGGGATTTGTTCAGGTCGAGCATGGTCTGGACGAGGGCGACCATTTTGTCGTGGCGGGATTTGTCGGCGGGATCATCAAAGGCGATGCGCCTTATGGGGAGTTGTGAAGTGAACTGCGTCCAGAACCGGATGTAGCCACCGCGAAGGGTCGTGCCAACGTGTGTGAGATAGGCGAAGAGGAGCTTGGAATTCAAGAGCCCAAGAAGGTAGTTGAGGGATTCCTTAATGCCCGCTTCGGGAATGATACCGTAGCCCGTCTTGTAGAAGTGACCTGAGAGATCAGTCGTGTAGGATGCCATGTTATTGTAGTCAGGGACAATGATCTTGGGCCGTCCGAAGAGGGTCATACTCTTTGGGTAACCAAAAGCATACCAGTTGGGTCCGTCAAAACGGTTCGCCTCTCTCCTGATGAGGGCAGCCTTATTGTCGCGGAGGTAGGAGTAAGCCAACGGATAAGTACGTCTTAGCGTTGACTCGGGTATCAGCGCGAAGCTGTCGGCAGAAATGGAGTATGGGCAAATCAGACACGATGTGCTTTGTGCGGGCTGGTAACGCCTTATATCTCTGCCCTTGAGGAAGGGCCGGACTATACTGGTTTCGACGGTCACAGACTTCTGGGAAAGCCGTGATGTACCTATCACCTTGGAACGCTTCCGGTGACAGTCATCGAGCACAAAAACAGAGTCCGCACTGGTTTGTGTGCCTACGAAGATGTTGGCAATGTCGCCAAGTGTCGATCGAGTGTTTTCGAGCTTCGCAAAGACGCGGGCAAGTGGGCCGACCGTCAAGTTCCATTCGGAAGCCGAGAGTTCCACCGTGCAGACGCGTTCGCAAGGACCGGTTGTGTCCGATTGCCATTCGAGCAGATTCGTTACCCTCGCAATCGTGAAGCTGCTATTTGAACGGCTGGACAGAAAAAGCAGACAGGTATACGTCGTGGCGCCCGTGAAAACCTGCTGGTCGCCAAAATGCACAAGGTGGAGCAGGTGTTTGCCATCTGCCAGAAGCGTTCGTAGTTGCTGGCCATAGCTCGCATTGAGAAACTTGTGTGGCAGAATATAGCCCATCAGCCCTGTGGCATTAAGCAGGCCGAGGGCCTTCTCCACGAAAACCACGTAAATGTCGTAGTTGCCCCTTGAGGCAGCTACATACTGCTGTGAGAAATACGGGACCGACTCGGGCTGAGTGTCTTTGAGAGTCTGGATGCGGATATATGGGGGGTTTCCGATGACGGCGTCGAAGCCGGGGTCTTTTCGTTTGAAGATTCCGGGGAAGTCTGTCTTCCAGTCGAAGGCGTTGACCTTTTCGCGGAGGTCGTCGGTGATCGTCTTGGGGTCCAGGCGCTCGAAGAAGTCGGGGGCGATGAGGGAGTTGCCGCACTTG
>DDXG01000238.1 GCA_002347125.1 Phycisphaerales bacterium UBA2266
TGAGCCGAAACCTGTCGAACCACTCCGCCGCCCGCCCTGGATTCTCTCGCAGGTGGGCATTTGCCCGATAGTGAAAAGGCCGCTCGATGCACTCCCGCACACATCCGGCTCCAAGCTCCGGCTCCTGCGCGACATAGGCTATCCGCCGCCGCAGATGCCACGCGCTATGCGCCGTCAGCGACTCGCCAAGCACGCGAATCCGGCCCTCAGCAGGCAGCGTCAGGCCCAGAAAACACCTCAAGAGCGTCGACTTCCCGCATCCGGACGGCCCGGTGAGCAGTGTCTTCGAGCCCGCCGAAACGCGCACAGCGAACTGGACCAGCAGCGTCCGGCCCCGAACGACCACACGCAGGCCATCGGCCTCCAGAGCATAATTCGGCGTTGCATCCATGATCGAGAGAATCGCCGCCGGCGACCTCATTGTCAAGGGTCTCTCCGCCGACAGCGTCGGCGGGGCTACACTGCGGCATCACGACCGCCCAACTGCTGTCAATCGAGGTGGTAGCCTCGCAGAATCCTCCGTGTTCTGTGAACCCGGGGGCCGCAGCAAACGAACCACGGACGAATTCTCGCACATCAACCCGTGCAGTCTCTGCTGCTGCTGTGTCTGCGACTGCATCATCGGGGATCGGTACTCCCAGAGTCCGCAGGGAGTGCCCGGAGGTTTGAGCACCGCCGGGGTCGAGTTCCAGACTACTTTGAACAGGCCCGGAAGCCCTATACGGCCGTGAATCGCCATGTTTGCGGTGTTGACGTCGGGCTGACAAGATGGTATCAGTAACCAATCGTCGTGCAGAAGGCGGAGGTCGGGCGTATGCCCCCGGGGCGGAGATTACACGAATACGCAGGGTTCCTGATGGGTTCGGACAAGAACGTGAACGCTCGGCCGGAAACGCGCATCGCCGCACTGTCGGCTCAGGTCGAACAACTGAAACTGGCCGAACAGCGGCTTCTCGCCGGCCGCCAGGAGCTTAGTGTCCTTCACGAACTGGCCCACCGTGTCGGCCGACGTCTTGTCCTTGCCGAGATGGTCGAATCCTCGCTGGCCGCCATCGAATCGCTCCTGGAGCCTGATCTGGTCCTGCTTTTCCTTCGACGCGACGACGATCTCGTGTTGCAGGACCGACGAGGCCGCGTGGCCAATGCAGATGGTTTCCACGTCCACAAGGTCGGTGAATGTCTGTGTGGCCTCGCCGTGCGAGAAGCGCGCCCCATGTACTCGGCGGACATACACAGCGATCCCCGTTGCACCTGGACGGAGTGTCGCGAAGCGGGCTTCGCCTCCTTTGCCGCCTTGCCCCTGACCGGCCGCGACGGCGTTATCGGCGTACTCGGTCTGGCGTCCAGGACACCGCGTGATTTCTCCGAGCGTGCCGCGTTTCTGGAGGCCCTGGCCGGCGAGGTTGCCATTGGGTTGCAGAACGCCGTGCTTTACAGACAGTTGCAGGAGCAGAAGCAGGAACTCGAGCGGCAATGTTGCGAGCGGCGACGACTCGAAGAGGAAATCGCCGGCATCGCCGACCGTATGCAGAGCAACCTCGGACGCGAACTCCACGATGGTCTCATGCAGCGGCTCGCTGGGGTCGTCTACCTAAACGACGTCCTCGAATCAAGGACCGCCGACGGCGACGCTATCTCGGTCTCCGACATCCAGGAGGTGTCCGTCCTGCTTCGGGCTCTCCTGGACCAGGTCGAAAGCCTTGCCAGGGGGCTCTACCCGGTGGAACTCGAAGAACACGGGCTCCTCCGGGCTCTTGATACGCTCGCCTGCACCATGCGGCGGCTCTACGGTGTCGATGTCACGTTCGACAGCGGGTCCTGTTTTGAATTCGCCGACTCGTTCGCCATGTTGCACGTTTACCGAATCGCCCAGGAGGCCGCGAGCAACGCGATCCGTCACGGCAAGGCCCGCCGGATCGATATTCACCTGACCTGTGATGAGTCGCATTGCACGCTGACTGTTGCCGATGACGGTTGCGGATTCGATCCCGCGGGCGTGACCCGGGGCATGGGACTGACCAGCATTGAATACCGTGCACGCGCGCTGGGTGGAGCCATTGATATCGCCGCCCGCCCCGGCAAGGGAGCGCAACTGACCTGTCGATTTCCCCGAACGCCCACCGAACCGCGTGAGGGTGGCGATTCATGACCGAGACCCGAAGTAGAATCATCCTTGTTGACGACCATCCCATTGTCCGCGAAGGTCTGCGTCGCCTGCTTGAACACAAAGCCGGCGGTGAAATGGAAGTCTGTGCCGAGGCCGCCGGCTCGCAGGATGCCTTGGCTCTGATCGAGCAGACCGCCCCAGACATGGCGATCGTCGATGTCTTTCTCCAAGGGGCCGACGGAATCGAACTGATCAAGCGCATCCGGTGCCGATGGGAATCACTCGGCATCCTGGTGCTGAGCATGCACGACGAGCAGCTTTACGCCGAACGCGCCCTCCAGGCCGGCGCCAACGGTTACATCATGAAGAAGGCCCCTTCAGACGAACTGCTCAAGGCCATACGCACTGTCCTGGCCGGGGGCAGCTACGTCAGCGAGGCCGTTCTCTCGCGAATCGTCAGAAAGCTCCGCGAGGGCCGCGGACCTGTCTCCTCCGGTGTTGATGTTCTCAGCGACCGTGAACTTGAAGTTTTCCGCCTGCTCGGACACGCCGTGACCACACGCGGTGTGGCCGATGAACTGCGCGTGAGCGTCAAAACGGTTGAAACCTACCTCGCCCGCATTCGCGAGAAGCTGGGCCTGCGTACGATGAACGAGGTCATCTGTCACGCCGTCCAGTGGGTCAACAGCGATACACGCGGATAGCCCTGCCGCGTGGCGGCGATGCCCCGGTGCTCAGTGCCAACCGCCGCCCGATCCGCCTGCGCGTAGGGTATTCCCTGACAGAAGAATCATGGTAGACCCTATTTTCCCCATACGGAATCCGTGTGAGAATAGCCTTGTATGGCGATCGGCTTGCCGAAGGCCGACGCACGCCTTGCCGAGGATATGATTCGGTATGGGGGGTGCACACGGAGGAGGGTGACTGTGTTATGAAAGGATTGCGCATTGGTCGAGTTGGGGCGGACGGTCTTCCTGATCGAAGATGATCCTGCTGTTCGGGATTCCATTGCGACGCTCGTCGAAATGATCGGGTTGCAGGTGCGTGCTTATGATAACGCGGCGGACTTTCTCGCGGAATACGACCCTTTCGTTCCAGGGTGTCTTGTCACCGACGTTCGATTGCCGGGCATGAGCGGTCTGGATCTCCAGGCTTATCTCCAGGGACAGGGTATGGATATCCCCATGGTCATCATCTCGGGCCACGGGGACATTTCAACGGCCGTGGCCGCCATGAAGGCCGGCGCCGTCAACTTTGTTGAGAAGCCCTTTCGCGAACAGTTCTTCATCGACGCGGTCAACGAGGCCATTGCCCTCGATGCGAAGCGCAGAAGCAAGCGCGCCGCCCGGGCCGCCCTCGAAGAGAAGCTGGCCTGTTTGACCAAGCGTGAGCGTCAGATACTGGATCGCCTGGTCGCCGGCCGGCCTACCCGGGAAATCGCCGCGGACCTCCACATCAGCCCCAAGACAGTCGATTTTCATCGACAGCATGTTCTTGACAAGATGAACGTCGGCACAATCGTCGAGCTGGTGCTTCTCTGTGAGACGCTGCGGACTCCGCAGTAAGCCCGCATGAAGGACGAGGCGGATTCCCGGCCCGCGGGCACATGAGCCCGGCCCCGCCTGCGTCAGAAGTCGATCATGGCCTTGATCACGCCGTCACTGTAGTCGGCCACCATATCGAAGGCTTCTGGAGTCTGGTCCAAAGGCAGCCGGTGCGTAATCAGGGGCTTTGGATCGACCTGGCCCGACTCCAGCAGATCCAGCGCCGGTTGGAGACAGTGGTTCTGCCGGCGCACATAAGCAATCGTCAGGTCTTTCTGACGGAAGGGGCTCGGATCGAAGCTGATCCGGTCGACCTCCGGTATCCCCACGATAACGAGGGTCCCGCCGGGTTTGAGCAGCAGCAGCGACTGATCCAGCGCTTCCTGCCGTCCGCAGCACTCATAGACGATGTCAAAGCCGAGCGGCTCGGCCGCCAGGAATGCTCCTACCACATCGGTGGTCCGGGGGTTGGCCGTGGTCACCTCTGCAAGGTGGGACGCCGCCTCCAGACGCCCGTCGATCTTATCCGTTATGTAGACGGGTCCGGGCCGGCCCGCCTTCAACGCCAACAGGGTGCACAGGCCAATCGGCCCGGCCCCCAGAATGGCGATGGTCTTGCCCTCCGGCGACGGTCCTCGCCGGATCGAATAAACGGCTATCGACAATGGTTCCCCGATGGCGGCGTCCGGAAGGGCGGCCGCGTCCTTGAGCACGAAACAGTTCTCCTGTGGCATGACGATCCGCTCCTGCAGCGCCCCGGGCAACTGCGTTGGCACGGAGATGAACTTGATATGACGGCAGGTGTTCTGCCGACCGGCTTGGCACTGGTCGCAATGATTGCACGACACCGCCGGCTCGACCGCCACGGGGTCGCCCTTCTTGACGCGGGTCACGGCCGGGCCCACGGCCTCGACGACCCCCACGGCCTCGTGCCCGACAATCCACGGAAACGTCGCCACCTGCGTCCCGATGCGGCCCGTCGTGAAGTAATGCACGTCCGACCCGCATATACCCACATGGCGGATCCCCACGAGGACGTCGTCCGGCCTCTCAATCCTTGGCTCCGGAACCTCCACCACCGCCGACTTGCGAATACCTGTCAATGCGACTGCCTTCATTTGCGTTGCGTCTCCTGCCAGAGTGTCAAATGTTGAAACGAAAGTTGATGATGTCTCCGTCCTGGACGACGTATTCCTTGCCCTCGAGGCGGATCTTGCCCGCGGCTTTCAGCGCCTTCTCATCACCGTACTGCCGCAGGTCCGAATAGGCAAACGTCTCGGCCCGGATGAATCCGCGTTTGATGTCGGTGTGGACCTTGCCGGCCGCATCGTGAGCGATCGTCCCGGCGGTGATCGGCCAGGCCCGAACCTCGTCCGGGCCGATGGTCAGGAAGCTGATCAGTCCCAAGGCCCGGTAGCATGAGTTGACGAACATGGCCAGCGCCGACTCCTTGATGCCCAGGTCCGCCATGAACTCCGCGCGGCTGCCGGCGTCGAGCTGCGCCAGTTCATGCTCCAGTTTCGCGCAAAGTGCAATCACCGGTGCATCCTGCCCCAGCTTTCCACGTGCCTCGAATCCCGCCTCCAACCCCTCCTCGCCCATATTGACCACGACGACGAACGGCTTCTGTGTCAGGAACGCCAGCGACTTGATCATCGCCTTCTCGGCCTCTGTCTCGAGGGCCGTACTGACCGGCCGCTCCGACTCGATCGCCTCTCGCAACTTAAGCTGCAACGCCAATTCCACCCGGTCCCGTGACTGTGTCTGCGTCGGCTTGTTCACCTGCTTCTCCAGCCGCTCGATCCGCGTCTCGATCAACTCCAGGTCCGCCAACAGCAGTTCCGTCCGCAATTCCGACAGGTCCCCCGCGGCATCGACCCGGTTGCGATACGCCGGAACCGTCACATCCTCGAAAGCCCGCACCACCAGAACGATCAGGTCGACCGTCCGCAGCCCGCTCAACAGCCGTCTGGCCGCCGTTCGCCCGTGATCATCGGCAAAATTCAGCCCCGGCACGTCCAGACAGTCAATGGTGCCATGCACCGTCTTTCTGGGCTTGCAGTAGGCGGTCAGCCAGTCCAGACGCTCATCCGGTACGGAGACAATGGCCTCCTCGATTGCCGTCGAGCCCATCGGCGCCGCTTGCTTGCCGCTGACGGCCGCGAAAAGCGTGCTCTTACCGGACTGTGGCAGCCCCAACAATGCGACTTTCATGGCGCAATCCCCTTGAATCACTCATTCCAGCAGCCTGTACGCTGTGAAGAACATGGTCTTTCGAGAAGCGCAGTCTACCCCAAAATGGCCTGTTTGCGAACGGAAAACACGCTCCAAAGCTGCGTTGACGGGTGTTCCGGGGAATTGAGTTGGCCCTGAGCTGCGCGGATGATACAATAAGCATAGAGCCGGGTGCTTTTCGCGTATGGGGGCCCAGCCGGGGCGTGGACCGTGGTGTCCGCGCTGGGTGGTATGGCCTGACCGATAACGGATGACAGAAAGAGGGGTGGTTCATGGCTAAGTACCCAATATACCTTGAGTTACAGGATCGACGTGTGGTTGTCATCGGTGGAGGCGCTGTGGCCGCTCGTAAGGCCAGGGTCCTGCTGGACTGCGGCGCCAGGCTGGTCCTCGTGGCCGACAAGATTGACGACGCCGTTGTGCGGGCGACGACGGGCCGCAACGCCGAGCTGATCCGTTCCAAATACTCCAAGAACTACCTTGCCGAGGCCGTTCTGGCCATCGCCGCGACCAACAACCACAAGCTCAACGAGCGGATCTACCGTGACTGCCAGGAGCTTGAGGTCCTCTGCAACGTC
The DNA here is from genome assembly GCA_002347125.1 of Phycisphaerales bacterium UBA2266. Classification (GTDB taxonomy): domain Bacteria; phylum Planctomycetota; class Phycisphaerae; order Sedimentisphaerales; family Anaerobacaceae; genus UBA2266. The sequence continues at coordinate 6,465 of DDXG01000238.1, forward strand.
GTGGATGTGCCTGATCTGTGCGATTTTTACGTTCCCGCGACCGTTCGCCGCGGGCCGTTGCAGATCGCCATCGGCACGGAGGGCTATTGCCCGGCCTATTCAGGCCATCTTCGCAAGAAGCTCGAGCACATGTTCACAGAGGACCACGGCCGGTTCCTTCTGGAACTCGAGTGCATCCGCAAGCGCATCATCAACGAAATCGACGACGCCACCGTGCGAAAGGTCATTCTTGGCGAACTCGTGGACGACGAATCCTTCGAGTTCTTCAAGAGAAACGGCTCGGACGCATGGCATGCCCGAGCCGAGGAGATCATTTCAAGGCACAAAGCCCAGGTCTAGGCTTGGATCTTGTCAATGGTTACCTGCAGATGCTTCTGCCGATGGCCTATTCTGCGTTTGCTGTTCTTGCGGCGACGAAGATATGTCGGGTACAGCTTCGGCCCCTTGACCACAGCCTCATCGGCCGTCTTGGCAAAACTCGCCAGAACCTTGGCCCCCTCCAAGTACGGCGTGCCGATCTTGTGCCCGCTGTCGTCCTGGACGAACAGCACCTTGTCCATTTCAATCGTTGTCGCATCCGGCGCGATGTCTGTCAGTTCGATCTTCAGCGAATCGCCTTCGGATACCTTGTATTGCTTACCGCCTTGTTCTACCACTGCGTACATGTCTAAGACTCCAAGTCCATATCTGCCAACTCAGGAAAGCTCTGCATTATAGGTTTTTCACGATTTTTGTAAAGCCAAATGCGCCGTTTTTTTGTATCTTGGCCGACAAAATCGCGGTTCTAAGCCCATCAGCAGCGTTTTTTTGGAGCGACGGATATGGATTTGGCCATGGTCGGCGACAGAATCATCCCCCTCGACAGCCTGGATCCGGTCTACCTGGACCGCGGGGTCTTCTTCGGTGACGGCGTCTATGAGGTCCTACGGAGCTACGGCGGGCGGCTTTTCGCCCTTGAGGAGCATCTCAAGCGGTTTGAGCGTTCCCTTGCCGCCGTTTCCATCACTGGAATTGACATATCCACCATCCGCGGCCGGGTCATCCGTGCGTTTGAACAGGCCCAACTGGCGGATGCCAAGATCTACTTCCACATCACGCGAGGCAGCGACCGCCGAAACCACGTCTGGAAGCCCGATCTCAAGCCCAATTTCCTGCTTACCATCAGTCCCGCGCCGGATTCGACCGCTGAGAAAGCCGCCGGCATCGCCGTCTGCACCCATCCCGACTGGCGTTGGAAGCGGTGCGACATCAAGAGCCTCAACCTCCTAGCCAACGTCCTGGCCCGTCAGGATGCCGAGGATCGTGGTTGCAGCGAGGCCATCCTCATCGATGACGTCGGAATGATCACGGAAGGTTCCTCATCTGCGTTCTTTGCGGTCTTCGGGCGGTCCATCCGCACCGCCCCGCTGACCAGCAACATCCTGCCGTCCATCACACGGCAGTTCGTCCTCAAGGCGGCCGCCAACCTGGGCCTGGGCCTCATCGAGCAATCCCTCACTCCCCAGGACGCCGAAACCGCCGACGAACTGTTCATCGCCGTTACGACCAAGGACATCATCCCCGTGGTCAAGTTCGATGGTAAGCCGATTGCCGACGGCAGACCCGGCCCCATCACGAAGGCCCTGATCGGCGAATTCCGCAAGTTCACGAATGCCGAGGACTGACGCCATGATGGTCAAGCTGCAGAGGTACGATGGCAATCCGATCCTGAGTCCCAACGAGGCGAACGGGTGGGAGGCGCTGGCCGTGTTTAATCCGGCGGCGTGGTATGATTCGCAGCGGGGCGAGGTCGTCATGCTGTATCGGGCGGCCGAGGCCGGGCCGGAGTACAAGTGCTACTTCGGCATGGCCGTCAGCAGGGACGGCTATGACTTCGAGCGAGTCAGCAATGAACCGGTCTTCGGCCCGAGCGTTGACGGCTTCGACGCCAGTACCGTCCAGGACCCACGGATGGTCAAGATGGGCGACTGGTACTACATCACCTATGCGGCACGGCATTTCCCCTTCGGTCAGTTCTGGAAGCCTGCGGCCGAGCGATACAGGCATCCGGTCTGCCCCGACGAGTTTCCCCGCGCCATCCGCACGAACGCCACGAGCACGGGCCTGCTGCTGACGAAGGACTTCAAGAGCTGGATCCGGGCCGGGCGTATCACCGACCCGGTTCTTGACGACCGCGACGTTATCCTCTTTCCCGAGAAGATTGGCGGCAAGTTCGTCATGATGCACCGGCCGTTGGAATGGGTCGGCCCAAGATACGGGACTGAGCATCCGGCCGTCTGGATCTCAATGGCCGACGATCTGCTGGGTTTTAGGGAAAGCAAGCTGCTGATTCGGGCCCAGTTGCCCTGGGAGGACAACAAGATCGGCATCAACACCCCGCCTATCCGCACGCGGCACGGCTGGCTGACGCTTTATCACGCCGTCGGCGCCGACAAGTTCTACCGCATCGGGGCTCTGCTACTGGACCTCGATGACCCGTCTATCGTTCGTTATCGCAGCCGCCACTGGCTCATGCAGCCGGAGACGGACTACGAGATTGAGGGTTACTACCGGGGCGTGTGTTTCCCCTGCGGCAAGGTCGTCATCGGGCGAACGCTCTTTGTCTACTATGGGGCCGGCGACAAGTACGTCGCCGTTGCCACCTGTGAGCTTGAAGCATTGCTTGACTACCTGCTGACCTGTCCGGCATAAGGAAGGGAATCGGATGGAACTGCACACCATCGACATCTCCATTATGGTCGGCTACGTGGTGGTGGTGATCGCGGTCGGCTGGATGCTGCAGAAGCGGGCCTCGAAAGACCTCGACGCCTACTTCCTTGGCGGCAAGAGTCTGCCCTGGTACATCATCGGGACCAGCCACGGGGCCAGCGGCTTCGACATCACCGGCACGATGCTCTTTGTCGTGATGCTCTTCACCTATGGCCTCAAGGCCGCATGGATACCCTGGATATGGCCGTTGTTCGACCGCGTTTTTCGCCAGATTTACCTTGGGCCGTGGATTCGTAAATCGAACGTCCTGACCGGGGCCGAGTGGATGCGGACCCGTTTCGGACACGGCGTCGGCGGCAATCTCAGCCATATCAGCGTCGCCTTCTACGCCCTGGTCGCCACCGTGGGCTTTCTCGGCTATGCGTTCAAGGGTATCGGGAAGTTCGCGGAAGTCTTCTTTCCGTGGGACCTTGCCTGGGGACCGTTCTCGTCGCCCGATATGTATGCCATTGTCATACTTATGCTGACAACGGCCTACGTTGTTGTCGGCGGCTGGTACAGCGTTGTGGTTACCGACCTGCTGCAATTCGTGCTGATGACGGTCGCGTCGGTGGGTATCGCCGTTGTCGCGATGAACAAGGTCAGCCCGGACACCCTGGCCCAATTTGTGCCACAGAGCTGGGGCGAGTTGTTCTGCGGCTGGAAGCTGAACATTGACTGGTCGGACAAGATCGCGGGACTCAACGCCAAGATCGCCGATGACGGCTACTCCTGGTTCGGCTTGATCATTACGATGTTCCTGCTCAAGGGCCTGCTCGTCAGCATGGCGGGGCCGGCCCCTGGCTATGGAATCCAGCATGTCCTGAGCACCCGCAATCCCCGAGAGGCGGCCCTGGAGAACTGGTGGATGTCCATCGTCCAACTGGTGCCCCGGTTCCTCATGATCACGGGAATCGCCGTACTTGGCGTCGTCTACTTCAGCCCCCAGGTCAACGCCATGCTGGAGGCAGGCAAGAAGGTCGATTTCGAGCAGATTCTGCCGTATGTCATTCGGGATTTCGTGCCCGTCGGTCTGGTGGGCATCCTGATGGCTGGTCTGCTGGCGGCCTTCATGAGCACGTTTGACTCCACCTTGAACGCCGGGGCCGCTTACATCGTCAACGACATCTACAAACGGTATATCCACCCGGACAAACCGTCCGGCCGGTACGTCGTGATGAGCTACATCACCAGCATTGGCCTGGTGGTGGTGGCGATCGTCGTCGGCATGAAGATGCGTTCCATCCTGAACGCTACGGACTGGATCACGGCGGCTTTGTATGGCGGCTATTTGGCGCCGAATATCCTCAAGTGGCACTGGTGGCGATTCAACGGGTACGGCTATTTCGGCGGCATGGTCGCCGGCGTCGCCGCGGCCATCGTGGTTCCACATCTGCCGATGGAGCTGCGCCCCTTGCAGGCCTTCCCGATTATCATGGGCATCAGCACCCTCGCCAGCATCATCGTCTGTCTGCTGACCCGGCCGGAGAGCGATGCCGTGCTCATCGACTTCTACCGTAACGTCCGGCCGTGGGGCTTCTGGCGGCCGGTTTACCGGAAGCTGGTCGCCCTCCAGCCCAACGCCCGGCCCAACCGCCACTTCAAACGCGATGCCTTCAATGTGGCTGTCGGCATCGTCTGGCAGATGACGCTGATCACCATACCTATCTGCCTGGTTATCCGCCAGATGCGGACCCTCTGGATATCACTGGCCATTCTGGCGGTCACCAGTGTCATCATGAAATTCACCTGGTACGACAAGCTCCATGAGTGGGACAATACTGAACCGTAGTGGAGTTCGCCGCGGACCCAACGCAATACGATGAAGATATCGAAGTTCGGACAGAAGATCGCGGCCCGCTCCGGCATCGGCCAGTTGATGGACGACCTCGGCTTGGCCGCGGCCGCCGGTGGCATGATTATGCTCGGCGGCGGTAATCCCGCCCATATTCCGGCCGTGGAGGCCCGTTTTCGCGGGGCCTTGCAGAAGTTGCTCGACCGCCCCGGGCAATTCGAGCGGGCGGTCGGCGAGTACGACCCCCCGGGCGGCAATCGGGCCTTCGTCGAGGCAATGTGCCAACTGCTGGGCGAGCGCTACGGCTGGCCCATTACGCCCGCCAACATCGCCCTGACCAACGGCAGCCAGTCCGCGTTCTTCATTCTGTTCAATCTGTTCGCGGGGCCTTGCGAGGACGGCTCCACCCGCAAGATCTGCCTGCCACTGGCCCCCGAGTATATCGGCTACAGCGACGTCGGCCTGGTTGAGAACGTTTTCACTGCCGCCAGACCCGAGATCGATCACCTCGACGAGCACATCTTCAAGTACCGCGTGGACTTCGACGCCCTCCATATCACCGATGACATCGGGGCCGTCTGCGTCTCGCGGCCGACCAACCCCACCGGCAACGTCCTGACCGATGACGAGATCGCCCGCCTGGGGCAACTGACCCGCGACAGGGGTATTCCACTGATTATCGACAACGCCTACGGGGCCCCGTTTCCTAATATCATCTTCACGGAGGTCCGGCCCGTCTGGGACGATAACACGATTGTCTGTATGAGCCTCTCGAAGCTGGGCTTGCCGGCGGCCCGCACGGGCATTATCATCGCCAACGAGGCCGTTATCGCCATGATCTCCCAGATTAACGCCATCATGAGCCTGGCCCCCGGCGGCTTGGGCGCGGCGATGGCGACGGAGATGGTCCGCACCGGCGAGATTATCGAGTTGAGCCGCGAGGTGATACGGCCGTTCTACCAGAGGCGCGCGGAATCGGCCGTCGCCCAGTTGATGGAGGAACTGGCCGGCATCGATTTCCATATCCACAAGCCGGAGGGCGCCTTCTTCCTGTGGCTGTGGCTGCGCGGACTGCCCATCACCTGCGGCGAGCTTTATGAACGCCTCAAGGCCCGCGGCGTCCTCGTCGTGCCTGGGCACTACTTCTTCCCCGGCATGGACGAGCCCTGGCGCCACAAGGACGAGTGCATCCGCGTCAACTACGCCCCGGATGAGCCGGGCGTCCGTAAGGGCCTGTCCATCATCGCCGATGAAGTCAGAAGGGCTTACCGGCAGTCGTGACCCCTCGGATGTTTCACATTGGGTTGAGCTTCGCCTGTGACCGCTGTCTTACCACCGTGTGATCCAGCAAGGGCACTCCAAGGAACTCCGCAAAAGCAGCCGCGTCGGCCCACAAGTGCTCATACTTTTGGCCAGCGGCTACACAGACTCTTTGACCGGCAGGGGAGTCCGTGACGACATTGACTTCGTACACCGTGGCTTCACGGGAGGACCGTCCGTCGTAGACGTGTGTATACACTGAGCATATCTGCACCGCTCGAATGTCGGAGAGCCTCGCGAGGGTCTTGCTCCGGGGACGGCTGGTGAGAAAAGGGCTGTAGAAAAGACCGTCTGTGGGACGATGGGCAACAACGCATCTTCGAACCAGAAAGTACGTCACCGCGATAAGAGCACCGACAGCCCCGAGGCCACCCAGTGCGGACAGAAGGCTATCGACCTCGCGGGATGAGGTGGCTTCTCCACCCGGATCCAGAACGATGATAGCAGAAGACGCTGACAGCATTGCGAATAGGAGGCCGCACAGAACGACATAACCCCAACCGCACCTGAAACCCGCCACGTCGTCGCCCGCGGCGCAGTACCTTCTCTTGCGAGACTCCATGCCGATGCCGCCGCGCAATGAGGTCGTGGCAATAGCCACTTTCGTCCCGTCCGCCGTCGAGAGTTCTTCCGTCAGGGCCTCCTGGGACGATTGTCCTATGAACCTGGAAAGCTCGTTGAAAGCAGGGTCCAGTCGAGCTTGCGTGTCGGCCGTCGCGAGGATCAACTCCTCATCCGTTGAACCGTCGCGGACCAGCGAGAGGACGACCCGGCCCGGTTTCTTGACTTTGTTGGCGCATTCAACATCACAGCGGTAGAGCAGGACTCGTAATCGGTCCCTGGGTAGTGACAGGCTTCGCGTGAATGGGTGGAATCCCGATCGCAGACGGATCGTACTGTTCCACCCATCTAGCACGATTCTGTTGGCAAAAGCCGCGAGGCGATAAGCAGTAGTCATGAACCATGCCACCATCGGCACCGACAGGGCAGCAAGCAATGGATTGGTCCTCCAGGTGACAGCCAGGCCCAACACAAGAAGGACGCTTCCTCCGCCCACAAGCAGTACAGTGCCCCATGCCCGTTTGTTTCTGATCACGATGCGCTCAGACGATCCCCTCACAGCCAACTTGTCCATGCCGGAATGGACGATGCTCAGGTAAGGCCTCTTGGACTGGGACCCTGCCACCCATCTGGCCCAGTCGTCCGGAAGGGGGGCGGGCAGTCTACGGTACCCGTCTGTTGGCGCGTCATTCGGAGAGTCCGTGACGGGCCCCCTCATGCCACACGAACGAAGGTCCCTTACGACGGCGGCGGCCTGCCGCTCGTTCTTGACAGCCGCGAGAATCAGGTGCGATTCCGGTTGGCCCAGGCGCGTCAGAGACAGAATCGTCCGACCATACTCGATCTTCAGATCGCCACGGTCCGCCTTGAACATATAGGCACCGAGAACAACCTGTTTGCCGGGGATTGTGATGTGGTGAATACCCAACCATTTGCGATAGCATACATGAATGTTGCCGGACACCTTGTTGAAAACCACTTTCCCGGCGACCGTCAGTGACCTGCCGCCGAGGAAGACAAGAAGGAAGCCAAACAAGCAGGTAAGAATCCGGTCCACAGGGTTGTACTCATCACTGGTCGCAGGAAATACGGCCAGCGCGACGTAGAATAGGCAAACGGCCACGCTGACAGCGAACCAGACAAGCCGATCCCAGTGGGGTCTGAGCACACAAGCGAGGGCGTCGGACTTGAACGAGACTCTGCCGCCGGCTACGATGCCCCCGACTCTGTTGGCGTGACGGACGGCATCGGACCACTGTTGCTCAGAGATACCCATGTCGTGCGAGTCTGTCACGTGGAGGCCTCCAGCGTGGTGACTCCCTTGGCAAGGCTGAAGCACACGGCAAGTGAGTCGGCGTCTCTGTGCCAGGTTCCGGCCTTGAGGTCGAGAGGCTTTTTCGCCTCGGTGAGGGTTATGACCTTGCCGGCGGCGGTCAGTTTGGGCGGGGCGGAGGATGGGGATTTCACGCGGACGGTGAATCGATCCGCGGCGAAGGGGGCGGTGAAGGTGATCTTGCCGTCGGAGGCCTCGATCTTCGTCAGTTCCCTGGCCGCCCAGTAGCGGGCGATCTCGCAGAGCTTCATCCAGATCAGGTTATCGTAGCGGGCTTCAAGACGGCGGACGACCTCCTTGAGGATGTTGAAGCCCACCTTCTCGCCGTTGAAATACACGCCGGGCCAGTGGCAGACGATGATCGCCGGTTCACCGCGCCCGATGACCTGCGGCAGCCGCCCGCCCTGCAGGTCCTCAGTAACGTGCTTATCCACCGAGCCGCGTTCCAGGCCGTCCCAGCCGCCCAGCCAGTCGCCCGTGCAGCCGATGATAGAGACGACGCATTTCGGGTCGTCCGTCTGTAGGTCCGACGCATACTGCACCAGCGGCGCCACCGACCGGCCGTCTGTATATAGGTCGCGGAAGTAATGCGGAATCTGTGTCCCATACACATCGCGGCAGGCCTGGAGCGTCCCCTGGGCCAGCGACTCCATCGAACGGCTGCCGAAGCCGCCGGGCGTGGTCATGCCTTCGCACTCCAGTCCGGCGTTCTTTAGAATCCGCAGTCCGTAGGCCACGTAATCGGCCATCCGGTCAACGGACATCCCCACGGAAAAGCCCCAATTCTCCATGAACGCGGCGGTAGCCTCTGGATACGGCCGGCCGGTCTTCGTGTCGATGCCCCGCGTATGCGAAACCATCTCCGGGTGGATATCCCAGTTCGGCATCATCAACTCCCGCACGAGCTTGAGACTGGCCTCCAATTCCTGCTTCGTCCAGCCGGGCAGCACGCGGTCCACCCAGCCGACCATTGCCGGATATGGCACAATGCTGTACTTGCCTTTGACGCCATGCTCGCCGCACCAGTGGCCGAACTCGCGGACGAAATCATCGGGTATCTCCCGCGGCAGCTTTCGCCAGTCCTGCTTGTAGTTATCCGGAAAGACCTCCGCGAACTGGGGGATTCCGAAGTGCGCCAGGTTCACCAGGCAGGTCGAGTCGTCGATGATCAGGCTCATCGGGACGCGGCCGCACGGGTTGAGCACCTCCACGGCCTGTGCCTGCACCGGCCGCTCGCCCGCCGGCAGGGCCCCGGCCGCCAGGGGTGTTCCCAGTTGGGTTGCCAGAGCCGCCGCGGCTGTTGACTTCAAGAATGCCCGCCGATCCATTGAATGACCTCCTGACATGGCATATCCTCCTTCAAAACTGCCCAGATTCACATCCGGCGGCTGCACAACCGGCCCCGGCTTCGGTGAGCGATTATACCACACAGGCGCGTATTTGCCCGCACGCGGCGGACGCCTGGGACGCAAAACCCGCGCCAATCTTATCGCCAGAGGCGTGTGGGAAGTGACTACGAATAGCCAAGGAAGTAAGAAACCTCGCGTCCCATCTGCGATTCTGGCCGCGCGACGCTCACTACGCCGGTGCCGCGGCCCGGCCGGTTGCCTCCACGGGCACGACCATCGTGAAGCTTGAACCCGCCCCCGGTGCGCTCCTGATCTGGAAAGTCGCGCCCAGCAGGCCGAGCCGCTCGCGGATGCTGAAAAGCCCAAGGCCGCCCATGACGCCATAGCGCGATTCGTAAGCCGACTTGACATCAAAGCCGCAGCCATCATCGGCCACCATGATCCGCAGACGGCCCTGTGGGTCGCTCGTCAGGCGGACCCTTGCGCAATCCACCCCGGCATGCTTGACGACGTTGAACAGCAGTTCCCGCACGCACTGAAACAGCAGGATGCGCATATCCTCGTGCCTCACGTCGCGGACACCATCAGCGCGGAGGCTCACGGTCAGGCCGTGTTTCTCCCGCATCCACGTCTTGAGCCACTGCAGCGACGCCTTCAAGCCCTCTTCATGCACGATTCTCGGATTCAGCTCGGCGCTGAGGTCCCGCGTCACCTGAATCGACTCATCCAGCAAGGCCCAGACCTTTTCGGCGCTCTGGCGCAGTCTGCGATCAACGGCGGGCTTCGTCAGACTGTTCAGGTGCAGCTTGGCGGCCACGAGCAACTGCTGAAGATTGTCGTGGAGGACCTGGCCGAGTCGCCGCCGTTCCCGCTCCTCGGCCCGGCCCAACTCCAGGGCCAGGGTCCGCAGTTGGGCCGTTCGTTCGGCGACCCGCCGCTCCATCTCCTCGTAGGCGCGGCGCAGCTCCTCCTCGGCCTCCCGCAGCCGCAGCATGACGATGCTGTCGTCGGCGACGACCGCATCCACCTGACGGCCCCGCAGCGCATGCACGACGCTCTGCGACTCCGACAGCAGGGTCTGAAGTTGCTTGTATGTCGGTTTGTCGTTCATTTCAGCTCCAGAGCGGCCAGTACCTTGTCGGTTTCCTTGAGATTGCCGAAAATGATCACCCGCCTGGGCTTATCCATGATCAGGGCGGGCGTTACCACGATGTTCTCGGCAATGGCTGGGGCAAAGTCCTCGAAGACGTCAATCTCCTGCACGGTGTAGTCGTCCTTCAGCCGTTCGCTGCACATCGCGAGAAGATTCTCTCTGGCCATCGCCGAATTGGCCTCCGTCCCCGCCACAAACAGTCTGAACTGGTATCTCGCCATTTTCAATTCTCTAGTTGTCAGCGGCACAAGCCGCTGTGCGTGCCTGGCCTTGCCTTGTTCGGATTGGTCGATACTGTCCATCGTAGCCGGCTCCGGTCATGCCCTCGTTTCCTCGATCTGTATGCCTCGGTCAGTTATCTGGAACTCGTGGCGGCGATGAGAGTGCTTCGCGCCTCGGCTCTTGATCACCCGCAGGGTCCGTGTTCTTTCGCCATCGGTTTCCTTGAATCCCAGATGAATCAAGGCGTCGGTCAGAGAAGAGACGGGGATGCCTGCGACGACGTGGATCTGGGCCGGCGACCTTGACTGGTGGGTCATCACGCAGGTGACGCCGCGGCGCCTGCAGATATCGAGCAGCCGCACGAGAAAATCGAAGGCCGCCTCGTCCGACCCCATCCGCGGGCACGCCGATATCGCGTCGATGACGAGATGGTCCGGGTCGAGCCGCTCAATCCGGCGGCCAAGTTCGTACAGGTGCTCCTCCGGCGACAGGGCCTCGGGCATGATCGTGTAAAACTCCAGCCTGCCGGCCTTCAGCACCGGCCGCAGGTCCAGGCCGGGACTGAGCATCGCCTGCACGACCATCTCCTGCGATTCCTCGAAATCGACAAAGAGCACCTTCTCGCCTGCCGAGCAGGCCGCAATCGCGAAGGTTGCGGCCATTGTCGTCTTGCCTGTGCCGCTGACGCCGGAAATCAATACGTTGGACCTGCGCCGCAGCCCGCCTCCCAGCGCCTCATCGAATTCCGCGCTGCCGCTGGGGATGTAACCGCCGAAGGGCTTGCCTTCCAGTTGCACCCGCGTGATGGGCATCACGACGCTGCCCTGCGATGTGACCAGGTACGGATACTCGTTCGAACAGAAGCCTGAACCGCGATATTTGACGATCCGCAACCGGCGCGTTGTCACCTGGTCGCGGACCCGCAGGTCCAGCAGCAATACGCAGTCGGCCATGTAGTCGAGGAATTCATACTGGAGGCCATGATCGACCTGATCGGCGGCCTTGGTCGTCAGGATGGTCGTAAACGGCTGCTTAGCCAGCCAGTCATGCAGGCCGTACAACTCGTTCAACCTGCGACTCGGATCGCTGAAGACCCGCAGGAGGGCATCGATGGCGTCTATCATGACCGCCCTGGCGCCCATCTGCCTGGCCTTGCCCTCGATCCCGGCCAGCAACGGCGCGATCGAGAAATCCCCGCTCAGGACCGTGTCGCGGTCGATTTTGACATCCCAGAGGAAGAACTTGCCCGCCTTCTCGAGCGGCTCCAGATCCCACCCGAAGGAAAGGGCATTCTGTCGGATGTTTCGGCCGCCCTCCTCGAAAGCCACCATAATGCCCGGTTCGCCCTCCAGTGCCGCGCGATAGAGGAACTCCAGCCCCATCACCGTCTTGCCGCTGCCGGAACCGCCTCGAATGAGCGTAATCCGGTCCCGGGGAATGCCCCCGTGAAGCACTTCATCCAGTCCTACAATCCGCGTGGGCGCCTTCGTCAGCTCAACCACCTCGGAAACCCGTTCTCCGCGACCCATGTAAACTCCTTCCTGAGGTACCTAAAGGCCCATGTTCTCTGCCAATTACACGGACACATCACACAACGCCATTGTGCGATTAGGCCATCGCGCCATCGCGCCATCGCGCCCACTATTTCCAGCACACCAACCCATAAGGGTAGCATACACCGCTATCGCGGCTATTGTCAAGTCCTCCGCCGGTGTTTGCGGGAGTTTATTTTCGCGAACATTCAGAAGAAACGAGGGCTGGGTGAACCTGCACGAGCGGCCGCCAGGCATTGAAGAAGTCCCTTCGACCAACGGCCGCGAGGCGACTGTCTGCCAGGAACCGCGTTTTCAGCCCGCCACGGCCGTTTTTGCCGTCTCAGAAGGCCCATGTGATGCTTCAAATGCCCGAGATGAAGCTTCGAATGCCGCAAACGAGGCCTCGAATGGCTCAAACGAAGCTTCAAATGTCGCTGATGAAGCCTCGAATGCCTCAGATTCCGCTGAATGCTCTTCTCGATACCCCGCCGGAAAACAGCCCTCCCACACCCCTGAAGAGTCCTGAGGACCCAGTGTACAGTCCCCGTGCAGTCCGCTGCACGGAGAGCCGGTGTTTGTATACGTCCCGAGGAACATCCGTTACGCTGGTCGTGAACTCAGGAGAAAGTACGCATCCAGCCCCCGCGCCGCCCGCCTGGCGTAATAGAACCCCAATCCCACTACTACAACAAAGTATGCCGCAATCGCAACATAGTCCAGCGCCGTCATAGACCTTCCCCAACAGCTCAACCGTGTTCTTGCCGTCCCTGATGCCGGGCATCAGGACGCGGCTATACTACCGGCTGTTGTGAAGATCCGCCAGGCCGATCATGCCGGCTCTCACGCACCGACCATCGACTCGATCAACGATTTCCGCAGCGGGTCATCGTGGCAGTCGCCAAGCCCCTTCTTCAGTGACTCGGCATATTCGCCCGGATCGATCTCGTGCAGGTCCTGCCATGTGGCGAACATCTGACCCAGTTTGCATGCGTGCGACTCCACCCATTGCTCCTTGCTATGTTCACTCATAACCATGGTCTGAATCCCTTTCAAACTCGTTAGTATCCACTCAATAGGTTACACCGTGGGTCCTTCGTTCTCTATAGGGTATTACCCCACCTGCCACCATTGCCGCGCACTACTCTGCAAAGTGCTGCAGGACTTCGTTGCAGCTCGATGCTCCGTCATGCCGGTCTCTACTATATGGCCGTTGCACACGCGTGGATAAGCAGGCATATCCTCGGTCTGACGCGGGAAAATCCTTAGCCGCTCCGGATGAGCCACTTCGCAGGTAGCTGGCGCCCCGTGATTATCGACTGACGACTAACGACCGTGGATGGCGTCAAACATGGCCACAATCCGCTGCGGTGTTACGTTCGCCAGGATATTGTGAACCTGCTGGAAGACGAATCCGCCCCCCGGCGATAGCACCGCCACCTGTTTGTGGACGTGTTCGATTATCTCCCGCGGCGTGCCGCTTGCCAGTATGCGATGTGTATCGCAGCCGCCGCCCCAGAAGGTCAGGTCCTTGCCGAACTCGGCCTTCAATGCTCGTGCATTCATCCCGGCACAACTGATCTGCACCGGGTTGATCGCGTCGAGGCCCGCCTCAATCAGATGCGGCAGCAACGGCCGCACGCCGCCGCAGCAGTGAAGCATCACCTTGACGTCGGCCAGCTCCTTCGCCCGCATCCACAACTGCCTGTGGCGGTCCTTGAAGAACTCGCAATACATTGTGGGACTGAGCATCGGCCCGGTCTGCATCCCCAGGTCGTCGCCGAAGAGGATGATGTCGATATAAGGCCCCACCGCCCCCAGGAAGTGCTCCAGATTCGCCATGTGCAGATCCATCAGGGCGTCGAGGAATCGGTGCGCCCGCCGCGGTTCGCCCGCCAGCAGCATCAGGAAGTTGTCCGCCCGATAGAAGAACTGGCCCGTCTCGAAGAGGTTCCCCCCGAACAGGCCTGCAATCGCCCGATCCGTCGCCTGGCGAAACGCCCTGGCTCCAGCCGCTAAGGCGTCGCCGTCCACCGGCCCCGGCGGCGCTGCCACCCCCGTCCACATCGTTTCCCCGAAATTCCTGGCCAGGCCGTCGATATCGTCTTTCTCGGCGAACGGGAAGTAGGTCTGCTCGAAATAGAGCGTTCCATCGGGCATGTGTGCGAAGTCCCGCCCCGCCGCCGACCGGATCACCCAACGGCCCGGCTCCCGCACCATATTCGTCCATGCCGGAATCAGGCAGTCCGTCCCATCCGGCAACGTCCAGGGCTTCCAATCCCCTTCATCGACGGCGAACCCTCGTCCCATCTCCACCACATCCACGCCGAATCGCTCCAGCACGTCTTCATCCACAATCGCGAGCTGCTGGACCACGTCATAGACACGAATCGGACGCGATTCAAGCCCCAGATGGGAGCGCAACTTCGCATACGCAATCGCCGCAATCCCCGACGAGCGGTGCCCGCCGAAATCCACCGGCACGCGATCCGGCTCTCGATGATTCAACGCCGCCAGCACTCTTTCCCGTGATGCCATGATCACCTCCGGCCTCGCGGCAGGGCTACCCTCAATGTAACCATCTCAAGCGGTCCCAACTCCAGCGGTCCGGCCAGGCGTTCAACCTCTTCCTCCGCGGAATTACTCAGCATCATTCCGCGAACCCGCCGCCCGGCCCACTCCAGCTCCACTTTCCGCGCCTCACCCGTCGGATTGAATAAGCGGACGATCCACGCCCTCCCATCCACCGATGGCTTCAAAGCCGTCACTACCACGTCATCCGGCCTGACGTTCAGCAGCGTCCGCAATGTCGGGGTCTTCTCATCGGCTACGGGCACGCAGAGCAACGGCTGTGACGCCTCCACGCCGGCCCGCATCGCCGCCGCCCCGTCAAATCCGCCACGGTGCGGCACAATCGCATAGCGGAACGTCGTGAGGCCCTCCTGAGAGGCCTTGTAGTTCGTTTCCCAGTAGTTGTTCATTACGTAGGAGTAAATGGTGGTCGACGGTGAGAGTGCCTCCATCCACCCGACCGCCCGCGGGTCGTTCGTTATGCCGCCGATCTCGATCAGTGGCGCATCCGGCGTCAACAGCGTGATCCCGAACTGCTCATTCGAGACATCCACATACCGCTGGACCGTGAAGTAATTCTTGCACGCCCCGGCAAGTTGGTCGACCTCGGGCCGGACGACGGCCAGCGGCGTATCCATCCGCACCACGCCGCCAGGCACGTTGAAGGCGAAACCGATATGCGCCGCCTCCTGAGCGTACACATTCTCCTTGTCGATGGTATCGACTATCTCCACCCGATCCAACCCCGCCGTCAACCGAATCTCGCGCCTAAGCCCGTGGGCCCCCGGCGCATCGGACTCAATAACCAGGGATGCGATCACCGGCCCGTTCTCCTTGACGCTAATCCGCACCGGCCCATTGCCCTTGGGGTCCTTCGGATCCCGCCCGGCTACGTAGAAATACGCATTCAAACCGAATCCCGCCTCGCCCTCAGCCAGATCGACGTCAATACCCGTGCACGTCAGACTCGCAATCGCTCCCGTCCGGCGGTCGATCTTCACGGTCAGGTCGCCGCTTCGAAGCTCTCCGTCCTCTGATGCTGAGCACGCCGGCACGGCGAGGCTGTGCATGGGCGGAGCGTTCAAGGTATATCGCGCGGATCCAAAGGCCGGCACGTCTGAAGCCACAAACGCCAGCCGCCCATCGGAAAGCCTCATCGCAGGGGCACCCCGACCCTGGTGGTCGCAGACAGACGGCGCCGCGAGTTGCCATTGGCTGGGCAGCACGACCCATTCGCTGCGCGGCCATGAACACGTATTGATCACGTCGAACGCCTTGACTTGTGCCCCCAGGGGCCCATACCCGCCCAGGGCCTCGGCCAGCAGGTCCTTGGACTGGGTATCCGCATCCAGCGCAAAGGCCTGCTTGATCCGCCACTGACTGAGCACAAACTCGCTCTGCGGCTGGGAGATGCTGTTGTGCGCTCCCCATGTGTGCTCATCGTAGAGAATCACGTTGCGCCAGGCCTGGCAGAACCGCTCGTCCGGGTACTCGCCGGGCCGCAGCATGGCGAACAGGGCCTCGGCCTGGCTGAGCCGATCGGCGGCGGCGCGATTGAGGATGGTCTCAGCGGCGCTGGATGCCGCCCCATCCTCCCAGTAGGGCGTGAAATCCCCGGCCACGGTGGGAATCTGGTCGGCGTACCGCTTCTCGAATTCGGCGAACATCTCCGCGGTGGTGGCCACGATCAGCCGTGGATATGCGTACTTCGCATTCCAGTCCCTAACGTAATCGGCCAGACCCGGGTCGGGCGGGCCGTTATCGCCGCCGATGGAATAGCGAACCTGCAGCATATCGTAGGGATAGTTCGCCGCCTCCAGCCGCTTGAGGTATTCGAACAACCGGTCGCCGCTGAGCCGTCCACTGTGGAACAGCGAATACCCCTCGCCCGCCAGCCACGTGAGCACCTTCTCCTTGCCCGATGGGCCGCGCCAGTAGAAGGGCTTATCCCCCCACTCGGAGAGCGTGTAGCCGATTCGGTGCCCGCGGTTCGGCCCGACGCTGAAATAGGGGACACCCGCCTGCGCCAGCACCGGCACGATCCCCCAGGTATAGCCCGGCACGTCCGTAATCATGGCCGTATTGATCGAGACACCGTGTTCCTTTCGCAGGCGGACGGCACAATCGACCAGCCGCACCAGTTCCTCCGGCCGGCACAACGCCGTCAGTTGATTGCCATACAGGGCATCAAGCCCGATCCAGCCCTTCTTGACCGCGCCAATGAAGGCCTCGCGTTTCTCCGGTGGCGCCTCCCGCAGGTAACTGTCCACCGCCCAGAGCACCTCCGCATTCCACTTGAACTGCGAACCGGCCGGATAATCCACGGACTTGCGGGCCAGTTCAATGACCTGGTCGAAATACTCGAAGTGCTTCTTCAGGACATCCGTCTGCACGTGGGTGTAGCCGATATCCACATGTGAATGGTGCAGAAGCCATATCTCCCACTTCCGTACCGGCTTGATATCCACGCTTGGCTGCCCCAGCAACTTGCCCGCCACCTCAACGGTCACATTCACCGTCCTAGCCTCGGTCACCGCCGGGGCCAACCCCTCAATCGTCTTGTAGCCACTCGCCAACGCGTGGCGTACTGGTTCGCCTCCTTCGACGGTAATTGTCGCCTCGACCGGCTCGCCGATATGCAAGAGCGTGACCATCACCGGCTGGTGCAGACGCCCATTCCGCGCCACGAGAAACGGCTGCGACGAAGCCCCCAGCAACTCATCCGTTTGCGTCAGCGGCCCTGTCTTGACGCCATCCGGTCCCTTCAGAGCCACATAGTCATAGAGGAACCAGCTACCCGTGGAGTTCTCGACTGCAATTGTGTTGGTTCCGCCCTTGAGCAGCGTCGCCGGAAACTCGATATTCGCAACGTGTTCCCGGCCCTTTTCCACCTCGCCGAATGCCGACGGATCGCCGGCGCCCCTGGGTAGCTGGTGGTTGAAGACCGTGCCGTTGACCCGGATATGCAGTTGCGGCGGCTGCGTGCTGTGTGTATCGACGAAATCCAGATGCAGGGTGCAGGTTCCGGCCGCGGGGGCCGCCTCCAGACCCATCAGAATCGTAAAGACATGTGCCTTGCCGCCGGCCCAGGCGTCCGCCGGACCCGGCTGAATATAGGGCCAGTCTTCCTTTGGGTTCGATTTCCCGGCGACGAACAGCGCATCGCGTGGAAACGCCGTCGAGTACTGCCCGGACTGGTTCGGCCCCAGCGCAAACTCTGCCGTGTTGTTGTCCGCCTTGCCGATTTCAAACAACAGCGTCTGCCCGTGTACAAAGGCAGACAGGGCAAAGACCACTGCGCACATCATCATCCGCGACTTCATATCGTCGATTCTCCGTAACGGTGTCTCTATTCGAACTCCCTCAGCAGGTCCAGCAGCTTGCGGTCCAGCTTGTGCCCATGGAAATCCTCGTACTCCACATCCTTGCGATCCGAATCGAGAATACCGAACGAACCCCGGAAGTTCCATACGGCCAGCCCGATGCCCGCCTGCGTCAGTATCTCCAGCACATCGCGGAACCACTTGAGCGTTACGTCGTGCGGCGTGCGGTTATAGACGCCTCCCTCGCCGCAATGCACACCCACGCCGCCGCGGGCCATCTCGATCCATGGGGCCCAGTGTCTCTCCAAACGGGCCCGATCCCACCCATTGCCCGGCCAGGCCGGATCGGGGAAGTTCTCGCTGTTGACCCACGAGGCCTTGTAGTGCGTGATGAACATCGGCTGGTAGGCCCGCGTGCTCTGGCCGATCTTCAGGTCCGCCAGTTCCGGGGCGCAGATATTCCCATAATTCATCCCGTCCGCGATGACCAGGCGGCTCGGATCAACCTCCCGGATTGCCCCGACCACCGTCCGAACGACCCGCTCATGGTCCTCCCGTGTCATCCCATCTCCGATGGCCGGCGGCTCATTGACCAGGTCGATACTCAGCTTGTCCGAACCGACCCCTTTGTAGCGTTTGGCCATCATCTGCCAGTGGAAACAGAACGCCTTCAACGGCTCCGGGTCCTTCCAGAGGCTTTTGGGCTCCTGGAACTCGCGGTTGACCGAATACCCGGGCGCTCGATGGAAATTGAGACTGACGTGCAGGCTGTTCTGGCCCGCCAACTCCACCGCCCGATCCACTTTCGCCAGCATGGCCTCGTTGAGATTGTAGTCATCCCCCTCGTTGATCCAGAGCCGATACACCATCGGCAGCCGTACGAAGTTGAAGCCCCAATCCCGCATCATGCTGAAGTCTTCGGCCACCCAATCCCCTTTACTTCGCATGGTGAACATCTCCAGCAGATTGAATCCCCGCCAGCGCGGCAGGACGTGCTGCGCCGGCCTCTCTCTCTCTACGGCGGTTACCCGGCTGATCCCAGACAGGGTTGTTGCCGCTGCTCCGAGTGCCGACGTCTTGAGAAACTCGCGTCGAGTCTGATACATCGCCATACTCCTTACTTAAGGGGTGTGTTGCAGCCGGGTAAGGCGACCCCAAGACAGGGTATTGCGGCCCATCCGGCGCCGACAGGGATTGTAACCGACCCGACGGTTGTGCTCAAGCGACTATCCCCCCGTCGCCCGGCGCAGAAAAACGGGGCTCCACGAATGGAGCCCCTTTTGTGTTGATGATGGCCGGGCGGCGAGACCAACCTGTGCGTTGTCAGTGAGTCAGCGTTCTGAGAATGACTCTGGCTCGCGACAGCCGCGACCACGAACGGAAGTTAGGATGTTCTCCTATACCATCGGCGATTGAACTATGTTCGGAGCAGTTTTTGCGAAATGGGAAAAGCCCCGGCCGGTTTAGGGCAGTCCGAGGGTATAAAAAAGGAGGGCTGGGACACGCGGAGGAGAGGAAGGAGAGGACTGCCCCAGCCCCTCAGTTGTGGATTTGGCTACGTAACATACGCCCACCGCGCGACTGTGTTCATGCAAATGAACAATCTTCTGAAGAAACATCTTCCGCCCCGAACGGCCGTGTTGACTCTAGGACCAGAAAAGCCCTATTTAAGCGTAAAAACACACATCGCCGTCATACGAAGGTCCGGGAAAAAAAATCTGCGATTTCCGCAAACCAGCCTACAACGCCGGCACAATCGGCGACCATCCCGTCTCATTGCCGGCTTGGTCGCGGGCTTTCACCCGGAACCGCAGCGCCTGGCCCGATCGGCCGACCTTCACCGTATACGTCCTGCTTGTGACCCACCCACTGCTGAGTGAAAGCAGGTCCACGCACTGGAAGTAATACTGGATCTGGTCCTGACCGTCCGTTGCCTCTACGCACGTCATTTGCGCGTAATAGTCAAAGGTTCCCGACCCTATCTTTATCTCCTTCGGCTCGCCTCCGACGGCCCACTCCATGGGGTCGGGGCTTGGCGGCGAAAGGTCTATGCTCACCGGGGTCGAGGTCATTCCCGTATTCTGATTAGGGGATTTGTCCCGATACTGCACTCGGAACGTGTACACACTCTTCGCCAGACCGCTGACAACGTATTCCGGACCGTCCTGCCAGCCGCTGCTCAGCCCCGGATGTGACGTACACTCGAAGAAATACTGCACGCCGTTCTCATCCGTTGCCGTCGTCGCCACCATCCGAATGGAGGTTGAGGACAGGGCGTAGGGTGCGGTAGACCACGTCGCGGGATTAGGGGCGGGCGCCGTCAAATCCTCTACATCCGTTTTCGTCCACGCGATTGCTGAGAAATCCGATTCCAGGCGGTTTCCCACGTTCCTGGCCTTCACCCGGAAGTAGTACCACCTGTCGGCTGTCAGATTGGTGAACTCCCAAGTCGCTTCCTGGCCGGGCGCAAACGAGACCCAGTCGCTGTTGTGCGCGGGATTGTTGAAGTTCTCAAACCAGTATTCCACGTCCGTCCCATCTGTTGCAGTCGCGGGCCATGCCGTCATCCTGATGCTGTACGGGCCGGTCGGGTAGGGCTTGACCGCCCAGAGCATCGGATCCGGGTCCGGCGGACGTGCGGCCGGCGGGTGTGATTCCCAGTGCTGCAAGAGCAGCGCCAAGTCGAACAGGTCGACCGTCCCGTCGCGGGTAATGTCTTCAGCCACCGGCGCCTCATCGGTCAGCCACTTGGCCGCCAGCAGCACCAGGTCGTTGATGTTCGTAGCGCCGTCATAGTCAAAGTCCGTCAGCAGCCCCAGCGTGGACACCGACATTGAGGCCTCCGCCGTACCCCCGTAGGCGCCGAGATTGACCCTCCGCCCGTTCCTCCACAACTCCCCCATCCAATCGGATACCGGGTCAGCGGCATCTATGCAGAGACTATGCACCGGGTCCTGCACCCAGCGTCGTAAGGCGGGGTTCCACCGTCCAACCACCGACTTCAGGTGGTAGTCGCCCTCGATCCAGAAATCGTCGTCTGCCACCGGCGTGCCCGCGTCGTCCCAGATGCCGGACTCCACAAAAAGCGGGTCCGTGAACAACTCGCCGATCCCGCGTGCTATCGCCCCGGCAAAAGCGTCGGGCGCGTTCTGCCAGTAGTTGTTGTAACTGTTGGCGGTCTTGTTACTTACGGCGTAGATTCCCCCGCCGGAGTTTGCGATATTGCCGGCGATGATGTTGTTGCGCACGGTCGCGCGGCAATCGTAGAGCCCGCCGCCGAAACCGTGGGCGTCCGGCCGCCCGTCGTTGCGCGCAATATTGCCCACGATCGTATTGTTCTCTATGGTCCCGTCGCATCCATACAGGCCGCCCCCGTCGCCCTGTGTCGTCGTGTGCAGCGCGAGATTCCCACTGATGATGTTGTGGCGGATCGTTCCATCGCAGTCGTAGAGTCCTGCGCCACGGGTGGCCCTGTTGCCGGTGATCCAGTTGCCGCTGATCAGGCCGTCGCACTGGTTGATGCCGCCGCCCGCGTTAAAGGAAATCTGGTTCCCGATGATAGACGGTGCTGTGCCCAGCGCCCCCGAAATGCCCACATCCGCACAGTTGCGGATGATATTCCCGATGATCATGGGCTTGGTATTCGATCCCGAACAGCGAATCCCCCGTCCCGTGATGGTGAATCCCCACAGAATCGCCCCAGGCCCTTCGCTCCGCGTAAAACTCACCGAGTAGCCCGTGTTCTGCACAATGACGGTCGAGGCAACAACCGTCAGATTCTCCGGATCGATGCTCCGGAGGGTGATCGCCAGCCCCTCAAATGAGACGGCCTCCATATACGCACCGGGATAGACCACGATGGTGTCGCCGTGTGTGGCTGCGGCAATCGCCCCCGAAATGGTCGCATAATCCCCCGGTCCGTTGTCGTTGACGGTGATAACGCGCGCAGACAGCCCGCACGGGGCTAAGCACACGAGCAGGAGAACGACTTTCTTCAACATGAACTGCTGTACTCCTCCATATACCCGGACGACATTCAAATTCTACCAACTTCCGCCAACCACTGCAAAAGAAAAAGGCCTCGCAGAGGCCTTGAAGATGCAGTCGACTGTTATACGGTTTGACAGTAAAGCTATTTATGACAGATGTTTACGTTGCATCTACTCCGTCGTTCCCTCGATCCAGTGCCCGTCGAAGAAATCGTACGCCACCAGCTCATCGTCGTCGAAATACAGTCCGATCTCGTATGCTGCAGACTCATTACTATCGGACCCATGAATCAGATTGAACCGCTGCGAGAGCCCAAAGTCGCCGCGAATGGTGCCGGGTTCGGCTTCGAAACCGAAGGTCTTGCCCATCATCTTGCGCGATATCTCAATGACCCGAGGCCCCTCCCAGACCATCACCAGCGACGGCCCGGAGGCCAGATACTTCACTACCCCATCGAAGAATGGCTTGCCCTCATGCACGGCGTAGTGTCGTTGCGCCTGTTCCCGCGAAATCCATACCAACTTCGCCCCCACAAGTCGAAACCCCTTGCGCTCAAATCGCTCCATGATTCGACCTGCCAGGTGGCGCTGAATTGCGTCCGGCTTGAGAATGATGAGAGTGCGTTCCGCCATCGCCTGCATCCAGAAAGGGGTGCTCTAAGGACTGCCGATATCGCTCAGGGGTCGTCAGATACCCTTGGGAATCACGAATATCTCGACGCGACGGTTTTTCTCGTTACCAGCCTTGTTCGGGGCGTTGGGCTCGGTCGGACGAAACTCTCCGAACCCTCGAACGCTCATGCGTTCTGGCGCAACGCCGTTCAGAGCCATGATATCCAGCACGGAAATCGCCCGGTGTGCCGACAGATGCCAGTTCGTCGGGTGCTTGGCGAGCGTCTCGGCTCTGGCGATTCGCATATCATCCGTATGCCCAGCGATAATGATGTTGAAATCCGCGGCCTCCGGACTTGTCAGAATCCCACAAAGGGCCTTGACTGCATCAATCGCCGAGGCCGCAACCACGTCGCTGCCCCTCTCGAACAGCAAGTCGCT
This sequence comes from Phycisphaerales bacterium UBA2266, assembly GCA_002347125.1. GTDB lineage: Bacteria > Planctomycetota > Phycisphaerae > Sedimentisphaerales > Anaerobacaceae > UBA2266. The sequence continues at coordinate 29,414 of DDXG01000238.1, forward strand.
CTTGAACCTGACAATGCCCGAATCCGGGTTGTACTCCACGAACTGGCTGTTCGCGGCCGCAAAGTCCTTCAGCTTCGTATCCAATTCCGGGGGAAGCTGACCACCGCCCAGCAGCTTCGTCTGCATCTCCTGAATCAGCGCTCGCTTGCGGGCCAGATCGTCCTCCAGGGCCGCGATCTTCTGTTCCAGCGCATCGGTCTCGACCCCGCCCGACTGCCTTATCGCTTCCAGCTCGCGCTTGAGCTGATCCAACTCCAACTGCTTGGCTCGGAGCTGGCTCTCGAGATCCGCTATCCGTCTCTGCTGCGTTTCATTCTGAATGCGCAAATCCTTCAGTTCGGAATCGCAGCCGGACAGAAGCATCGCGCACACAAACAGACCGCCGAGCACTGAGACTTTGAGGTTCCGCATCTTCAAGTCCTTTCAAAACCTGGCAATAGAGATCATCCTGATTCACCGCGGCGTATGCAAACGGCCTACGTGCCCGGGCGGGAAGCCCCGGCCCAAGGGTCCTGCACACCCTCTAATACAGAATAGAACCGATGTGCATATTACCGTCAAGAGCAAAAAGCAGGAAATAATCGCAGATTGGGTAATTAAGGCATTCTGGGAAGACCACCGCCCGCGCGGCGCCGAACACCGGCGAATCCGATCAATCCATGTATCTGCTTCCCATCCGTCGCACATCCACATGCATCACGGGCCCCGGTGCCGCCCCACAGGCATGAATGGTCGCAACCACCGGCCCCCGTGGGTCCAGCTCCGTCCTGGCCTTGACGGATCGCCGCACCGGCGAATCGGCCACCACCGCCGTATGCAACATCGCCAGTAACCCGAAGTATAATCCCGCGACCAGCCCGCAAGCGAGCCCGAAGGCCACATCCTGAGCCACCGCCGCACAAACCGCCGACAGACACACCCCGTGAACCGCCCCCGACGCCGTACACACCGCCGAACGATGCGTCATAATCACCCTGCCTGGCCGGCCCTGCGCCCGGATGGCTGCACAACGCCACCCTTATCTGCCGGTTCCATCTGCGGGCATTCTCCTATGCCCCGGCCCACCGTGGATTCCACCCTGGGTTCCGATCCCGAAGCCTCCATGCCGATAACCCTTTATACCTCCTTGGGCCCGCTCTTGTCAAGACGATTCCATATCTCCGCTGGCTTGTTCCGCCACACTCTGGTATTATCGCCCCTCCAAAGCAGAAAGCACAGACAATCGACACAAGGACATACCCGGCAGGCACAAAGCGGACTACTCCGTACGCTCTCAACCTTGCACCAGGACAGCCAAGATGTACGACCCCAACAAAGACACGCCGCTTCCATTGCTCACTGCCGACCTTGAAGGCGTCTGCGGCGACCTTAAAGCCCGCGTAGAGGACTTTTGCGTCGAGGAGTTGCCTCGCTACGAACCCTGTGGCCATGGAACCCATGCCTACGCCCTGGTCGAGAAGACCGGCCTGCCCACGATGGAAGTCGCCGCCCGGATCGCCCGTGATCTCGGTGTCGCCCGCCGCGACATCGGCTACGCCGGCCTCAAGGATGCTCGGGCCGTGACCCGCCAATGGATGTCTATCGAACATGTGGACCCTGCGCGCTTGGCCGCCCTCAACATCCCTCGCATCCGAATCCTGGCTACCGCCCGCCACACCAACAAGCTCAAACCTGGTCATCTGGCAGGCAACCGTTTCGTTATCCGTCTGCGAAACCTCGACCGCCCGCCCGCCCAGGCCGCCGCCCTTGCGGGAGAAATCATGAATGTCCTGGTCCGCCGGGGGGTTCCCAACTATTTTGGCCCGCAGCGTTTCGGCAATCGCAACGACACCCATCTGCTTGGCCGGGCCATCTGCACGGAAGACATTGATGAGTTCTTCGACCTCTTTCTTGGTCGTCCGTCCCCCGACGAATCCGCCCGCGCCGGCGCCGCCCGCACGTTCTACGAGGCCGGCGATTACGAGGGAGCCATCAACACATGGCCGGCCAACTGCGCCGACCAGCGCCGCGCCCTCCGCGCCCTGATCAAGGCCGACGGCAACCGGTGCAAAGCCTTCAAGTCCGTCGACAAACACCTCCGTGGCTTCTTTGTCTCCGCCTTCCAGTCCAGCCTCTTCAATCATTGCCTCGTCGCCCGTATGCCCCGCATCGACATGCTCCTGGACGGAGACATGGCCTGTAAGCACATCAACGGCGCCTGTTTCACGGTCGAGGACGCCGCCTTGGAGCAGCCGCGCTGTGACGCTTTTGAAATCAGCCCGACGGGCCCTCTCCTGGGCCACCGCATGTATAAACTGGCTGGCCCGGCCGGTGCCATCGAGAACCCCATCCTCGATGCCGCCGGTCTCACCGACGACCATCTAACCACCATGCAGCACTTCGGAGGCCGAGGCGGCCGACGGACGCTGCGATTCCAGCCCAGGAACGCTGTTATCTCCACACCCGCCGATGCCCGCGGACCGTGCCTCCAACTCCAATTCGAACTCGACCCCGGCTGCTACGCCACCGGCGTCATCCGTGAAATCACCAAATCCGACTGATCGGATCGGCTGAGAAGAGCCGTGTTCGCCCGAAGGCTGAGATATGACGAGGCCGGAGCTATTTCTTCTTCTGCTTCTTGGGTTTGGGTTCCTTCTTCACCTTCTCCTTCTTGGCCTTGGGCTCTTTGGTCTTGCTCTCTTTCTTGACCTTAGGCTGGCCCGAGCCGCCGCCCATGAACATCGTCGCCCCGATGATCGCCAGCAAGAGCGAAACGCCCGCCGCGACGTACATCATGTAATTCTGGGTAAGCTCCACGGCCTTACCGCCGGTTCCCCGGATTCCCAGACCCGCCGCCATGGCCGCATACACAATGAACGGCAGCGTCAGGATCATGAGAATGCTGCTGACCTTATTGGCCTTGTCGTCGTAGATGACCTGACCGGCCGGAATGGCCATCATCGCTGGCGCTGCGGCCGCGACCTGTGGTACGGCGTAGTCCTCGTCCGCCATGATCTGATCAGCCTCCGCCTCCATATCCTCGGATGTCGACTCGGCTGTGGCCGCGGGCATCGCCGGCGCCGCCTCTTCCTCGGCCGTGTAAATCTCATCCAGAATCCCCCCCAACGAGGTATCGTCCGCCTGCAACGACAGGTCCAGCAGACCCGATCCGCTCCCGAAGGTGTCGAGGTTGACATCATCCTCGATCTCCTCCAAAGAGGCTTCCGGCGAGGTGCGCCCCGGCGCCGCGGTCTCACCCAGTGTATCGTCGGTTAACTCATAATCGGCGTCGCTCTCGCCCAAGACCTTGACTCCGCCCGCAGAGATCGCCGTGTCGGCGTTGGTCAGGTCCGCGTCGAGGCTGATACCGGTCTCCGGCGCCAACAGAATATCCTCGGCCGTATCGTCGGTCGCGGGCAACTCGCCTGTCTCGATGGGCCCGGCCACGGAATCGTCATCGTAAGCATCCATCGGGCTGGCCGACGCCTCGAGGCCGAGGGAGTCCTCGGCTGCTGCACCAACCTCCGGGCCGATATCCAGCAGGTCCTCAAGGTTGGCTCCTTCGATAGCAGCGGCTTGCTCGGACTCATCGGTCGGCTCCAGCGTATCGGCCTCCAGCGCCATCAGATCGTCAAGTTCGCTGCGTTCGGCGTCCTCAGCCGCCGGTTCAAGCTCCATCAATTCCTCCAGACCTTCGTCTTCAGTCTCCGACGGCCCAAAGACAGCCTCGGCGGATTCATCCTCGCCCGATTCAAGTTCCATGAGTTGCTCCGGTTCGGCCGTCTGCTCTTGCCCGCCGGAATCGAGGTCTATCAGTTCATCAAATTCGCCAGCGCCGGCCGCAATCGGCTTGCCCCCACCTGCTTCCTCGTCCACCGGCTCAAAAGACATCAACTCATCCATCTCCGAAGATGCCTCGCTCTCGAAAGAGGGCTCCAGATCGAGCGGCTCGGTGGTGGGCTCCGGGGCGGCCGGTCCACTGGGCGCGGCAAGAGGCGGCTCTTCTTCTGGCGTCAATTCCAGCAGATTCTCAAGCTCCGATGACGAGGCGCCTTCGTCCGCTGAATCCAGGTCGAGTGGTTCATCCTCGAAATCCCATGGCTCGTCCGCCATCTCAACGGGTTCAAGTTGCGATTCTTCCGTCCCGCTGAGCCCCAGAAGCTCCTCGAGTTCGCTGGTTGAAGCATCCTCCTGGGCCGGTTGGAGGTCCAGTGGTTCATCCTCAAGGTCGATCTGCTCAAGAGCCAAGGCTTCCTCGGGTTCCGCCGGCAGCTCGCGGGCAGTCGCTGGCGGCGTCTGAGGCTGGATCTTGCCCTTTAACGCCTTTATCTCGCTGATCTTGAAGAGCAGGGAGGCCCCATCCTGGAACGTTCGGACTTTGCCTTCGGCGGCCAGTTGCTTGATGTGGTCCTCGGTTGTGCCGAGCGTCTCGGCGGCTTGGGCTAACGTGTAGAACATACCAGCCATACTAATCTCCTACAAGCCGTCTAACCCGCTTGTTCGGTTGGGTCCCTGGACGCGACGGTTGCATGGATGCACCCTGTCCGTATGTCGGCGAGAAACTGAGTCTCGCCTAAGTGTATTGTATCCTGCCGGCGTCCCAGATGCAACCCTTATTTTGTGAAAAAGGGCGATTTGAAGGCTCTGGACGGGGGCGGGCCGGAGAGCAATGGGGATTGCCGTTGCCAAGCGGCCTACCCGGCGGTAGAATCAGCGCCCGTCGCATTGCGTCGGCTGCGCGGGGTGTAGCTCAGCTTGGCTAGAGCGCCTGC
>DDXG01000237.1 GCA_002347125.1 Phycisphaerales bacterium UBA2266
GCCACGAAAGACTGGCACACACGGGGCGGACCCCCCGCTGGAATTTCCTGGACGACGGCCCCGTTGTCGCCATAATCGCAGGGGCGTTTTTAACAGGCAATGACGGTCCGCCGGCGCCCGGCGGCCCTCCGGCAGGGGGGTGTGGCGGACCCCAAGGAAAGGGTAGCCTCATGGACAGACTTTTGCTGAAGCGGCTTTCGTTGGCATGTGCACTGGTTGTCGTGATCGCCGCGTGCGGTCCGGCCGCCGAGTCGCCGGACTGGGAGAACGAGCAGGTCGTCGGTATCAACAAGGAGGCCCCGCGGGCCACAAGCGTGCCGTTGCCCTCGCGAGAGGCCGCACTGGCCCCGGCCCTGGCCGAGACCCCCTGGCGCAAGAGCCTCAACGGGCAATGGAAGTTCCACTGGTCGCCGGACCCGTCCAAACGCCCGGCCGACTTCTGCAGCGGCGAATTCGACGTCTCCGGGTGGGATGATATTGCCGTTCCCGGCAATTGGCAGACCCAGGGCTTCGGCACGCCCGTCTACACCAATATCAAGGTGCCGTTCAGAAACGACCCGCCCCGCGTCATGGGCGAGCCGCCCGCCGGCTACACCAATTTTGACGCCCGAAACCCCGTCGGCTCCTACCGCACCACGTTCGAGCCGCCCGCCGACTGGCAGGGCCGCCAGGTCTTCATCCAGTTCGACGGCGTCGATTCGGCCTTCTACCTCTGGATCAACGGGCGGCTCGTCGGCTACAGCCAGGACAGCCGCACGCCCGCCATCTTCAACATCACCCAGTACGTCAAGGCCGGGCCCAACATCCTGGCCGCCGAGGTCTACCGCTACTGCGATGGCAGCTACCTGGAGGACCAGGACTTCTGGCGTCTGAGCGGCATCTACCGCGACGTCTTCCTCTACAGCACGGCCGACCTGCACATCCGCGACTTTCAGGCCAAAGCCGACCTGGTCAACGACTACGCGGACGGCGTGCTCGAAATCTCCCTCGACCTGAGCAATTTCACCAGCCGGACGCAGACGTGCTCGGTCGAGGCCGAGCTGCTCGACGCCAAGGGCGACAGGGCTGCCTCGTTCACATTCAACAACATCGCCGCCCAGCCCGGCGGCAATCCGAACATCGTCTCACCGCGTCTGGTCGTCAGGAATTGTGCCCGGTGGTCCGCCGAACTACCCAATCTCTACCGCCTGGTCCTGACACTCAAACGCGGCGGCGGCCGCAGAGGTGCCGGCGCCGCCGAAATCGTTGAGGTCGTTGGCTGCGACGTAGGCTTTCGCAAGGTCGAGATCCGCAACGCCCAACTGCTCGTCAACGGCCAACCCATTCTCATCAAGGGCGTCAACCGCCACGAGCACGACCCCATCGCCGGCCACTACGTCAGCGAAGCATCCATGGTCCGCGACATCACCCTGATGAAGCAGTTCAACATCAACACCGTCCGCACCAGCCACTACCCCAACTGCCCGCGCTGGTACGAACTCTGCGACCGATACGGCCTCTACGTCATCGACGAGGCCAACATCGAGGCCCATGACAACCGGCCCCTCGCCAACGACCCACGCTGGGAGAAGGCCCACCTCGACCGCACCATCCGAATGGTCCACCGCGACAAGAATCACCCCTGTATCATCCTATGGTCGCTCGGCAACGAGGGCGGCGACGGCTGCAACTACCTCGCCACGTCAAGCTGGGTCCGCAAGTTCGACCCTTCCCGTCCGGTGCATTACGAGCAGGCCGGCGAGGGGCCGCACACCGACGTCGTCGTGCCGATGTACGCGACCATCGAGCATATCGTCGCCTACGCCAAGAGACCCGGCATCACCCGGCCGTTGATCCAATGCGAATACGCCCACGCCATGGGCAACAGCGTCGGCAACCTCCAGGACTACTGGGACGCCATCGAGGCCTACCCGGCGTTGCAGGGCGGCTGCATTTGGGATTGGGTGGACCAGGGCCTGGTCAAGCCCGTCCCCGATCTCAAGCTCGACCGCGTCCGCAGCCGCGCCGGGGCGAAAGCCGGCGGTACGGTTCTCGGCAAGGTTACCGATGAGGGGCTGCTTGGGCCCGTCGTGGTCGATGACGATCCGGCCCTGAACCTCACCGAGGCCGTCACCCTCGAAGCCGAGGTCAAGGGCCGCACGACCCTCACCTACTGCCCCATTATCTCCAAGGGCGACCATCAGTACCTGCTACGCTACAGCAACGATGGGCTCAACTTCACCGTCTTCACCGACAAATGGGTCGGCCTCTACGTCAACTATGCCCAGGCAGGTCTCGCCGACGGCTGGAACCGCATCACGGCCGTCTTTGACGGCAAGGCCTCGGTTCTCTATGCCAACGGCAAGCAGGTAGGCCGCATGGAGGTCAACGCCCCGATGCAGTCCGGCTCCCACCCCGTCAATATCGGCCGCAATTCCGAAGTCACCGATCGCGTCTCCAACCTTCCGATTCGCAACGCCCGCATCTACAACCGGGCCCTGACGGCCGCCGAGGCCGCCGACCCCGCTTCACGCAGTGGCGACGGCCTCGTCCTCGACATGCCCTTGACCGAGGTTACGGGCGAGAAGATGGACAACAACCCGCGCGGCCTCAAGACCTTCTTCGCCTACGGCGGCGACTTCAACGACAAGCCCAACGACGGCAACTTCTGCTGCAACGGCCTGATTCAACCGGACCGCCGCCCCAATCCACACCTGTGGGAGGTCAAGAAGGTCTACCAGAACGTCAAGGTGACGGCTGAGAACGCCGCTCGCGGCCGATTCACCGTCCATAACAAGTCCTACTTCACGAATCTCAACGAATACGAGTGTACCTGGCTTCTGCGGGCCGACGGCCGGGTCGTCGAGTCGGGCCGCCTCGGCCGTCTCGATATCGCCCCACAGTCCAAACAGAAGGTCACGATCCCCTATAAGAGGGAGCGTCGCGGCGAGTTGCTGCTGACGGTCTCGTTTGAGCTGCCGCAGGATACCGCCTGGGCGCCGAAGGGCCACGTCGTCGCATGGGACCAGTTCGAGGTCCGCCCCATGCCTGAGAAGGCGGCCCCTGCACCCCAGGACCCGCCCAAACTCGTCGTTACCGACCGCGCCTACATGGTCAAGGGTGAACGGTTCTCTCTGGCGGTCAATCGCGCCACGGCCGCCCTCGAATCCCTCATCTACAACGAGCGGGAGATGCTGGTTTCGCCCCTGGTCCCCAACTTCTGGAAGACCCCGAACGACAACCAGTACCGCAACAATTACCTCGGCCGTCTCGGTCCGTGGCGGGCCGCCGCCGCGGGGCGAAAGGTCACATCCATCGAGGCCGTGACCGAACGCGGTCTCGTGAAGATCACCGCCAAGATGAAGCTGCCTGTCAACGACGCCGACTATCAGCTCAGCTACAGTATTGACGCCCGAGGACATGTAGCCATTGAGGCAACCTACCAGCCCCCGTCGGGCCGCCAGATGCCCCTGATGCCCCGGTTCGGTGTGACTTTGGCCGTCCCGGCGGCCCTCAACAACATTACCTGGTACGGCCGCGGCCCACAGGAGACCTACGAGGACCGCAAGACCGGCGGCGAGATCGCCGTCTACGAATACTCGGTTGATGACATGGTCTTCCCCTACGTCCGCCCGCAGGACACGGGCAACCGGACCGACACGCGATGGTTTGCCCTCAACGGCCGCACGGGCGTGGGCCTGCGGATCGAAGGGGCCGGGCCCATCAGCTTCAGCGCGTGGCCCTACACCATGCCCGATGTCGAACAGGCCGCCCACCCCTACGAACTACCCCGACGCGACTTCAACACCGTCTTCGTGGACTACAAGCTCCACGGCGTCGGCGGCGACAACTCCTGGGGCGCCCGCACGCACCCGCAGTACACCCTGCCGGACGAAAAACCTTACTCCCTGACCTTCACTCTCTCCCCGGCCCGCCGATGACGACAACGCTCGACAAGCACATCCTCGATAATGGCATGGTCCTCCTCGGCGAGCCGATGCCCCACGTCGCCTCGGCGGCGTTCAATTTCGTGGTTCCGGCCGGGGCGGCGATGCTGCCGGACGGCTGCTGCGGCGCGGCCAACGTCATCTGCGACTGGGTATTCCGCGGCGCCGGCGAGCGAGACAGCCGGCAACTCAGCGACGCCATGGACCGCCTGGGTCTGCACCGGATGGACTCCGTGAGCAGTCCCCACCTGAGTGTCGGTGCGGCGATGGAGGCCGGTAATCTCGCGGCCGCCATCGACCTCTATGCCGACACGGTTCTTGCGCCGCATCTGACCGACGAGCAATTCGTCCCCGCCCGGGAACTCGCCATCGACGCCGTCCGCAGCCTTGATGACGACCCTCGGCAAAAGGTGGCGCTCCATCTGAGGGAGCAGTTCTACCCGCATCCTCTCGGCCGCAATACCGAAGGCAGTATCGATGACCTTGAACAACTGACCGCCGAACAGACCCGTCGCCTGATAGCGCGGCATTTCGACGTCTCGCAGACGCTTTTCACGGTCGCCGGCAGGTACGACTTCGCGGCGGTCTGTCGCCAACTCCAGGACCGCTTCGGCTCGCGCAAGGGAATCGGTGCCCCGGAGCCGTCACGCAAAGGACCCGGCCGATGCTACACGCACATCCCCAATGACGGGGCCCAGGTTCATATCGGTCTGATGACCGCCTGCGTCAGGCCCGCCGACGAGGACTACTATGACGCCCGTGTCGCCGTATCGGTGCTCTCAGGCGGCATGAGCGCGCGGCTGTTCACCGAGGTCCGCGAGAAACGCGGCCTCTGCTATGCCATCGGCGCCCGCTACCACGGCCTGCGCGACGCCGCCGGCGTCCTGTGTTACGCCGGAACCACCCCCGACAAGGCCCAGGAGACCTTCGACGTCACGACCGAACAGTTCCGCGGGCTTTCCGAAGGCATCATGCAGGACGAGATCGACCGCGCCAAGGCGGGCCTCAAGTCCGCCGTCATCATGCACAGCGAATCCTCCAGCAACCGCGTCGGCGGCATCGGTATGGACCACTATCTGCTCGGCCGTGTCCGCACGCTCGACGAGATCAAGCGCCGTATTGACGCGACCACCCTCGACTCCGTCCGCGATTTCCTCCATCGCCGCCCCTTCACCGACTTCACGGTTGTTACCATCGGCCCCAGAGACATCAACATCGGATAGAACCGCACATGGCCTTTGTCACCCGCCAACTCGATAACGGACTCGTCCTCATCGGCGAGGTCAACCCCAGCGCCGAATCGGCCGCCGTCGGCTTCTTCGTCCGAACCGGCGCCCGCGACGAGACCCTTGAAATCAACGGCGTCTCCCACTTCCTCGAACACATGCTCTTCAAAGGCACGGAGCGTCTGAGTCCGTGCGAGGTCAACGAGGCCTTCGACCGCACGGGAGCGCAGTTCAACGCCTTCACGAGCGAGGAGTGCACCGTCTACTACGCCGCCGTTCTGCCGGAGTACCTCGAAGAAGTCACGCGCCTGTGGATCGAGCTGATGCGTCCGGCCCTGCGCGAGGAGGACTTCGCCATCGAGAAGAACGTGATCAAGGAAGAGATAGCGATGTACATGGACATGCCGAGTTTCGATGTCATGGACCGTTGCCGCAGCCTGCACTTCGGCGGGCACGCGTGCGCCAACAGCGTCCTCGGCAGCGCCCAGAGCATCGACGCCCTCTCGGCCGCGCAGATGCGGGGGTACTTCAACCGCCGCTACAACCCCAACAACCTGGTCTTAGCATGCACCGGCCGCTTTGACCCCGACCGCATCTTCGCCGCCGTTGAGCAAGGCTGCTCCGGGTGGCGTCCTCAGGCGGCCGACCGCACGACGGGCCATTGCCCCGGCAGCGGCCGGCGGCAACGTATCGAGAAGGCAAACCTTGTCCGCGAGCATATCTGCCTCATGAGCGAAGGCGTCGCCGCCCAGGATTCCCGCCGCTTCGCCGCCCACATGCTCGCCTGTATCATCGGCGACTCCGTCGGCTCGCGCTTCTACTGGGAACTCGTCGATACGGCCCTTGCCGATGAGGCCTCCATGCAGTTCAGCGCGATGGACGGCACGGGCGTCTTTTGCAGCTATATCTCCTGTGCCGGCAACAAGTTACAGACCGTTTATGGCGTCCTCGAACGGGTATTCGCACAGTTGGCCGCCCAGGGTGTGACCGAGGACGAACTGACCATGGCCCGCAACAAGGTTCTCAGCACCCTTGTGCTCAAGAACGAGGTTCCCATGGGCCGCCTGGTCGATCTCGGATTCAACTGGATGTATCTGGGGCGGTACTGCCCGATCGAACAGGACGTCGAGGCCATCAAGGCCGTAACCGTCGAGGATGTCGTCGGCCTGATTCGGGACCTGCGGCCGGGGCGTTTTACGTGCCTGACGCTGGGCCCCCCGGCAGGGTCGCCTGACTGAATCCGCCCCGCGCCGGCCCCTTTGCGGCGGGTCTATTTCTTGCCTGGGAGCCGCAGCAGGGGTTATACTCGGAGTCTGTCAGGAGGCTGTCAGCCGTGGCTAAGACCGGCCGAAGAAAACCTGTTTCGCCCGACGGCGTCGTGAAGAACTCCTCCGTAAGGGGGCGCTGCGGGCAGGCAAAGGCCGGCCGGGCAGCCTCCGGCAAGGGCAGGAAGACCGCTATGAAGGGTGCAAGCACACCGGTGAACAAGGACGACACGGCAACAACCGCCAAGGTGAAAGATACAGGGGCCAAGCGGCGGCGACCGGCCTCGGACATACCGGCCCTCGACCTCGGCGAGCAGATGCTGGCCGATCAGCGGAAAAACGCCTCCCGCAAGCGGGTAGGCCCGTCGAGGAAGACTGCTGTAGCCTCTGCCAGTGAGGAAACGACCCCAGCGTCACCTGCGGCCAGAGTACGGCACCCCAAGCCATCTGTCACCGAGTTGCCCGAGGAACCGGGCATCATCGCCGATATTGTCCGCCGCGACATTGAGCGTCTGCGGGGCGCCCGCTGACGGGCGAGCATCCGTCCCATAATCCCAGTGCGTTGTTGCCTCTACAGGGACCCGGCCCGGATGCGGCCGGACACAACTCCCAGTGCCTCATCGCGCGGGTCGTGCACTGCCGTCGGCCGCATCAAAGACCTTGCCAAATATCCGTAAGTCCTTACACAACAACATGATATGCGATCTTTACGCATATCCGGGGTTGTGCCTGCCGGAGTATAGTCGCGGCCGGCGGCTGCCTCCACAGCCTACTGCGCCGGACGGTGAATCGGTGTTGGGGCGTCTCCAAGGGCGTTTTTCTCGGTGCTGGCCGTTGGCTTGTGGCCTCCGCCTTTTCCCGGCACGATGAATACCGCAGCCTTTACGGCCGAATCTTGTTGTATTGGAGCACGGTCTCGACGCCAAGCGGAATCGTCAAGGATGGCTGGCACGGTAGAGCTGGGGCTTTGCCGGAATACCGAAAGGGGGCGTCGGACTGCCGGAAGTCATCGCAATCATGGGACGCAGACTCTGTATCGTACTGGCGATCCTTACAGCGGCCATGACGCCGCGCGCAGAGACTGCACGCGCTGAGCAGCAGGAACCAGACGCCGCACCCCACCTGTTCGATATGTCGATTGAGCAGTTGATGGAGATGGAGGTGCAGACCGTCCACGGCGCATCCAAGTACAACCAGAAGGTAACCGAGGCCCCCTCGTCAGTCACCATCATTACCGCCGAGGATATCCAGGTCTACGGCTACCGGACCCTGGACGAAATCCTCCGCGGCGTGCGGGGGTTCTACACCACCAACGACCGCAACTACACCTATCTCGGAGTCAGGGGTTTCGGCGTGCCGGGCGACTACAACAGCCGGATTCTCCTGCTCGTCGACGGCTTCCGGATCAACGACAATGTGTACGACCAGGCTTATGTCGGCGACGAATTCCTGCTCGATGTCGACATCATCGACCGCATTGAGATTATTCGCGGACCGGGGTCAAGCCTCTACGGAAACAGCGCCTTCTTCGCCGTCGTCAGTGTGATCACCAAGAGCGGCAAGGCGCTGGACGGTTTCGAAGGGTCTACAGGTCTGGGCAGCTACGATGCCTTCCGACAGCGCGTCAGCTACGGCAAGGAGTTCCCCAACGGCTGGGATACGCTGCTCTCGTACACCCACCACCGGGAGACAGGCCCCGACGTCTACTTCAAGGAGTATGACAATCCGGCCAACAACTTCGGCTGGGCCAACGGCTGCGACGACGCCCAACACAGTAACCTGTTCGCCAAGCTTCGCGCGGGGAATGTCACCCTGCACGCGGCGCATGTATCCAGGGAAAAGGGGGTCCCGACGGGCGCCTGGGGGACTATATTCAACGACGACCGCAACGATACGCACGAGAAGACCACCAACCTCGGGCTGACCTATCAGCGCGCCTTCGACAACGGGATCGAGGCCGAGGGCCGGCTGGCCTTCGGCCACAATCACTACGGAGGCCGGTACGTCTATCCCGGCCCCATCAGTGGTTATGACGCCAGCACCGGTTACTGGGTCGGCACGAGCCTCCAGTTGGCCAAACAGATCAACGAACAGCACAAACTGATATGGGGAATAGAATACCGCGACGACCGCCAACAGGCCCAGGACTACTACGACGACACGGGCGTATACCTCAACGATGAAAGAGGCGCCGACCAGATAGGCGTCTTCGTCCAGGACGAATTCCGCGTGTGTGAGAATGTGATTCTCAACGCGGGCCTGCGGTACGACGCCTACAGCACCTTCGGCGGCACCACCAACCCCCGCTTCGCCCTCATCTACAAGCACACGCAGGAGACCATCCTCAAGGCGATCTACGGTACGGCGTTTCGAGCCCCGTCCGCCTACGAGATGTACTACAACGACGGCGGCTGGTCCATGAAGACCAACCCGTCGCTGCGGCCCGAATCGATCACCACCTACGAACTGATACTCGACCAGTATATCGGCCACGGGCTCTGGGGCAGTGTCTCGGCCTTCATCAACGAGATCGACGACCTCATCGAGAGCGTTGAAGACCCCGCCGACGGGCTCATGGTCTTCCAGAACACCAGCACCGTCAAGGCCAAGGGCCTCGAATTCGAGCTTACCGGCAAGCTCAGGAACGGCTGGCGGACCCGAGCTTCCTATTGTTTCGTCCGCGCCGAGAACCGCGACACCGACAGCCTTCTGCCCAACTCCCCCAGGCATATCGGCAAGCTGAACCTGACCGTCCCGTTGCCGGCCGACAAATTCTTCGCGGGCCTCGAACTCCAATACACCGGCAAACGCCGGACGCTCACAGGACACCACGCCGACGGCGCATTGGCCGCCAATCTGACTATCCACGGCGAGGTTCGCCCCAATCTGGACGTCTCCGTGAGCGTGTACAACCTGTTCAACCAGCGCTACGGCCATCCCGGCTTCGCCGAACATGCACAAGAAATCATTTATCAGAATGGAACCACCTTCTGGTTCGATCTGACCTATCGCCACAAGTAGAAGAATATGAGCACGGCCCGACGATCCATCATGGCTGCAACGGCGACGGCGATCCTCATCGCCTCGCTCGCGGCCTGCGCCGTCGGCGATACCGCTCAGAGCACCGAATACCAGATCAAGGCCGCCTTCATCTTCAACTTCCTCAAATTCGTCGACTGGCCGGCGGACCCCAACAGCGACCCCAACAGCCCGATCATCATCGCAGTCATCGGCGAGAACCCCTTCGCAAAGGCCTTCGAGCCGCTCCAGGCCAAGCAGGTCGGCGGCCGGCAGGTCCTCATCAGGACATATAAAGGCCGCCAGGAACTGAAGGACTCCGACGGCATTGCCCGCTTCGCCGATCGCCCCGATCTCCCGTCGATCAAGGCCTGTCATATACTCTTTGTCGCCAGGTCCGAGAAGCAGCATATCAAGGATATACTCAAGCCCATCGAGAACGCCCCCATCCTTACCATTGCGGATATGCCGGGGTTCCTGGAGGCCGGAGGTGTCATAAACTTTGTGCTGGAGGACCAGAAAGTGCGGTTCGAGACGTCCGCTCGATCCGCCAAACGGGCCCGACTCAACATCCGGGCCCAGCTTCTGCGCCTGGCCACGCGCGTGATTAAGGATGATGCCGAATAGACCGATAGCTAATCATGTGGACCGGATTCTGGCCCGCAGCCCCAAGCGACGGAGGCCTGATTCATGCGTTTTCTGAGAGACATTGCCATTCGAAACAAACTCATCGCCATCATCATGACGGCCAGCGTGGGGGCCCTCATGGTCGCCGGCGCCGCCATCGTTTCTTGTGAATGGGCCGTTCAACGCAGGCACCTTGTGCGGGACCTTCGGGTCCAGGCCGAAATGGTGGCCGAGAACGTCCGGGCCGCCGTCATGTTTGACGACGGGCAAGACGCCGCGGACACACTGGCCGCCCTCGCGGCGCAACCGGCCATCATCTCCGGCACCGTCTGGAGGGACGGCGGTATTTTTGCATCCTACCACCGCGACGCCAACGAGCCGCAGCGACACCAGGATCAGCACACGGACCCCGCCGGTCTGTTGCAGGGCCGAGGTTTCCAGATGGCTGGCGGGCACGTCATTGTCGTCGAAGCCGTGGCCGTCGGCGGCGAGACCGTGGGGATTGTCTGTCTGCACTCCGACATGCATCTGATGTACGCCCGACTTCGAGGCACGGCGCTTATCGTCCTGGCGGTTGTAATGTGTTGTTCGCTGGCCTCGTATCTCGTCTCACTGAGGCTTCAGGCCGTCATCTCCCGCCCCATCCTCAGCCTCGCCGAGGTGGCTCGGAGCGTATCTGGGGACAAGGAGTACTCGCTGCGGGCCCTCAAGCAGAGCGATGATGAGATAGGCCAACTGATCGACGCCTTCAACGAAATGCTCTGCCAGATCCAGCAGCGGGACCTTGCCATGGTGTCCACCAATCGGGATCTCGAACAGCGCGTCGAGGAGCGCACCGTTGCTTTGACGGAAACCAACAAGCGGCTCACCGCCCAGGTGGCCGAACGAAAGGTGGCCGAAGAGAGCCTCCGGAAAGTCAACGCGCAGCTCCGGGACTCCGTCGAGCGAGCCAATATGCTGGCCAGGGAAGCCACCGCCGCCAACCAGGCCAAGAGCCAGTTCCTCGCCA
>DDXG01000212.1 GCA_002347125.1 Phycisphaerales bacterium UBA2266
GCCACCACCAAGACCATCACAACTAGAACCCAACACCAAATCGCACACGGCCAACGCATCCTGTTTCTCCTTAACCAGCACAACACATCACCCCCATATTATCCCCCCAGCCCCCCACAACGGTCAACGCCCAACACCATGGCGCGGACAAGATGCCCGTGCGTGGCTGCAACGTGGGCATACCGCCCACAGACACTCTCGGCAAGCCCGCCATCGCCCGTCAAAATCAATGTCTGCTCTCACCAACGCCATCCATCCTCCCCAATTATAGGCAATGAACAACGCTGAGCGGATCTCGATCTCCGCATGCTCAGGCACCTCATCCCCGCCAACACTGATTCTCCACTAGCCACGACTCAAGTACGGATCCACAGTTTGCTGCAACCTCTCGGACTGTATCACATAACCACTGGCCCTCCAAGCAGGAAGCGCCACAAGCCGTGTTAATCGGCGTGAAGGAGGAATCCGCGTAAATCGGCGCTAATCCGTGGTTAGATGGATACGCAGAAGTTCGAAGAACGTCGGGGCGTCGAGTAGTTCGATATTGGGATTGAGTTTGTGGACCTCGTCGACCGTCCGGACGTACCAAGTCGGGCTCTTGAGGATATTGCGGAACCAGTGGAATGGGGGCAGGCCCTCGGCACGGCGGGCGGCGACTCGCTGGACGACGTGTCGGGCGGCGGCGGCCGGGTCGCCCTCGTTGATGTCGTGGTCGTGCCGCAGCACCGGCATGTTCTTGTGCAGCATCACAGCCGGGCCGCCCGTCGGCACGATGCCGTTCGGACTGAAGCGGGCATAGCAGTCCAGCCCCGCCTCGTTCAATTCCGGCCCGTGGGCATAGATGATAAACCCCGTGATACTCAGCCCCCATTTGTCAAAGTAGCGCCCGCAATGCCGCCCCCATGCGTCCAGCCCGCTGGGCAGGCCCGAAATCCCCCTCGGCTCCTGCAGCATCCCCGGCTCGCAGTAGCCGGCCCCGTTGTCGGCCGCGGCGAAGTAGTCGTTGGCCGTCGCCGTCCGCCGCAGGTAATCCATCGCCATCGGCGCCCGGCGGTCCAGGATCGGACTGATGCACCACATCAGCGGAACCTTCCCCCGGTTCGGGTCCTCCCAGATATCCGGCATCCGCTGATACAGCCACGCCGCACAGTCGTAGTCGCCCACGTAGAAGATCATGAATTCCCTCCCTTCGAAGTTCACCCTGCCATCGGCCGTCAGATACCCCCGCTCGGCCAACTGCTCCCGGCTGACCCACGCCTGCGGATACTGCTGCCTCAGCGGATAGTGCATGTAGAACGAGGCATTGGCCATCGCCCCGTAGCCGACGGCATCGGCATCCATGAACCCGTTATATGCACTGATAACCTTGCCATACTCCCACTCGCACGGCACCGGGTCGTGCCGGCCGCCTGCGCGTCCGTGGCTGGTGTACTTGTGCGCCCACGGCACAAACCCGCCGATATGGATCATCCGCTCGCGGCCGCCGTGCTCGTAGGCACTGAGCAACAGGGCCTTGAGCGTCTCCAAATCCGTGCCCGGCCGCTGACCCGGATCATCCACCGGGGCCTCATCGCCCCAGACGTGCAGGTCGAAGAACCACGCCTTCTTGGCAATGAAGAAGTCATGATTCGTCAGGCAATGGTGATTGAGCACCGTCGCCCGGGGCAGCCTTCTCCAGTACTGGTCCAGGTAATACGCCCCCCACGTCCCATCGCACAGCCCCGTGTCCATGTAACGGTGCTTCATCCACAGATACGCATCGCACTTGGCCGAGCCCGTCGAAGGCAGGTCCGTACCAGGTATCGTGCCGCGGCCGGTGAACATCGACGAGCCATCCTCATGGATCAGCCGCCGCCGCACCGCCAGCTTTGGCCCGGATAGAACCAGCCTGCTGTAGAGGCTCGCTTGCGACGTGTCATACCGAATCGGCAGCAGCCTCTCAACGCCCGCCACGGCCGAGGCCACGTTGCTCGTGGCCGCCACGGCCGGGTCATACACCACCACCCCCTCAATATCCGAGCGAAAACGCTCCACCAACGACTCAATCCCGCTGACCTGCTCCACCGCCGCGGCCTCCAGCCACTCGCCCGGCCGCCGCATCATGTCCAGCCAGTAGTCATCGATATTACCCCGCCGGTGCTGCGATTCGACGAACCGCAGATAGAGCCGCGGCCCATCGCGATTGACCAGCCCCTGCAGCGCCGCGACCGCATGACAATGGTCCCATGCCATGCAAACCTGCCCCGCATCGCCTGTGTCAATCGCCAGCGTATACCGTAGATCGTAAACCACGACCGTCGCCGGCGCCCCAACGCACGCCGCTGCTCGCCACACCAGCCCCAGCAGGACGACCCACCTGACGGCATATCGAATCATGGCGCAGATTCCTCCAACACATATGGTGCAGTGACACGACATATACTCACCTCCGCAGAATCCGCTCCTGCAGATCCGCGTCAACATGCTTGCTCGTCCGCGGGTCTATCCGCAGGGTTCGTATCTCAAACCCGCCCAGTTCCACCCTGATCTTCTTCTTCAAGGCCGGCAGCGTCAGGGTCGTGGTCCGTCCGCGGCCGGTGGGCTCGAACAGGCGAATAATCAGTCCGCGGCCGTTTTCGGCCTGCTTGATGGCCATGATCTGCACGACATCGTCGCTGAGCACCGCCAGCGGCCTGGGCAGGACTCCCTGCGCCGGCGGATTGAACGACAGCGCCACGGGCTGCTCGTTCCTGGCCAGCGCCTCGCGGTCGATATGCCGCAGCCGCTCGCCCGCCTTGCCCCCGTCCAGCCAGAAGTTGAACAGCCGCTCGCCCTGGTCGATCCGCGGCGTGAACCGGTCCTGCGCCGGCGTCAGCAGCCGGTTGTCGTGTGGATGACACGAGTACGCCGGCGACCGCAGCAGCGTAAGTCGAAGCCCGTCCTCGGAGAAGTCAGACCCGTAGATGCCATCGTTGATACACGTCAGCGCCGTCTTGCGCGAATCATCCACCACGGCCGTCCACTTCTGAGCCACCGCCTCGTCGCCGTTGGATGGCAACTCGCCCGTCCCGCACGCAACCTGTCCCACATACCGGCAACTGCCCGGCCGCACTGGAATCGACAGCTTCAGCATCCGGTCCTTCTCATTCCAGATCACCCGCGTCTGAACGTGAATCTGCGTCCCCCGCTTGGGCAGATGATACCGCTGACACACAAAAGAATCCCCCCAGGCGAACACCGCCTCCACCACGCTCCTGGCCGCCCCATCCTCGATCACACGCACCGCGTCAATCGTGTCGCAATCCAGACCACGGAATCGCGCCGCATCCGGCCGACGCATCAGCCTGAACCGCCCCACCACTTTCCGATAGCTCCGCGTCGTCATGCCCCACGGGTCGGCGTTGTCCTTTACCACGAGCGGCTCGAATGCCCGGCCCGCCACCAGATCGACCCCGCGAGCCCGCCAGCGGTCGATCAGCCCCGTCCGCGTATTGATCGTGACGTTCAGGTCCTTCGCTGCAAATCGGATAAGGCCGCGTCTGGCCTTCAGCCGAGGCGAGGGCTTGCGTTTCTTCTGCATCAGCGCGCAATCGAAGCGGTTCATGACGCCCGGCGCCAGCTCCGCATGGAAGACCACGCGCTTGCGCCAGTCCACCGCCAGATTCGACGCCTCCTGCTCCACCTGCGTCGGCAGATCGGTATTTCCGCCGCGCACTTGCACGTCGTAGAAAACCTCCGGCGGCTGGAAATCCGGCAGGTTGAACTCGCACTCGACGAGCCCGAGGACCTTGAACGGATGCGGGTTGTAAACCAGGATTGGAATCTGTCCGTCGTGGGGCCGCTTCTGGCCTGAGGCCAGCGAGAAGAACGCCCGCGCCTTGGCCCTGGCGACAATCTCCAGGCCGTGATCGAGCAACCTCAGTGATGCCTCTTCCACCGCCTGAATCGAAGAGCCCGGCAGGATATCATGGAATTGGCCCGTCATCAGGTCGCAAAGGGCCTCGTGGATTTCGCCGGCCGGGTAGTCCATCAGCCCCTGCACCGCCGCCGTCGAAGCCATCTTCTCCAGCGAATAGATCTCATTCTCCAGCCGCCGCATCTTCTGCTTGATGCGAATCGCCGACGTGTAGCAGCCCACCGCCCAGGGATTCAGGTCCTTGCGATGCCTCGGCAGAGCGGTCCGGCGACGTCGCAGTTCGCGGAAATAGGCATCGGGCGTCGAGTGTAGTATCGTCGGGTCCTTCGTCCTGGCGATCAGGGCATTGATGTCCCGCAGGTCCTTGCGCGACGGCCCGCCGCCGTGATTGCCGACCCCCCACAGAATCAGCCCCGGCGACGCCTCCGGATAGTCCACCGCCCACTGGGCGACCTTCTCGGCCGCATGGCCCAGCGGCGAGTTGTACCACCCCTTGAACCGCGTCGCCATCACCTCCGAGCCATCGTAGCCGACCCACACGAAATCGTCGGCCGGCAGCGGACAGTCATTCTGGTCCGGCCGTCCGAACAGATACGAATCGTAGCCGCTGCCCGCGAGTATTTGCACCAGCCCCCGCGTATGGCCGAATGGGTCAAAATTGATCGCCGTCGTCGGCTCGACCCCGAAGTGCTTTCTGAAGAACGCCCTGCCCAACAGTATCTGCCGGATAAAAGACTCCCCGCTCGGCATGTTGCAGTCCGGCTGCAAGTACCATCCGCCCATGATGTGCCACTTGCCCAGCTTCACCAGCCGTTGGATTCGCTCGAACAAGGCCGGCTCATACTCCCGGACCCACTTGTACAGGATGGCCTCGTTATGGTTGAAGACGAAGGCCTTGTCCTTCTCCGCCATCTCCGCGGCCGTGCGAAATGTCGAAATCGCCTCGGCGGCCCCTTCTTCCCATTCCCACAGCCACACCGGATCCAGATGGGCGTTGCAAAGCAGATGGATGTTGCGTTGACTCTTGGCCATGTATACTCCGAAAATCCGTCTCATTCATTCAAGCCACCGGCGTCAAGCGACCCCAAATGGCGATACCAAAACAGATACAGCCCCCCCAGCGAAACCAGGAAGATGACCAGTGTAATCGAGAAGGCCCCCCACGTCCCGATGATCATTTGCATCGGCAGCAGAAACAGCGTCGACTGCCAGCACAGGGCACAAGGCAGCGCCAACAGGTCGCGGCGATGCTCCCGCACCATGGTCTGGCGAACATCATCCGACAGAATCGACTTCAACGGCCCCCAGAAACCGAACGGCCGCGTCTTGCGATAGAATCGCTCAAGCACCACCCGCTCCGTCGGCTTGCTCAGATACGTCCCCAGCATACTCCCCGCCAGACCGACAGCCATCAGTGAGACGAATTGCAGCCGCGCGTCCAACCCCGGCCACAGCGCCCGCTGAACCAGACACCCGGCCAGTCCCACCCCCATTCCCACGGCGAATCCCGCCCCATTGAACCGCCACCAGTAGAACCGCAGGAAGATCGGAACGATCATCCCACCGCCGAGCCCCATGATGATCCAGTCCCAGATGTCATTGATATTCTTGACGCTGTACGCCAGCAGGAACCCCAGCGCCACCACGCCGAACCCGAACGCCCAACTCGCATAGATTAACTCGCGGTTGCCCGCGCCCGGCCGCAGATACCGCTGATAAATGTCGCGAGTAAAAAAGCCGGTCCCCTTGTTCACCGTTGAATCGAACGTAGACATCGAAGCTGCGATCAGGGCCACCAGCAGCAACCCCCGCAATCCCATAGGAATGTGGTACAATATCACCGCCGGCAGGATCTTCTCCGGGTCCACCCCGCCCTCATAGCTGAGCAGCCGCAGCTTATCCACCCACCCGGTCCCCAGCAGATTCTGCAAGCCCTCGACAAGTTGTGGCGGGTAACGCTCCGCATGATACATGATCCCCGCCACCGTATCGGCCCACCGGCTCTTATCGATAGCCCCGATGTGCTGCTTAATCAACTCCGCCGCCTGCCCCAGCACCGCCTGGTCGGGAAACATCCCCTGCACCAGGAACAGCCCTAACACCGCGAATCCCATCATCATCGGCCAGCGGATCATCATCAGCCACGTCCACAGAAACGTCAGCTTGCCGCACTCCGCGTCGCTCCGCGCCCCGAAGTACTTCGGATCGTCGCCCGTACCCATCCCGTTGAGAATGTTCCGCATCAAATAGAACAACGCGAACATCGCCAGATGGCTGTAAGCCTCATACCCCGCGGGCATAGGCGTCCTCCAATGCAGAGACGAACTGAGCCACTGCTCGGCCCCGGTAACCTCATGCGCCAGCGCCCCGATGTCCTGCCCCCCCATCTTGACAATCGCCAGCGCCGATATGCTGATCACCGCGATCAGGATGATCCCGGACTGGAAGATGTCCGTGAACACCACCCCGTAGAACCCGGAGACCATCGTATACACCGTCGCCACGCCAACCATGATCAACGCACAGACCAGCGGCGAAAACGGCAGAAACGTCGACAGAAACAGTCCCACTCCCTTGACCATGTACGTCAGCATCCCCGCCACGAAGATCACCTCCGCCACCGCACGCAGAATCCGCGCCGCATGCCCGCCCGGCCCTTCCCCGAACCGAAACGCCATCCACTCCGCCCCCGTCATGCAGCCGCTTCGCCGGTGCCACTTGCCCGCCCAGAGCATATACACCGTCAGCACCAGCACCGCCCCGCCGCGAAACTCGATGAACAGCCCCCGCGGCCCCAGCATGAACAGGAACGACACAATCAGCATCGTCCCCGTCACATCCAGGAACGACGCCATCCCCGAGACCCCCAGCGCCCACCACGGCAGTCGCCGTCCTCCCAGCAGATAGTCCTCCAGAGACGCCGACGCCCGCTTCTTCAGGTACAGCCCGAGCCCGACCAGGATCGCGAAGTAGACGGCGATAACGACGTAATCAGCACTGTTCAGATTACCCACGTCCATCTCCTTGCTCAATGGGCTTTCAATCCGCCCGCCAGCCGGGCCGCGACCAGCCGACGAGAACGACCGCGGCCACTATAGGCCAACCCATCCCCCCCTGACAAGCCCAAAAACCCCGCCCCCGGGACACCCTATCCTTGACAATCGCTCGCAAATCGGATATAATTCCCGCTCAGACACACCGGATCGCAGCAAGACACCGGGGAGAGCCAACCATGCCAACCCAGCCCCCCAACTCTACCCATTTTCACAGCACACCCCGATTCTGCAAAACAAACCCAATCCACCGCGCGCCGCGTCATCCAGCATCCAGTATCAGGTTGGCGCAAAACAAACCCAATACCCCCTGCTCAATGCTCCCTGTTCGCTCCGTCCCGTCAAAACAAACCCAATCCGCCCGGCCGACCACCTTGCCCGTGTACGATCAAAACGCTATCCTCAGCCAAGGCCAGCGGCCCGGCCGGATCGGATGGCCCAACCTCAATAAGGAGACTGCAATATGAGACGTCGTGATTTCCTGCGAACAGCCGGCACAGCCACCTTGGGCCTGGCCCTGGCCACCCGGACCCTCTCTGCGGCCGAGCCCCGCCGCCCCAACATCGTCTTCATCCTGGCCGACGACCTCGGCTACGCCGACCTGGGCTGCTATGGCCAGACCAGAATCAAAACCCCCCATATTGACAGCCTTGCAGCCCAAGGTATCCGTCTCACGCAGCACTACTCCGGCAATCCCGTCTGCGCCCCCTCTCGCTGCACTCTTATGACCGGCCTGCACACCGGCCACGCCCAGGTCCGCAACAACAAGCAGGTCGGAGGCGAGCGAGCCTGGGAACTTGGCTTCACCGGCAGCGGCCAGCACCCCATCGCCGAATACACCCTGACCGTCGCCAAGATTCTCAAAGAAGCCGGCTATGCCACCGGCGCGTATGGGAAATGGGGCCTCGGGACCGTCGCAAGCTCGGGCGACCCCCAGAAGCAGGGCTTCGACCATTTCTATGGCTACATCTGCCAGCGCCAGGCCCACACCTTTTACCCCAACCACCTCTGGAACGATGGGCAAGTCGAGTGGATTGAAGAGAACAAGGACGGCGCCGAGGTCAAATACTCCCACGACCTTATCGCCGCCAAGGCCCTCGATTTCATCCGCCGCTACAAAGACCAGCCGTTCTTTCTCTACGCGCCCTTTACCATCCCGCACGTAGCCCTCCAGGCGCCCCAGGACGCACTCGACCAGTACAAAGGTCAATGGCCCGACCCGGCCTACGACGGCGGCCGGGGCTACGTCGCCCACGACACCCCCCGCGCCTGTTACGCCGCCATGGTCAGCCGGATGGACGCCTCCGTCGGCAGCATCATCGCCCTGCTCAAGGAACTCAACCTCGAAGACAACACGCTCGTCATTTTCACCAGCGACAACGGCCCGACCTTCGCGGGCGGCTCGGACCCGGCCTTCTTCAGTAGCGCCAGCCCTTTCCGCGGCCTCAAGGGCGGCGTCTACGAAGGCGGCATCCGAGTTCCCTCTATCGCCCGCTGGCCCGGCCGTATCAAGCCGGGCAGCACGAGCGACCACGTCTCGGCCTTCTGGGACTTTCTGCCAACCTGCTGCGAACTCACCGGCCGCCAGATTCCCCAGGACATCGACGGCATCAGTATGCTCCCTGCCCTGCTCGGCCGCGATAACCAGAAGCAGCACGAATACCTCTACTGGGAACTCAACGGCCAACAGGCCATCCGCGTCGGCGACTGGAAGGCCCTGCGCAACAAGCCCTGGCTCGACGTCGAACTCTACAACCTCGCTGAAGACATAGGCGAGAAGAACAACCTGGCGAAGGCAAGCCCCGACCTTGCCCGCCGATTGACCGAGATGATCGACAAGAACCGCACCAGCTCCGACGTCTTCCCCCTGCCCAAGAAACCCCAGCCGAAGCCCGCCGCGACAAGCGGGCCGAGCACGTGACGCGATCACCGTCAAAATGTCACGTCCGGTTCCGCGTATGCAACGAGTTGCACACCCTGCATTCTCGCTCACGCAGACAAGGCCATACATCTCTGTCATGCGGAGTGAAAGGAAGCATCTCGCGACGCCGGCCACAGTAGGGTGGGTCCCGATCCCGATACACGTGCATCGGGATGGGATTCTTGCCCATGCGGTTTCATTCACTCCTCAATGTCAATGCCCAGCTCCGCAACCGCCGCGAACTTCTGTCCCTCAATACCCTTGACGGCCGCCAGCCGCACATATCTTCCCTTCGCCGGTTCGCTGAACGTGACCTTCTGCGCGGCCTTGCCCTGCGGAAATGTCCCGCTGGCCACAGGATCGCCCCACTGCTCGCCGTCCACGCTGACGTAGAACGCATACTCGCTGAACCAGCCGTTCTTCATGTCCTGCCGCGGCAGATACGTAAAGCCCGTGATCGTCGCCGACCGCTTGAAGGCAATGGTAATCTCGTGCGGATAATCGACCAATTGCGGCGCCCACGCCGTATGCCAGATCGTCGCCGGGTCCCCGTCAATGGCCTTATGCCCTTCATACCCGGCGGCCGCACTATCGACGCCGACGACTCTGGCCCCCAGGACCTCCAGCGCGGAGGGTTCCTTGAACAACGATTGAATCGCCGCCGCATCGACCTCCAGTTTCGGATTGAAATCCTCGCCGCTCATATAGTCAAACAGGCTCGCCCGCATCTGCCGCGCCACCGGCCGATTCGCCAGGTCGCTGCGCAGGTCGATTCCGCAGACCAGGAGCCTGCCGCCGTTGACTCGCGCCTCGAAGACCAGGGCCAGCCGCCGGTTTGTCACCCAGTCGTCGATCACCTGCACAATCGGCCGCAGTGGCGAGGGCATGTCGTTGAGAATCATGATCTGCCCTCTGGTGACGAGGTCCCACCATTGCCAGTTGCTGTGATACTCCGTGGGAAACCGGCTCAGCGCCGGATGCTCCGGGGCGCACAGGA
This sequence comes from Phycisphaerales bacterium UBA2266, assembly GCA_002347125.1. GTDB lineage: Bacteria > Planctomycetota > Phycisphaerae > Sedimentisphaerales > Anaerobacaceae > UBA2266. The sequence continues at coordinate 9,867 of DDXG01000212.1, forward strand.
TGCCCAGCGTATGCGGCGCCTGCCTGCCCGTCCACGCCGTATTCCAAAAGATGCTCGAGAATCCCGGCGGCACCGGCCCGGCCTCATCGCCCCTGACCGTACCCGGCTCCGGCATCAGCAGCACCTTGCCACCGTCCTTGAGGACCGCCAGAGCCCGTGCATCCAGACGGGAACGGACGATCACATCGTCCGGCCGGGCCGCGCGAAGCGCCGCCGGATACACCCAGATGTCCCAGTCATTGCCATAGTCCGTGCCGACGACCGAGACCACCAGCGTCAACTTCTCCGCCTTGCGCACCTCGCTCAAAGGTACGATAATCCGCCCGATCTCAATCCCATTGCCCAGCTCAATCGTCCGGGCCGGGAACCGCCCTGCCGCCCTGCGACGCCCTTGCGTGTCGGTCATCGCCCATCGAATGACCGCGTTCTTCAGCGGCTCCGGCCCGAAATGGGCCATCTCAATATCCGCCTCAAATGTCTGGTCGTTCGTCCAGATGCGCTTGCTTATCCTCGCCAGCGGCACCGTCTCGCAACAGAACCGGTGGTACTCCCTTGCTGTAACATACCCTTTGGACTCCCAGAATGGGTCGAGCACGCCGACCAGAGCCGTCCCCTGCCCCGGGAAGTCATGCAGATCGAGCAACTGAAATCCCCCCATGCCCGGCGTCCTCAACGACGATTCGATATCCTCCTTGTAGCACAAGGTCTGCAACTTGCCCGAGGCCAACAGGAAATCACGCGCCTGGTCCAGCATCCCATTGGCCTTCAGTGAATCGCGGAATATCTCGAAGTTGTACGCCCGCGTCACACCGGTGTACTTGGCCGTCTCATCAAGATTCGGATACACGCACCACTGCCCGATCTCATGGCTGACCACGGGCTTGTCGTACCGATGGACAATATCCCGGTAGTCCGTCCGCGTTTCCGGCGGCCGTGCGTTGATGCGGCTGCCAAGCCCCTGGCCCCAGGCATGGATCCGCGGCTCCGGCGTACTGTGAAAGTCGCTGGACTCGATGATGGGCCAGCCGGCCCCGCTTGTGTACAACCGCCGCCGGTCCTTGGCCTTCCACGACTCAACCAGGTCGGCCAGGTATTCTTTCTGCCTGCCCCCCGCCGGCTCATTGCCATAGGCCATCATACAGAACGACGGGTGATTGCCGTAGGTCTTCAGAATACGGTCCGCCTCCTCGCGGATGAAGGCATCGATGGGCTTGCCGTCGCCAATGGACGATCCCTGGTTCGCCCACGCACAGCACTCGATCTGAAACAGAAAGCCCATCCGGTCCGCCACATCAAACGCTGCCTTCGGCGGACACCACGAATGAAACCGCAGATGATTGAGCCCATGCGCCTTGGCCGCCGAGAGCACCTTTTCCCAGTAAGCCTCGTCCGTCGGCGGATAGCCCGTCAACGGGAAGATACAGCACTCCAGTGTCCCCCGCAGGAAGGTCTTCCGGCCGTTGATCATAAACTGTCGGTTCTCCGTGCCGATCTGCCGCATCCCGAATGACACCGTCCGAGTGTCATTGTATCCAGCTCCACCAATCGCCGCCGTCAACTCATAGACCTCCGGCGTGAACTCATTCCACAGCCTGACGTCTTCGCCCATCGGGTAATCCAGCGAGACCTCCAGCCGCTTGACACCCCCCGGCAGCGGCGCCTCTCGCGGCTCCAAAGCGGCCGCAGCCCCTTTACGGCGGGCGGAAACCCGCAGCTTGCCCGTCAGATCCATCGGATCTTCGCTGCGGATAGTCACCACAACCCTGGCCCTGTTGGCCCCGACATCAGGAAAGACCTGCACATCGTCAATATACGTCCGGTCGCCGGCCGTAAGTCTCATCGCGCCGACAATCCCGTTCCAGTTGGTCTGCGTGTGGTCCGTCACGCTATGCGCGTTGACCCCGACACCGATCTTGAGCGTGTTGTCCACGCAGAGCGTCAACGTATGTGACCCGGCCTCCAGAGGCCCCAGGTCGTACTCATGAGCCGTCGCAAGGCTGTTGCGCATCCCCACATACCGGCCGTCCACCCAGAGCCGCGTCTCCCAATGACACCGCTCCAGCGACAATACGACCCGCTTGCCCCTCCACTCGTCCGCAATGTTGATATCCCGCTGATACCACGCCGGCCCCACGTAGTATTTCAACGGCGTCAGCCAGAACGGCACCTTGACCGAACCGGCCTTGCGGTACTCGGCGTATCTGGCATCCGTGAACCAAGAGCGGTCTATAATATCGCCCGTCCACGCCGTATCAACCGAGACATCGTCTCCGATGGCGTTCTCGGTCATCGAGCCGGGCAGTCGTATCTGCCCCTCAAGTCGCCGCTCAAACCACTTTTCCGTCTCGCCGACCTTGCCCGGATCGGCCGCAAAACGCCACGACCCCGCCAGGTCCATCGCCTGCTGCTCCGCACAACACACCACCACAGGCAGCATCAGCAGGACAACCGCTCCTGAAACCGCCACCGTTCGCCATCGAGTCCATGTCGGCATATCGTCATCCTTATCCAGAGCCAACACACATCGTACAAAAAACACCCGGACACACACTGCGGCCGTCATCCAGGGCCCGTGTCCGGCATCACGATTCTACCGCAGGCCCGGACGGCGTGTCAGGTGAAAAAGACCCGCCAAATCGCCCGCGGCCCATTGTCGGCCCCGCCGCAATGTACTATGCTGGCGGAGGCCCGTTAACGCAGTACAAGGATATACGACCATGAGACACCTGCTCATCTGTCTGGCGGTGGTTGGATGTATAACGGCCGCCGCACCCGCCGTCGAGGAGATCAAGCCCAGCGATTCGGTCCTGGTTCGCCAGGGGGCCATCAGCGGCGCCATCATCAGCCGCAACGGACGTATGCTCGTCGTCTACGGGGATCCGGCCGGGTTCGTTCGCCAACCCGACATGGTCCTGTTCACCGACGCCCGACGCGACGTCGCCTGGGCCGGCCAGGACCTCGTCGCCAAAGGGGCCAGGGCCGTCGTTCCCGCCGCCGTCGCGGAGCGGTTCACCGACCCCGACGCCTTCTGGTCGGCCTTTCGCCGCAAGCGCTTCCACGACTACGACCAGCAGGGCACGAAACTCCCCGTCGAGCCCATGCCGGTCTCCATGCAGGTCTCCGATGGGCACAAGATACAGTGGCAGGACCTTGAGATCGAAGTCGTCGCCACGCCCGGCTACACCCGCGAGGGGGTCTCCTATCTGACCACCATCGACAACCTCAAGTACGCTTTCGTGGGTGATCTGATGTACCGCGACGGACGCCTGTTCGACCTCTACAGCCTTCAGGACGCCGTAGCCGACGCCCAGATCGGCGGCTATCACGGCTGGGCCGGACGACTCGGCGACTTGATGGCGAGCCTCCGCAAGATCGCCGAGCGAAAGCCCGATGTCATCGTCCCGGCGCATGGCTGGACCATCTACAAGACAGCCGAGGAGATTGCCCTTCTCATCCACCGGTTGCAGGCCGTCTACGAGAACTACCTGTCCATCAACGCGGGCAGATGGTACTTCAAAGAGCGATATGGCACACTCGCGGCCCGCGTGCTCGGACCCGACGCCAAAGTCGACTGGATGACCTGGGCGCCGGTCATTGAACAGCGGCCTCCCGCCTGGGTTATTCCCATCCAGAACTCGCGTCTGATCCTCTCGGCCGACCGTTCCGGTTTCCTGCTCGACTGCGGCTCGCCGGCCATCATCGCCGAGATCGAGAAGCTGCAAGCCGAGGGCAGACTCTCGCATATCAGCGGCATGTTCATCACCCATTATCACGACGACCATACCAACAGCGCGGCCGATCTCGCCGCCAGATTCGACTGCCCCGTCTACTGCTCGTGGCAGCAGCGCGATATCCTGGCCAACCCGTCCGCCTATCGCCTGCCCTGTTTGACCGCCAACCCCATACCCAATGCCGTCGCCGTCCCCAGCGGCCATAAGATGCGATGGAAGGAATATGGCCTGACGCTGTTCTATCATCCGGGCCAGACGATTTACCACGACGCCCTGCTCGTCGAACCCGACGCCGACAGGCCCATCTTCTTCATGGGCGACTCCTTTACCCCCTCCGGTATCGACGATTACTGCCTGCTGAATCGCAACCTCCTGCACAATGACACCGGCTATTTGTACTGCCTCGATGCCCTCAAGACCCTGCCGGAGAATTGCCTGCTCGTCAACCAGCACGTCACGGAGCCGTTCCGTTTTTCGACAACACAGATCGAACACATGCAACGCAAGCTTCGCCAACGAAAGCAACTGCTGGCCGAGCTTTTCCCCTGGGATGAGCCCAACTACGGCATTGATGAACGCTGGGCCCGCTTCTATCCCTACGGCCGGACGGCCAAACGCGGCGACCGTGTCCAGCTTGGCGTCCGGGTATTCAATCACAGCGCCCAGGCGCAGGAATATGCCGTGACCCTGAATACGCCGCCGGACATCGAAGGGGGTCGAAAGACGGCCTCGGTCCGGATCGACCCACGCAAAGAGGCCGAGCTTCTGTTCGACGTCCGGGTCGCCGCAACGGCCGCCAGGGAGTTCTACGTCGTCACGGCCGACGTGCAGTTCAGTTCTTGGGACCTCCGCCGCTGGTGCGAAGCAATCATCGAAATCGAGCCCCCGGCTCGGTGAACTGCCGGCAGGAGATGCCTATGCAACGACGCGATTTTCTCAGGATGACCGGCTCGGCGGCTGCATGCGCCGTGCTCGGAAACCGCGCAGGCCTGGCCGCCGGCGGCGTAATGTACAACGCCGAGCCGGCCGCCTATCGCAACCAGAACCGCTCGACCGTGGCCTGTCGAAACGGCATCGTCTGTACAAGTCATCCATTGGCGAGCATCGCCGGCATTGACATCCTCAAGGCCGGTGGCAACGCCATCGACGCCGCCGTCGCCGCCAACGCCGTCCTCAGTGTTACCGAGCCGATGAGTTGCGGGCCCGGCGGCGACCTGTTCGCCATCGTCTGGTCGGCCAAGGACCGTAAGTTGCTGGGTCTCAACGCCAGCGGACGCTCCCCCTACCGCTGGAGCCTTAAGGACGCCCAGGACCTCGCTCTCAGGGAGTTGCCCATCTATGGTCCCCTGTCGTGGAGCGTCCCCGGCTGCGTCAGCGGCTGGGCCGCCCTGCTTGGCCGCATGGGCTCCATGAAGCCGGGCCATGTCCTGGAGGCGGCCATCCACCATGCCCGTGAAGGCTTCTGCGTAACGCCCGTCATCGCCGGCGACTGGCGCACTGCGAACCCGCAAGAACACCCGACACTCGCCAGGGTCTTCGCCCCCAACGGTAAGACGCCGCAATTTGGCGACATCTTCCGCAATCCGGACATGGCGAGATGCTTCGAGACCATCGCCCGCGACGGCCTGGAAGCGTTCTATCAGGGCGAGATCGCCGAGCGGATTGTCAGGTTCAGCAACAAGGTCGGCGGCCGCTTCTCCATGCGGGACTTCGCCGAGCACCGTGCCGACTGGGTCGAGCCCGTCAGCGCCAATTACCGCGGCTACGATGTCTGGCAATTGCCCCCCAACGGCCAGGGCATCGCCGTCCTCCAGATGCTCAACCTCCTGGAGACGTTCGACATCGCCTCCATGAAGCCCAATTCCGCCGAGCACCTGCACTTGTTCATCGAGGCCAAGAAGCTCGCCTTCGAGGACCGCGCCGTCTACTACGCCGACATGGACTTCGCCGATGTGCCCCTGCGGCAATTGATCTCCAAGGACTACGCGAGGCAGCGGGCGCGGCTGATCGACCCTCGCCGGGCCGCCCGACAGGTGGCCGCCGGCCGCCTCCATGGGCCGTCCGAGACGATCTACCTTACCGCCGCCGACAAGGACGGCAACATGGTCTCCCTCATCCAGAGCATCTACCATCACTTCGGCTCCCGCATGGTCCCGGACGGCCTGGGCTTCGCCTTGCAGAATCGCGGTCAGTCGTTCAGCCTCCATCC
>DDXG01000289.1 GCA_002347125.1 Phycisphaerales bacterium UBA2266
GTGAACAGGTATCTGGCGAAGTGGGGTCGCAAGATCGGGCCGGACCCGTCGAGCGGCAATCGGGCGACGATCGGCGGGTGCGTGGCGAATAACGCGACCGGGATGCACTCGCTGCTGTATGGGCATACGGGGGACCACGTGGAGCGGATCGAGGCGGTGCTGGCGGATGGGACGGTGGTGGAGTTCGGCAACGACGTGGATCCATCGGCGATGCCCGATGGACGGGCGAAGGAGGTGGCGGCGGCGTGCCTGGCGCTGCTGAGCGAGAAGGCCGACGTTATCGCGGCCGGGTCGCCGAAGACGACGCGGGACCGGTCGGGATACAATATCCGCCGTGCGCGGCGCGGCGGGCGAATCGACATGGCCAGGCTGCTGGCGGGATCGGAGGGGACGCTGGCGATATTCACGCAGGTGGCGATACGGACGGTGGCGGCGCCGGCGGTGCGGGGGCTTCTGCAAATGGAGTTCGCCAGCTTTGAGACGATGGGCAAGGCGGTGCCGCTGGTGGTGGCAACGGGGCCGGGGGCGTGCGAGATGGTGGACGACCGCATGGTGGAGATGGCGCACGAGGGGCTGCCCGAGTACCGGGATATCCTGCCGGCCGGGGCGAAGGCGGTGCTGCTGATCGAGCACACCGGGGCCGATGCGAAGGAGGTGGAGGCGAAGATTCGGCGGACGGACGAGGCGGTGGGCGGTCTGGCGAGCGGGCGGAGGGTGTTCCTGAGCGAGGTCGAGCAGAAGCGGATCTGGCAGAGCCGCAAGGACGCCGGGCCGCTGCTGTATCGCCGGCGGACACACAAGCACCCGGCGGAGTTCATGGAGGACGTGTGCGTGCCGGCCAAGGACCTGGGGACGTATATCGCGGGGCTGGAGCGGATTGCGGACAAGTACGGCTTCACGATGTCGCTATTCGGCCATGCGGGCGATGGTGAGCTGCACGTGCGGCCGGACCTGGACCTGCACGACCCGAAGGAACTGCGGAAGATGCAGCAGATTGCCGAGGAGGTCTTTACGCTGGCGTGGTCGCTGGGCGGGTCGATCAGCGGGGAGCATGCCGATGGGCTCGTGCGGACGGCGTATATCCGGCGGCAGTTCGGGGATGCCTATTACGAGGTGCTGCGGAGCCTGAAGGCCATATTCGATCCGGCGGGCCTGCTCAATCCGGGCAAGATCCTCAATGACGACCCGGACGTGATGATCAAGAACCTGCGTGCACAGCGGCGGGTCGAGCCCGAGCGGGTTCGCGGGGGGTTGCTCTTCGGGAATGAGGAGTTGGAACTCGAACTGGAGCAATGCTATGGATGCGGGGTGTGCCTGAATCGCGATCCGGGCCTGCGGATGTGCCCGGTGTTCCGGGCGATGGGCGAGGAGATGGGATCGAGCCGGGCGAAGGCGAACCTGTTGCACGTCTGGGCGACGGGGCAGTTGAGCGATGAGGAAGTGCGGTCGCCGGAGTTCCGCAAGTTCCTGGATTTGTGCGTCAACTGCAAGGCCTGCGCGCGGGAGTGCCCATCGGGAGTGGATGTGTCGCGGCTGATGGCTATGGCGCGGGCGCAGTATGCGCGGAACATGGGGCTGCGGCGGACGGAGGGCGTGCTGGCGAAGAACCGGTATTTGAGCATGGCCGGCAGCGTTTTCGGGCCGGTGGCGAACGTGATGATGCGGCTGGGGGCGTTTCGGTGGGCGATGGAGAAAGTGATGGGGATCGACCGGCGGCGGATGATGCCGGCGTTCTGGTGGCAGCCGTTCCTGAGGGTGGGCCGGAAGTACCTGCGGTCGCTGGGGGCGGTGGTACAGCCGGCCGACAAGGTGGCGTATTTCATTGACTCCTACGCGAACTACAACGATCACGAATTGGGCTTTGCGGTGATCGATGTGCTGCGGGCGTGCGGGGTGGAGGTGGTGCTGCCGGACCAGCGGCCGGCGCCCTTGCCGGCGATTGTGTACGGAGATGTAAAGACGGCGCGCGAGGATTTGACGTACAGCGTGCGGTCCCTGGCGCGAGTGGTGCGGGATGGGTATAAGGTGGTGTGCTCGGAGCCGAGCGCAGCGCTGGCGCTCAAGGAGGAGATGCCACATTTCGTCAGTGGCGTCGATGCGGAGCTGGTGAGGGCCCATACGCATGAGCTGATGGGTTATCTGCTGGGGCTGTTTAACGAGGGCAAGATGCCTGTGTGTGCCGCGGCCGGTAGCAGGGATGCGTATGTTTATCATCTGCCGTGCCATCTGGCCGCCGTGGGTGGGCAGGGTGCGAGCATGGAGTTGCTGCGGCGGTGGTGCGGTATTCAGGTGACCGACCTGAAGGCCGGTTGCTGCGGGCTGGCGGGGACCTTCGGGATGCAGAAGAAGAACTACGACTTGAGCGAGGCCATCAGCGGCAGTCTCCGGCAGGCCCTGGCGCGGCACGAGGGAGAGACGGTCCTGACCGAGTGTGCGGCGTGTAAGATGCAGATCGAGCACCTGGGGGCGACGGTGCGGCATCCGGTGAAGGTGGTGGCCGAGATGTGCGGCCACTTGGACCGCGGAGCACGCTGAGGACGCAGAGACTCGATAGAGATGCGTCCATGTCCTTTGTGCCGGCGGCTTCTGCCTGGTAACCTGGGATGGCGTTGGTGAGTGTGATCCCATATACTTAAGGGAACCAAGGCAAGGCGCTTTTCTGGAATAAGGGCTGGCCGGAGTGTAGCTATGAGTCTGAAAGAAGCGGTATTGTGGGAGGCGGCGGAGGGGGGAAAGGTCCGTTGCGCGCTGTGTTCGTGGCGGTGTGTGATCGGCGATGGGAAGCTGGGGCGCTGTCATGTGCGTAAGAACATCGCCGGCAGGCTGTATTCGCTGAACTACGACAAGGTGTGCGCGGCGAATGCGGACCCGATTGAGAAGAAGCCGCTGTTCCATTTTCAGCCGGGTTCGCGGAGTTACTCGATTGCGGCGGGCGGATGCAATTTCCGCTGCGAATTCTGTCAGAACTGGTCAATCAGCCAGACAGACGAAGAAGAGTGCCGACTCGGTGGAGAGGGCATTTCGCCGGAGCGGATTGTCGCCGGGGCGGTTCGCGAGCGATGTTCGACCATCGCGTACACCTATACGGAGCCGACGGTGTTCATGGAGTTGTGCGCCGAGTGCGGGGTGCTCGCGCGGGGGCAGGGGCTCAGGAACGTGTTCGTCAGCAACGGATATATGACGCGGGAGGCGATTGACTGGGCGGCGGAGTGGCTGGATGCCATCAACGTCGACCTCAAGGCGTTTACGGAGGATTACTACCAGCGTCTGTGCCATGCACAATTGCAGCCGGTGCTGGAGACGATAGAGTATATTGCGAGGCATACGGGTATCTGGATGGAATTGACGACGCTGCTGGTTCCGGGGGAGAACGACGGCGAGGACGAGCTGAAGCGGCTGGCGGGGTTTATCGTGGACAAGGCCGGACCGGATGTGCCGTGGCACGTGAGCCGGTTCTATCCGCAATACAAGTACACGGATGCGGATGCGACACCGACGAGCAGCCTGGAGCTGGCGTATAACGTGGGTCGGGCGGCTGGGCTGCGGTACGTCTATGTGGGCAATGTGCCGGGTTCGCCGCTGGAGAGCACGTATTGCGATAATTGCGGGCAGGCACTGATCGAGCGGGTGGGTTATCATATCGCCGCCAATCGCGTCCGCGCGGGCAGATGTCCGGAGTGCGGCACGGCGGTGGCGGGCGTGGAACTCGGATGAATGAAGATCGTCGCTGATGAGAACATGCCGTTTGCGGCCGAGTGCTTTGGCTCGGTGGGCCGGGTGCGGACGATTGCCGGGCGGGCGATTACAGCCGAGGTCGTGCGGCAGGCCGATATTCTTGCCGTTCGGAGCATTACGAAGGTCGATGAGGCGCTCCTGGCGGGCAGCCGCGTCAAGTTCGTCGGGACGGCGACCATCGGGGTGGACCACGTGGACCTGGCGTATCTTGAGCGGGCGGGCATAGGGTTTGCGTCGGCGCCGGGCAGCAACGCCAATTCGGTGGCCGAGTACGTGGTGGCGGCGATGCTGGAGGTGGGGCGCAAGCGCGGGATTCGGCTGGAGGGGGCGAGCATCGGGATTGTGGGGGTGGGTAATGTGGGCAGCCGGGTGGCGGCCAAGGCGCGGGCGCTGGGGATGGAGGTGGTGCTCAAC
>DDXG01000152.1 GCA_002347125.1 Phycisphaerales bacterium UBA2266
AGCTCTCCAGACCCACCGGCGCCAAGGGGTCCCCAAAGTCAATCCCCACGCTCGTCACATCATCATACACCCACGCCCCGGCCCCCGCGTCCCACCGCCCCGCCTGAGACTTCAAGTGATAATCGCCATCGACCCAGACGGCGTCTTCGTGCCAAGCGTCTACCACCACGTTCAAATCGGCGGCGTTGCGCCAGCGTCCGGGATCAGCGAAACACGGGTCGGCGGCAATGCTGCCCGTAATCCCATACCATTGTGTCCAGTCGCTCTGAAGGACGCTGTACCGCACATCTGCCAGTCCAGCATGCTTGGTGCCGCCCGCGACATAAATGTCGCCGAACGTGTTGTCTCGCAGGATGCTGCTTCGCACACGCACCGCCCCAGGGAAGACACAACTGACGGCGAGCTGGTAGTTTCCCGCAATCGTGCAGTTAGTGATACTTGCGCCCGTGTCACGTATCAAAAGGGCGGCGCCCAACGTAGCGTCCTGATCGAGCGATCGGTTTCCAGCAATCAGACAGCTTTCAAATTCCCTGCAATCCCAGCCTGCACCGACTCCGTCGGCGGTATTGCCGGTAATATGGCAGCCCCGTATCAGGCCGCGACAGAGATATAGGCCGCCGCCGCCGGCCGCCCGGTTTCCTCGAATCACACAACGCTCAATCAGACCATCGCACCTGCTGATCCCTCCCCCAGCGCCACCGGCCACGTTCGCAGTAATCACACACCGCCGGATTGTCGCTAGTGTCCCATTGCCCTGAATCCCCGCCCCGTGTCCCGTAGGATAGGGGCCGGCGCGCCCACCCGTGATCGTCAGCCCCTCCAGGCGGCAGTCGGGCGTCTCCGTGCCGGTGAACGCCACCACGGACCCGTTGCCACCGCCATCGACCACCGTCGAGGTGACAACGCCCTGATCCTTCGGGGCGGTCGATGTCAGGACGATGTTCTTGCCACCAAAGCAGAGGTTCTCAAAGTAGACACCCTCCGCCACGATAACCGTATCCCCGTCATTGGCATCGTCAATCGCGGCCTGGATATTGTTGAAATCCGCCGGCCCGTCGTCGTCGACAGTAATCACCCGTGCCTGCGCCGCTACCGCTGCAAGTCCCGCCACGAGAATAACCGCTGCCGTCTTCATCGTTCTATCTCCAAATCGGTCACGCTGCCTCCAGTCTCTTGCGGCGCTTATGACTCTTTCACGGCCCCTCCTGGCGCAGCCAGTTGAGCGCCACGAACCAGAAATCGCGGAAGTCCACCTTGCAGTCGCCGTTGATATCCCCGGCCATGATCGTCTCGCAGACCGGCCCGCCGAACCAGGAGCGGCCGGCCTCGGCCGTGCCGCCGTACGCCCCCGCGTTGATCCGGCCGCCGTTGGGAAAGCTCTCCAGCCCCACCGGCGCGAGTGGATCGCCAAAGTCAATCCCCACGCTCGTCACATCATCGTACACCCACGCCCCGACCCCCGCATCCCACCTGCCCGCCTGAGACTTCAAGTGGCAATCGCCCCCCACCAAGAAGTCATCGAAAGCGTGGTCCGGCGTCCCATTCTGATCCCAATAGCCCGGCAGAGCAAAGCACGGGTCCGCCACCACATTGCCATGCCCTTCCTTCGTCCATTCGCTCTGCAACAGGCAGTTCGTCACAATCAACCGAGGCTTATATGGCCCGTAGTCGGCTGGTTGATAAAGACTGCCGCCGGCAGGTTCGTTGCCCCAGACAATACAGTTGGACATGTAAACCCTCCCCTGCCTGCCCAAAGTGACGGCCGCCCCCATGTAGGCTCGATTCCCATAGAACGTGCAATTCACAATCTCACCGCGTGCATAGGACGTGTAATCCCACATAATCGCCCCGCCGTATTCGACCGCAGTGTTGCCCATGAAGAGGCAGTGTTCAATGCGAGGAGAGCCGCTCACAATAAACACGGCGCTGCCCACTGTTGCAAGACCGTTCTCCGTGAAGATACACCCTCGAATGGTAGGGCTACTCACCCCACACACAACCGCTCGAACGGATTTCACAATCGCAAAGCCCTCGAGCACGGAGTCTCTGCCCTCAAACTCAGAGAACACCACCCTCGTATTTCGGCGGCCTCCGTCCAGGATGCACTTCGCAGGTCCATTTGCGCTGCGGACCGTGATGGCCTTGCCGCGAAACGAGAACCAGTCATTTTCTCCGGCATACACCCCGTCGGCCACGACAACCTCATCCTCGTCATTCGCATCATCGATCGCGGCCTGGATGTTGTTGAAATCCGCCGGTCCGTCGTTGTCGACAGTAATGACCCGTGCCTGTGCCGCTACTGCTGCAAGTCCCGCCGCGAGAATAACCGCTGCCGTCTTCATCGTTCTATCTCCAAATCGGTCACGCTGCCTCCAGTCTCTTGCGGCGCTTATGACTCTTTCACGGACCCTCCCGGCGCAGCCAGTTGAGGGCCACGAACCAGAAATCGCCCAAGTCCACTTTGCAGTCTCCGTTGATATCCCCGGCCATGATGGTCTCGCAGACCGGCCCGCCGAACCAGGACCGGCTCGCCTCGGCCGTGCCGCCGTAGGCCCCCGCGTTGATCCGGCCGCCGTTGGGAAAGCTCTCCAGACCCACCGGCGCCAAGGGATCGCCAAAGTCAATCCCCACG
>DDXG01000036.1 GCA_002347125.1 Phycisphaerales bacterium UBA2266
GAGCCGAACTGCGTGTGCCACATCGTCTGCGGGTCGCCATCCATCGCCCGCCACGCCTCATACCCCGCCTGCTCGCTGTCGGCCGTCGTGCGGACCTTCACCCACCTGTCCGCCTGGCCCGCCGCCAACACCCCAACCGCTGCGGCAACCACCGCAAACGTCAAATAACAACGATTCCTGATCCGGTCCATAGAACCACCTTCAAAGAACACCCGGCCGTATCAACACGCAGGCCTATTATATAACACGGCCCCCCCGAAGTGGGATGTCCTTTGCGAGAAAGTGCCTTCTGCGACCGAAAAACCGCCCCCGGCCCCCGAACGGCGCCACGTCGGCGGTCGAATATCGCTTGTTGGCCCGCCCCGACGCCGATATACTCTGCATGGAGTCTACGCCGGAAACGCCAGATTGCAGGAACAGGCTCGTGAAGATCGCGGATTACTACAACAACCAGTGGCAGGTCGTGGAGGAGTACGACNNCGGCGGCACGGTCAAGCGCAAGTACCTCTACGGCAACTACATCGACGAGGTCCTCTACAGTTGGGGCGCCTCGCCGAGCGATCCGCGAACCTACTACGTCCACGACCATCTTTACAGCCCGGTCGCCCTGGTCAACTACGCCGGCACGGTCGTCGAACGCTACGAGGCAGCCTGTCCCGACATGTTCTTGGTCGGGAATGTCTACGGCAAGCCCACCATCTACACCGCCCCCGGCCCCGACGGCACCTGGCTGACGAGCGATGACGTGGTGGGCGAAGTCTCGGCTCAGGACAACTGTTACCTGTTCACGGGGCGAAGTATCGATGTCCTGGATGGCAACTTGCTGAAGCTCCAGTACAACAGGAATCGATACTATGACTACGATAGCGGAAGATGGTCATCACAGGATCCAGTTGGCTATATCGATGGTTTGAATGTCTATGAGTACGTTCGCTCCGCTCCTCTCACTTTTACAGACTCGGCTGGGCAGGCCGCAATAGTATATGGGCCAGCAATGATTGCTCACATGGGCCCAGTGGATGCGGACGGCAATTGGGGGAATTATCACGCGGAACGAGACTGGCTCAGGAATACGCCGGTCTTCCGTGCAGAACGCATTTCTTGGGTCTTCCCTTGTTACCAAGCTAGTGTAGAATTTCCGCGGGTGTTCACGTTGGACACCCAGATAGACTACGTAGCACCTGGTGCTATTGTACCATCAGGCGCTCGGAATACGTATATTGTTGATGTGTCCCTTTCAAACTTGGTGCGCATGCACGAATGGGGGCACCATGCAATTACGAGCACGTTGTTTGAAGACTACCTCGGTGCGGCTTACGACACTATTGTAGCACACGTCCGGTCTTGCGGGTGCACCTTGGACAAGGCAAGATCCAGAGCCGCGGAGGTCGAGCTAGCGGTGGCCGTTACGCTGGGAGAGTTCTATGAAGGAATGAGCCATAAATACAATACTGAATTGGATGAAAAGCATGGGAAATTGCATGACGATGATGGGAAGCCCTTGCCAGCAGTTCTAAAGAGACCTTTGCCGGGGCCAGGAAACGTTGAATTGTGGGTTCCGGATGACTATGCAGTTCGCTTTCAGGTCATACAGGATCAGATCATGGCCGCCCTCCCGATCGCTATGAGTACAAATGAGGCCCAACAACTGCTCCGTGAGGTCATAGAGTCTGCGGGTACGTGTACTGGGCCTGTTCCCTGATATGTACTGGCCTCGACTGTCGTATTGAAAGTCACATGAATGAAGTGATTCGAAGGGATTCCACGTGGACGAGCAGAAAACGCGTAACGTCCGTCATCTGGGTGTCCTCTTGGTTCTGTGCGGGGTACTGGCTGGCTGTAGTGAACCGAGTAAGCCTGCTACGGGCAGAGTTCGCCCGCTCTTGGTGTCACGAGAACAGATGAATTCAACCTCCTATCGGCTGGAGATAATCCGTAGCCGGTATCCGCATTTGGTCAATCGCGTTCGTATAGAGCCTGTCACCCCACCACATCACGCAAAAGAGTTGCTTGCAGCCCAGAGTGTCGAAGACGCCGCCTATCACGTCATAGCCATCGGAGTTCTTGGGCAAGACACTTCTGAAGTCCGCGCTGCCTTGGATCTCGCAGAGGACCGGTATGGTACTTATTGGATTCCTGCTCGCTATGATTGGCCTGATAAGACGGCAGCCTTTGAGGAGCGGCTGAAGGAATTAGCGGAATCCGATGAGTCTCTGGTCCATTCCGACATGTCCGCGCATTATCCGGGCAACCGCAGTGCGCTGCTGATACAACTGATAGCAGAATGTCGCAGTCGTATCCAATAAGAGACGTTGCAGCCATGACGAATCATAGCAATCCCCATGACCTTGGGTGTGATGTCCTGCCAATAGCGGAGTATTACGGGCCAGCGGATTACAGATTGAGAGGGGCAGCAACCGAATATCCACCCGATGTTCCATAGTGACCAAAGCCAATCGCTCCGTGGACTGACAGATGTCAACGCAGGAGTACGATACCGAGAACAGGCTCGTGAAGATCACCGATTCCGACGACAGCACGGTTGCTGAATACGCCTACGATGCACTGGGGCGACGTATCCGCAAGATCGACTCGGCCGCGAGCGATACGACCCTCTACTACTACAACAACCACTGGCAGGTCGTGGAGGAGTACGACTCCGGCGGCACGGTCAAGCGCAAGTANNGCGAACCTACTACGTCCACGACCATCTCTACAGCCCGGTCGCCCTGGTCAACTACGCCGGCACGGTCGTCGAACGCTACGAAGCAGCCTGTCCCGACATGTTCTTGGTCGGGAACGTCTACGGCAAGCCCACCATCTACACCGCCCCCGGCCGCGACGGCACCTGGCTGACGAGCGATGACGTGGTGGGCGAAGTCTCGGCTCAGGACAACTGTTACCTGTTCACGGGGCGAGAAGTCGATGTCTTGGATAACGCCCGCTCGAAGCTTCAGTACAACAGGAATCAGCCCGCGCGGGACAGTCACCTATTATGAAGCCAAATGAGTGAGCCTTTATACTACTATGAACCTCAGGCACTTGCCGTGGCTGACATATCCTGTGGTCTATTTGATGCTTGCCGCCGGTTGCCAGTCAGGGTCGTCGCCAACCGAACAGACCGAGTCTCTCGTAGTCACGGCTGCTGCTGAGCAAACGCCATCACCCCAACGTCATCAACAGCACGCGGACGACATCTACCCCGCGGCTGCAACCATTACTTTTGAAACTACCATCAACGACCTCGGCCGAATCGGCTTCGGCGCAAGCGACACGTGTGAGTTCCGATTCAACAACACCGGCCGGGCCCCGCTCAAGATTACGAACATCAGCAAGACCTGCGGCTGCACGGTCGCCCGGTTGGAGAAGAGGCAATACGCCCCCGGCGAGACAGGCAGCGTGCAGGTCAGTTTCACGGCGAGCCGGGCCAGTGCATCGCTGCAGAAGGACATCTACGTCTCGACCAACGACCCGAACAATCCCCGGGTCAAGCTGACCATCAAGGCCGACGTAATTCAAATGGTCGAGGCCGACCCGCCCAGGCTGCAAATCTACCCGCGAAAGCCCAACGGCGGCATCGGCGGCATCAGGCTCACGAGCAAGAAAGGCGATAAGTTCTCAGTAAGCCGAATCCAAACCTCGGCCGGCGATGTGCTGCGTACAGAATCCGCGATGGTTCATCGGGCCGCCGGGGTTAGTAGCAGGTCCTCGATCACGGCCGCCAGGTCCTCCGGCGGCATTCTGTATTCCAGGTAGGCGTGGTTGGAGGCCGGGCCGCCCTGCCATTGGTGGCTGGCTTCGTCCGGGGTGATGCACTTGCCGTCGGAGACCAGCGTGAAGTACTCCGACAGGCCGCGAACGGCGTAGAGCACGGCAATCAGGTCCCAGCTTGACCGCGCCGAGACGTTGTTGGCCTTGAAGAAGTTGCGGTAGAAGGCCGGGACCGGATTATCCCCGGGCCCCTCGGCCACCAGCCGTCCGCCGGTCATCACGTCCTTGCCCAGGCCCGTAAACACGATCCGCCCGGGCCATTCGTTGATGACCTTGTGTGCGGCCGGGCGGTCCATCGTGAAATTGTACTCGCCCTCATCCTTCGGCGAGTTCGGCCAGGTCCCGCCCATCGACACCAGCTCCCGCACCTTGGCCGCCACCAGTTCCCGGCCGGTCAGCGGGCTGTGGGCATCCGGCCCGCTGTCGAGCAGTTCGGCCATATTCGTCAGCCACCCCACGACCACAATCGTCACGCTCCCATCCGGCCGGGCCGCCAGGATCTCTCGATACAGCCCCACCGCCTCCGGAGCGTCATTACTGTCCTTCAAATCGTGTGGATAATCCCCGACGCTCTCATGGTACCAGTTCTCCGGGTCCGGCCCCGTCCGCGAGCAGCCGATGGCCAGGTCGCCCCGCCCGTAGTACGTATTGATGGCATCCAGCGCCGGCCCGCACCAGCGGTTGCTGTTGGCGCTCATCGTCGCCAGAATCTCCGCCTCGCCCCGATCCGCCATCACATGCAGTATCGCCAGCGCCCCGGCGTCATCGACATCCGTCCCGATATCCGTGTCGAAGATGACCGCCACCGGCCGCTCCGACTCCAGCGACCCGCCACTCCGACAGCCCGCCACCACCACACAGACCAACCCCACCGCCAACACCCTCGCCGCCGCCCCAAACCACGCAAGCCAAATAGCCATTTCATGCACTCCTTTGCCAATCGTCTGTCGTCCGTCGTCCATCAATGGTTGCATTTTGCACTTGCCTGGCCAAGTGAATTCCGTGAAATTACTGACACCGCGGCCAAAAAACTGAACGCTCGAACCGTCCACCGAACCGTGTCGGTTCATGGGCCTTCCTTGAAGAGGTAATATATGAAATGGAGCCATCATCGCGCAGTGTATCTGGTCCTGTGTGCGGCCGTCTGTGGGTCCATCGTGGTCGCTCAGGACCGCCCCTGGGTGGACCGCGACGGCTTCCCGGAGGCCTACGGAATCCTCACCAGCGACCACCTGATGTATCCGGACAACATCGTCGATTGGCCCATGAAGGTCGATTCCCGCAGGCAGTTGTTCGTCGACGACTACGTCATCAGCTCCATGGAGAACCTCGTCCGCCGGTTCCATCAGCCCATCAAGCACCCCGACAACCCCCTCATGCCCGGCATGCCCGTGGCGGTGCTGCATGACGCCGGGACCGGCAGGNNCCGCCACTACGCCGAGAGCACCGATGGCGTCCACTGGACCCTGCCCGACCTCGGCCCCGACGG
Source organism: Phycisphaerales bacterium UBA2266 (assembly GCA_002347125.1). Lineage (GTDB taxonomy): Bacteria > Planctomycetota > Phycisphaerae > Sedimentisphaerales > Anaerobacaceae > UBA2266. The sequence goes on from DDXG01000036.1 coordinate 5,261, forward strand.
CAACATGATCCTCAAGGACCCCGGCGAGATCATGGGTTTCATCTACAATCCCGACATCCCGCAGCGCGACGGACGCTACAAGATCGTCCTCGAGATCCGCTATAACCCCGACGCCAACGAACCGGGCGGATTCTATCTCTACCACTCCCGCGACGGGCTCAAGTGGCGCCGCGACCCCCAGGGGCCGATCCTTCAGCGGACCTACAACCACATGCTCTCCTACGAGCCCGAGCCGCAGGCCCTGGCCGCCAGGCGCGCCTTCCAGTGGGAGAATGCCGACCATTTCCAGGCCTCCGGCATGGGCGACACCAGCATCTTCCAGTACGACCCCGTCCTCAAGAAATATACCTGCTCGGCCAAGTTCAACATCTACATGCCCCAGCAGGAATTCGACCGGCTCGGCATCGCCCGCGACGCCAAGCTGCGCCTGCGTCTGCGGGCATTCCTGGAAAGCGACGACCTCATCCACTGGACCCCGCCGCGGTTCATCCTCTATCCCGACAAGCACGATGCCCCGGATTGCCAGATATACGGCCACATGGGCTTCCCCTACGAGAGTATGTGGATTGGCATGATTCGCGTCATGCACCTGATTCCCGCCGGTTTCAAACAGGTAGACCTGCAACTGGCCTACAGCCGCGATGGCAGACACTGGCTGCGGCCCATCCACAGGCAGCCCTTTATCGCCCTGGGCGACGCCGATAGCTGGGAGGCCGACTACTCCTGCTACACGCGATTTCCACCGACCCTCGTGGGAGACCAGTTGTGGTTCTATTATTACGGCTCGCGCAACGGCGAAAGAGACCACCTGGACCGGTGGGGGCCGCTCGCCATAGGCCTGGCGAGGCTCCGCCGCGATGGCTTCGTCTCGCTCGACGCCGCCGAGCAGACCGCCACGCTGACCACCCGGCCGATGACCTTCACGGGAAGCAGGCTGTTCATCAACGCCCAAGTGCTGGCCGACGGCTTCGTCAAAGCCGCGGTCCTGACCCGCCGGTCGCAGCCGGTCGCCGACTACACGCTCGATGACTCGCTTGCCCTGACCGAAGACACGACCAGCGGCCGGATGCTCTGGAAGGTGAAAAAGCAACTGCTCCCGCCGGGCGACGACCACTTCCGCCTGCGATTCCAACTGAAAAACGCCAGACTCTATTCGTTCTGGATTGAATGAGCGCCGCCTACGGCCGGCTCGCCTCCCTACGCATAGACGAGGCCCTTGAGCATCACGCCAGCTTCCTGAGCTGCTCGATGGTCCGCTCGGCCAGGGCCGTCTTGGCGGCGATGTGCTCGTCGATCTCGCGGACGAAGCTGTTGTCGTCGTACCGGCCGCGGACCTGCTCGAAATCGGCCTGCTGAGCCTGCTCATCTCCGTCGATGCCGAACCCGATCCTCGCCGTGGCCGTGAACTCCTTCTTCGCATCCTGCGCCAGCATCCGGTCCAGCTCCACCACGGCCGTCCTCCACCGCTCGATCAGCCCGATCAGCTCCTCAGCCGACATCTCCTCGACCTTCTTGCCCGTCCGCCGCTCGATCACCGACGCCGCCCACGTCCACTCATATTCCTGGTAGGCATTGTGCATCGCCTCGAACGCCGCCGCCACCTCCTCCAGCGACCCAACCTGCCCGCCTTCGATCCCATCCAGCAGCGACTCGACCGCCTCCTGCGGCGCCAGCAGCCCCGCCAGGTCCAGCCACTTGCCCCGCCCGAGTTCGCTGTCGGCCTGCAACGCCTTGCCGAGGGCCTTGCGGCTGCCGATCTTCTGCCGCTCCAGCCGCCCAATCAGGCAGTTGCCCAGGTACTTGTCGATGCCGATCTCGTACAGGGCGATGCCACGCTCCAGCGACGGCCGGCTGATCCTCACGTTGTTATACGTGTAGAACTCCGTGTTCTCGCCCGAGACCGCCCGCAGATTCCGCAGCAGCTCCTGACCCCGGATCATCTTCTGCACCGTGTACGGACTGAGCAGCTTGAAATTGATGTGGTCCAGCAGCTTCGGGGCCTTGCGCCGGTCGCGCTTGGGCCATTTCCGCGCGTCGCGCACCGTCCCGACGCTCCGCAGGTTCACCCCCGGCGCCAGGATGCTCTCATCCTCATTCTCCACCAGGTACGAGAACGGCATATCGCTGGTGTCGCTGTTGCGGTAGTGCCGGCCCATGACCACCGTGAACGCCCCCACCCGCGCCGGCCAGAGCATATACGAGTCGCTGGCCGTCTTGGAGCCCCGCTCCACCACGCCCTGGTGGTTCGGCCCCAGCTTATACATATGATTACTCTGATTCGTCCCGCTGCCGGCGTTGAGGAACGAGAAATACCCCGCGATCAGCAGCGTGCTCTTGTGGTGCGTAACCGTATACGGCCCGGCGAAGATCGCGCACGCCTCCCCGTGATAACCGCCGCAGTTGGCGAAGAACACCGACTTCTCCGCCGAGTACTGCTTCGACAGCTCCACCCCCTGGCCCACGAAACAATCCGCCACCACCGCCCCCTCCGTTATGTGCGAGCCGCTGCAGATGATGAAATCCTTCGCGTACACGCCCGATCCGATGTGCACCGGGTCCTCCGGACAACTGTTGATCGAGCCGTTCTCCAGCCGGCTGGCCCCATCGATCAGGGCCGCCGGGCCGATCCGCACGTTCCGTATCGTCCGGCAGTTCGTCAGCCGGGCGCCTTTGCCCACAATGCCCATCGGCGACCGCACGTGGTCCGTGTACGCGGCCACCATCTTACCCAGATTATCAATCGCGCCCTTGCGGTGCCGGTAGAAGGTCATGATGTACGCCACGTGCGCGCTCATCCGGTCGAAGATCGGTATCTCGCGCCCGCCCGCCTCGTTGACCACCGCCACCTGCGTCCCGTTGCCGAAGCAGCTTTCCCCCTCGGTCGCCAGCAGGTCGATGTTGTCGATGACCGCCTCATCCTCGATGATGTAGTTGGCGATGTAGTTGCGGACCGCGCTGATGTAGACGTTGTTGCCGATCGTGCAGTTGTGGATCGTCGCGTCGCTGATGCCCGCCCGCTTCTTGACCCCGCCAAAGAACGCCACCTGCCGCTCGAAGACACCCAGCTTGACATGCCCGCCGAACTGCGTCCGCCGCACCGTCGCCGGGTCAAAGCCCTCGGCCACCCGCACCTTCGACCAGTCGGAGCACGTGCAGCCCCGATCTGTCAACTCGGCGATCTCCTGTGATGTCAACGACCGGAATTCCGATGCCATGGCCTTGATCCCCGTCTTAGCAGTCCACCTGTTACACTTACGCAATCATCCCTACTTCGTCATTTGCGCCGACCCTCTTGACCGGCCGCGCCACGGTATACGCCCCCTCGACACACAAGTAAAGTCCTTTTTCACAAGCCATTTGTGAGTTGTTCACTCTGGACAACCTTCGGACGCCGTGCTCGTCCGTTTCAACCTGCCGAAATTGCCCCTCTTTTCGGACGGTCCGCCGCGTTTCTTAACGGACTTATGTAAATTGCCGAAATTCTCGCAAAATCTGTAGGAATCGCGTTGTTTTCGCCGATGTGTATTCATTATCAAAGTGGGAATCCGTTGCCGTATCGTCTGTGATCCCCACGCGCTTTGATCAACGGAGAAGGGTGCCATTCGGCGTCCGATGAGGACACGAAACGTATGTCGAATCAATCCAGAGTAGCCAAAGTTCTCGTAGCATTGCTTGCATCCATGACCATCGGGGCCGTGGTCCTTCTGGTCCTCGGCAACAACCGCCCCCAGGGCGACCTGACGACGTTCTCACTGTCAGACCACATCAGTATCGGCTCGGCCATGCGTCCCAAGGTCAGTTCTCCCAGTAACCGCTGGAACACCGTCGAAGTCTTTTACAGCGGCACCACCGAGGGCGACATCGCCCAACTAGCCGCCGGCCAGGGCAAGCGAGACCCCGGCGATATCGACTGCCACATCGTCATCTGCAACGGCCGCGGCCAGGGCAACGGAACGGTCCTGCCCACCCGACGCTGGCAGAACCAGGCCTCCGCCGCCTCTACCGGTAACGGGACCATCCGCGTCTGCGTCGTCGGCGACGCCAGGCAATCCCCCATCACCCAGCGTCAGCGCACCAGCCTCCAGGAAGTGGTCAAGCACATCTGCCGCCACTACAACATCGAGTCGCGCTCCATCTACTACCCACGAAACCTGTAGGAGCACGAACCGCCGCCGTGAGAACCCTGGGCCTGATATCTCGCGGTCTGTCGCTGGTCATCGCCTTGTTTGCCGTGCTGGTCTTCGAGCGAGAAGCCATCCCTGTGTACATGGACCACTGGCGCAACAGGCACTTCGTGCCGGGCGATGCGGCTGTCTTTGTCTGTCCAATACTGTTTCTGGCGACTCTGGCCCTGATCTGGTTTGGCGACTCCATAGCCGAATCGGCCCACGACAGAGGCGAATGGTGCCCGCCCCTGCTGGTGAAGGCCGCTGGTTGGGTGTTTCTACTGGCCTTGGCCGTTCTTATCTGCTTCAGGCACGCCCTCGACTGACATCGCCCACCTCAGCGGCAGCATTCGGCAGTTCACAGGGCCGGGATGCATTTGACTTGGCCCTCAGTTGCCTGAATTGCCGTACCGTCGGATCACTCGGCAGTATGCCGCTCGCCTCGTTTTCCGCCAGCCTTTCCGCGGACGTCTGTGACCCAGTAGAGGACAAGGCCCGCCAGCACAATCCCCACGCAGACGAATAGCCCCGTCCGCTTGACGTTCCAGGCGTATGTTGCGCAACTATAGATTAGGTAAGCACATACGGCACAGAACACCAGCGTCGTAATCGGGTATCCCGTCACCTTATAAGGCCGCTCGACCTGCGGCTCCTTGAATCGCAGCACGATCACCGCCAGGCTGGTTCCCAGGTAGAACGTGTAGACCGCCACGGCCGTGTACATCACCGTCTCGACAAACCCCCGCAGCACCACAATCAGCGTCAGCGCGATCAGGCCCTGGGCAATCAATGCCGGAACCGGCGTCGCCGTCCGCCCCGACCACCTGCCCAAAACCCCGAAGGTCCGGTGCTCGGCCCCCAGCGCATACGATATCCTCGCCCCCGTGAAGACCAGCCCATTGACCGCCCCCAGCGCCGAGATGCACACCAGAACGCTGATGAACGTCGCGCCGGCCCTGGGGAACACCGCCGAGACCGTCTCGGTGGCTACGGCCTGTGAATTCGCCATCCCCGAAAACCCAAGAACGGACATAAACGCGGCATTGACAAGCAGATACAGCACCGTCACCACGGCCGCTCCCAGCACCAGCGCCCGCACGATGTTGCGTCTTGGATTCTTCACCTCAGCCGCGACGTAAGCCATCTCATTCCAGCCCCCGAATGTAAACAGCACGAACACCATCGCCAGCATCAGCGGAAACGGCGGAACCTCCGTGGGCTGCGTCGCCGGTCTCGAACCGCCCATCGCCGCGACCGCCACGCCCGCGATGGCCAGCAGCCCTACCGCCTTGGCCACCGTCAGGATGTTCTGCGTCCACTTGCTCTGTCGGACGCCGATGATGTTCAGCAGCGTCAGCACGACCACCGCGCCGCCGGCGTAGAGCTGCTCGCAGATAGCGATGCTCCGCTCCGACACGTCCTGCCCGAATGGGTAGTAGATCTGCCGCCCGTAGGTGGCAAAGGCGAACGCCATCACCGCGATATCACCCGGCCGGATGATCGCCAACTGCGACCATCCGAACAGATACCCCGCCCATTTCCCATAGGCCTTGCTCAGGTAGACGTAGTCGCCCCCCTCGCGCGGGTACGCCGTCGCCAGTTCCGCATACCCCAGCGCCCCGAACAGCGACAGCAGCCCCCCGGCCGCCCAGATCGCGAATACGGCCCACCAGCTCCCGGCCCCTTTGGCGATGTCGGGGGCCATCTGGTAGATGCCCGCCCCGATGATGATCCCGACGATGATACACGTCGAGTCGAATAGCGACAGTTCCTTCCTCGGCGCCGCCTGCGTCCTGTCCTGCTCAGCCATAGTCCGTCCCCATCCTGTAGCACAGTCAAAGCGCTGCAAACCGAGGTCTTCACGCGGATGGACGGGCCCGAAGCGGCGGTTATTGCATCCGGGACCACCCCTGTGCCCGCCATCCTACCGCCCCGGCCGCCCCGGTCAACCTCAATTGATCCGGACCCCCAGGCCCGCCAGCTCCGCCCGCACCTGTTCGACGCTCCCAAACAGAATGGTCGCCAGCCCGGCCGCCGCGGCCCCGGCGATGTAGTCCGCCCGGTCGTCGATGAATACCGCGTCATCCGCCGCCACCCCCAGCCGCCCCAGCGCCAGCTCATAGATCTCCCGCTGCGGCTTGGCCAGGCCCTCGGCGCACGAGAACACCAGCGCATCGAACATGTCGTAACCCAGCTCATGGAAGTAGGCCATGGCCGCTTTCTCGGTGTTCGACAGAAACCCCGTCTTGTACCCCCGACGCCGCAACCGCCGGGCCAGCTCGAACACCTCCGGCTTCTCGCGGTACACATGCCGAAACGCCTGCCCCCACAGGCCATCGGCCGCCGGCGCCACCCCCAGCCGACCGCAGACCCGCCGGAAGTACTCGCATTCGCTGATAAGACCGCGGCGGAAGTCCTCCCCGAACACATCGTTCGCCTGCGTATATGCCTCCACCGGCGCCCCCAGCGCCGCCGCGCAGTACCGCATCAACCCCGGCGCCGGGTCGTCAATCAGCACGCCGCCCCAATCGAATATGACCGCCTTGATTGTGTGCATGGCGAAGAGCGTAAGGGGCGGAGGGCAAGACCACAATAGGTTTGACGCTCGACGTTCAACGTTTAACGTTCAATGTTCAACGTCTTCTCTCACCTCAAACCCGCGGTCTGAAGCTTGGGCTTTGGGTTTACATCTGTCGGGCGCCTGGCATATAATCGGTTGTGGCGGCCGGTACGGGCGTTCAACGTTCAACGCCAATCGAAAGGAGCGACATGAGTAATCCGGCAAGGACCTTTGAAGACCTTGACGTTTATCAGAAGGCAAGAACACTGACGAATCAGGTGTATACTCTCACGCGTCGATCGGGATTTGCCAAAGACTTCGGCCTTGTTGATCAGATACGCAGGGCTTGCGTTTCCGTAATGTCCAATATCGCAGAGGGCTTTGAACGAAACGGCAACGCCGACTTATTGAGCATGTGAAGAAATCCCCTTATAAAGGCGTGCGTTACGGCCACAAGGGCTCAGTCTCCAAAGAGTCCCAGACAACGCTCGACAAATTGACGCCGAAGTTTGACACGGAGGAGCAATCGACCGTTTAACGTTTAACGTTGAACGTTGAACGTATGGATCGCTCGGAGGCAGTTCAATGGAATACGTTCTCGGATTTGTCATAGGAGCGGTCATTGCCGGGGCCGTGGTCTTTGTGCTCTCGCAGCGCAGGGCCTCGACGCTCGACGGCCGCCTGCGGGATGAGACGGAGCGGCGCATCATTGCCGAGCAGAAGGCCGTCCGCGTCGAGCAGCTTGAGTTGGCCATTCAGCAGAGGGACCGCGAGCTTTCCACGCTCCAGCAGGATAACGCGGCTCTGAGTACGCGCCTCGAAGAGCAGGCCAAGGCCGCCGCCAAGCAGCTTGAGGACATCAACGAAGCGAAAACCAGGCTCTCGGACGCCTTCAAGGCCCTCTCGGCCGAGGCCCTTCGCACCAGCAACGAACAATTCCTCAAGCTGGCCACGCAGAACCTCGAAAAGTACCAGCAGGGGGCCCGGTCGGACCTCGAAACCCGCCAGAAGGCCATCGACGAACTCGTCAAGCCGTTGAAAGAATCGCTCAAGAACGTCGACGACAAGCTCGGCCTTATGGACAAGGCCCGCGTCGAGCACTTCGCCACACTGAGCGAGCGCCTCCAGTCGCTGGCGGCCGGCGAGGCGGAACTCCGCAAGGAGACCGCCAACCTCGTAACGGCCCTACGCCGCCCCAGCGTCCGCGGCCGATGGGGCGAAATGCAGTTGAGGCGTGCAGTCGAGATCGCCGGTATGGTTGCCCACTGTGATTTCGTCGAGCAGAAGAGCGCGGAGTCGGAGGGTGGACGTCTTCGACCGGACATGATTATCAACCTCCCGGGCTCCCGGCAGATCGTCGTGGATGCCAAGGTTCCACTCCTCAGCTACCTTGAATCCCTGGAGGCGGCTGATGAAGACGCCCGACTAGCCAAACTGAAGAACCACGCCCGCCTCGTCCGCACACACATCGAGAACCTCAGTGCAAAGAACTACTGGGAACAATTCCAGCCGAGTCCTGCACTCGTGGTCTTGTTCCTGCCTGGAGAAATGTTGTTCAGCGCTGCCCTTCAACAAGATGCCACTCTGATTGAAATCGCTTCGCGGCAACACGTGATGTTGGCGAGCCCGACCTCGCTGATAACACTGCTTTGGGCCGTGGCGCATGGCTGGCAGCAGGAGCAGGTCGCCAAAAATGCCCAGGCCATCAGCGACCTCGGCCGGACCCTTTACGACCGCATCCGCACCCTCGCCGAACACATGGCCGCCCTCGGCAGGAACATCAACCGCGCCGCCGACTCGTACAACAGCGCCGTTGCCTCGTTGGAGTCCCGCGTCCTCGTGACGGCCCGAAGATTCCAGGACCTCGGCGCCGCCGGCGGCGAGCCCATCGAACCCCTCGAATCCATAGACAAGACCACCCGCCAACTCCAGGCGCCGGATGTGCAGAACTGACACGCATGAGAATCGACCCTACGGCTGGAAACAGTGCGGAAGAATCAGGCTCAGGAGAATTCCCAGGACCAGAAAGAACGCGAGCGTGAAGAGACCGGCGTGGAGTGCGGCGTTGTGGACCCGTCTCTTGTCGGCATAGTGATGCCGGTACTCATCGTAGGTGATCAAGAAGGCCATGACCGCCGCCGGAAGGCTGAGGATGGCCGTGATACACAACAGCACTATCGTCAGGTCGTTCTTCATACGGCAACGGGTCCAAAGCGGCGCTCTTCCGTCATCCGACACCGCCACCGAGACGGACAAGGAGCGCTTGAAGGGTCTCATCTTCGTCGGCGTGTTCGGCCACCGATTCAACGAGGCTTCTTGCGTCGTTGGAGCGCCCCTGCCTGAACAGGCACCAGGCCAGGTGCACTACGAAGCGGTATTCGAAGGGATTGAGCCATATCGCACGGCGGAACTGCGATTCGGCGATTCCGTACGCACCGCGGGACATCAGGTATACGCCCAGTTTGTCGCGGTCGTAGCCGAGATAACGGCTGGGGCGCAGCAGTTCCTCTCGGCGGTCGTTATCGTCCTTTCGACGGGTTCGGTCCTGTGTCACAGCCTGCTCCGGATGCTTGCCGCCCATGGCCGTCTACCGCGTGGACGGCTCGCCCGCCACCGCGTCCCCGTCTGTAAGAGCCTCGTTGATGTCGGTCAGTAGCATCATGGCGGCATCCAGGCGGCTCAGTTCCGCGGCGATCATGTCGGCGTGTTCCTTGCGTTTATTCATCGCCGCCTCGATGGCGCCCTGCGTCGCCGCCAGGGTCTGCTCAAACTGCCTCTTCAACTGCGAGTGGTAACGGACAAAACTCTGGTCGATATTCTGATAAACCGCCCAGCGCAGGTTCTCCACGTTCTGCATGACCAGTTCGTCGATCTGTCCGGCGGCCCTCCGGGTCAATTGCGACTTGCGAAAACCGGCCGGCAACAACTTGTCGAAGAGGCCGCGCGGGATCCGCTGAAAGGAGCTGGCCCACCGGTGGCTGACCCAGTATGGGCGTCTGACGACCTCAAAGTCCTGTATGGACCGCGTCTGGAGGCAGGGGACATCGAACAACTCGGCCGCCGTGCGGCGGATGGAAAGGACCAGTTCGTTCAATCGCGTGCGGTGGGGGCCGAGCACCTCCCGCATCTTCTCTTGGAACACCCCGGTGCTGTACCCCATTTCGCGTTCGAAGAAACCCGGAATGGCCTGGGCCAGGGCCTGTTCGACGGCGCCCTCGTTGATGTCCTCGCTGTGGAGCCTGGCGAACATCTCTTCCACGACGCCCGTGAGGTACAGCCGGCTCTTGCGGCGGAGCTGCTCGGCGTGTTCCTCCAGAAACTCGTGCGTGCGCTTCTTGTCCCCCTCCAGCAGGTCCACCTCCGACAGCCTGGAGCGGTCCAACTCAGCCAGCTTCTTTCTGAAAACGGCCAGTCGCTTCTCGAGGTCCTCCAGCGGCATCCCGAGAGAGCTTATCGTCAACTGAACCTGCATGAGCACCGCGGCCAAAACGTCGGCAGCCTTCATCCGCACGGCGCGGCACAATGCCTGGGTCTTCTCGTTCGCAAGGAAATCGACCAGATACGCCTCAACCTCGCCCAGGCCGCTCCGGGCCCAAAGGGCGTCGTCGCCATGGCGCCTGGCGTCCAATCCGAACCGGGCCGAGACACAGAAGATATTCGGTTTGCCCTCCACGCCGAGACGCTCCGTAAGGACGCCGCCGAGGAAGGTGAGCATCTCCTGCCTTTCCGCCTCCGTTAGATAGTCCGCCTTGTTGAGAATGAAGAAGAGTCTGGGCACTTTGGGGACCACCTGCTTGAGAAACTCTATCTCCACTTCCGTGATCGGCGGATCCGCCGATACCAGGAACACGGCGGCGTCGCATTGAGGCAGGAAATTCAGCGTGGTCTCCGTGTTGTGCCTGAACGTCGAGCCGATGCCGGGCGTGTCGATCAGGACAACGCCGCCGTTGAGAATCTCCGCGGGGTGGATGACCTCCACTTGCCGCACGCCGAGGCGATTCGCGGGGTTGCGAGTTTCAGTGACGTATTGCGATAGAAACTCCGCCAGAGCGCCGGCGTCGTCCGCCACGTGCTCCAACGCCGGTTTGTCGTCCTCAAACAGAACCCTGGCCGAGAGTGCCGGCCCGGCCTGAATGAACACGGGAATCGCCGTCAGAGGTATCACCGACGTGGGCAGAACCGCCTCGCCGAGCAGAGCGTTCAGCAGCGTGCTCTTGCCCCGCTTGAACTGGCCCAGGACCGCCAGGTGGAATCGGCCCTCCACAAGCCGCCGTCGCAACTGTCCCAGATTGTCGGCTTCTCCCGCGAAACCGGCATCAAGATTATTGAGCAACTCCACCGCCTGGTCGAGCAGCGCCTGCAGATTACTGCCTGCCGAGACACTCATAGTCAGACTCCGTGCTTGTGTTTCGGAAGGAGTCTTCGTCGGCGGCCGTTGCTCCCACCGGAACCGGTTATCCTGGCAGGAGTTATCAGCCTTCAGAGGCGGTTACGCGGGGAACTCCATCCCCGATGCCAAACATGACGAACTATCTTTGATTATATGGGAGCATCCCCGCACCATCAAGAGAATACCGCTCTGAGGCGGAATTGACATCCCTCGCATGTGGGGGTAGAACGGGCCCATGGAATGGCTTGGTCTGGCAGGTCTGGCTTTGGTCGCGGGTGTTCTCTCGGCGGTGACGGGCTTCGGCGGCGCGGCGATTCTGTTGCCGGCCCTGGTGCTGTTGCTGGGCCCGCGCGACGCCGTTGTCTGCCTGACCGTCGCCCAGCTCTGCGGCAACCTCAGCCGGGTCTGGTTCAACCGCGCCGACCTGAACTGGCCGGTGGTGTGCTGGTTCTCGCTTGGTGCGATACCCGCCTGCATCGCCGGGGCCCTGCTCTTCACGACGGCGCCGCTTCGCGTACTGACGGCCGTGCTGGGGGCGGCGTTGATCGGCATGGTCGTCGGCCGACGCCTCCTGCGGCGCGGCTACCCCAAGCTGGGACGGCGAGGCTTCACTGGATTGGGGGCGGGCGTGGGCATGATCTCCGCCCTGGCAGGCACCGCCGGGCCCATCGCGGCCCCGTTCTTTCTCGGTTACGGGCTGGTTCGGGGTGCCTACATCGGCACCGAGGCCGCCACCGCCGCCATCATGCACCTGGTCAAGGCCGCCGTGTACGGCGGCGCGGATGCGATGCCTTTGCGAATCGTCGGCCTGGGGTTGCTGCTGGGATTGGTGCTCATGGCGGGGGCGTACCTCGGCAAACGCATTGTCGATCGCACCCCCGAGCGGCTCTTTATCATCCTCGTGGAAGCCATGCTGATCGTCGCGGGCGTGCGGCTGATCCTGGCGGCATGAATCATCCAGGTTCATTGCGCCGCCTTTGTATGGACACTCCCGCCGGGTTGACAACCTTCCCCGCTGCCGTTATGTATAGGGCCACAGGTCCGGTCGCGGAATGTTGCCGGTGGATCTCAATCGAAGGAAGTGTGCCATGAGTGAATCATACGACGTTATCATCATCGGGGCCGGCCCGGCGGGGCTTGGCGCGGGGCTCTATACCGCCCGCGACCGGCTGCGGACGCTGCTGCTGGAGAAGTACATGCCCGGCGGCCAGATCGTCACCACCGACCGCATCGAGAACTACCCCGGCTATGAGCAGATCGACGGCCCCGGCCTGGTCATGAAGATGCAGGCCCAGGTCGAGAGCTTCGGCGCGGAAATCAAGATGGGCGCCGAGGTTACAAAACTCGAGAAGCTGCCCGACGGCCGTATCATCGTCCACTGCGACCAGGACGCCTATACCGCCCGCGCCGTCATCCTCGCCCCCGGCAGCAGCTACCGCAAGCTCGGCGTGCCCG
>DDXG01000089.1 GCA_002347125.1 Phycisphaerales bacterium UBA2266
CGCCACGAAAGACTGGCACACACGCACTGGGAGCAGTGGCGTATTTCCCTGGCCGAGTTTGCCTTGGGTGGCGTAGACCTCTCCGCGGTCAGAAGCCTGACCGTCGGACTGGGTAACGGAACGAATTCCGGACAAGCCGATGGAGATCGGGACACCATCTACATAGACGCCATCCGACTGTGTCCGGCGCAGTGCGTCAACGGCGGCGACGTGGACCTGCGGGCGGACCTCAACGGCGACTGCATCGTGGATTTCCACGATCTGGCGATGACGGCGGCCGGATGGCTCAACGCCGGTACGGTTACGCCGTAGCTCTCAGGTCGCATGCCCAATTGCACAAGCTGGGGTGCTCATCGACGGACGCGGGCGTTGCCCTCCCAGATGCTCCATATCTGGTCTTCATCCGCCGGCTGCGCGTAGTCGGTCAGCAGGGTCGTCACCAGCGCCCCGGTGGCCCATCCGAACTGAACCCACTTCCGGGGTTCCCATCCGCGGAGGAGACCGTAGAGCATCCCCCCGACGAAGGCGTCGCCACCGCCGATCCGGTCGAGCACGACGATCTCCCGCGGCTCGACGATGTGCCAGTTGTCACCCTCGGACATGATGGCCCCCCACAGATGGCAGTTGGTGCTGACAACCTGCCGCAGCGTCGTGGCGAACACGGCTGCGTTGGGGAATGCCTTCTTCGCCGTGTTGATCATCGCCTTGAAGCTGTCAATCTTGGTGGCGAGGTCCTTGCCGCCGGCCTCCGGCCCCTGCAATCCCAGGCAGAGCTGAAAGTCCTCTTCATTGCCCACGAGCACGTCCGAAATACCGGCGATCTGCGCGAAGATGTCGTGCAGTTCGGCCTCGCGGCCCTTCCAGAATGAGGCCCGATGGTTCAGATCGAACGATACCCGCGTTCCATGCTTGCGGGCGGCCTTGGCCAGCTCCAGGCAGAACACGCCGGTCTCGGGCGAAAGCGCCCCGATCAGCCCTGACAAATGCACAATCTGCACGCCCTCGCGGCCGAACAGCCGATCCAGGTCGAAATCCTTCACGTTCAGCGTCCGTCCGACCTCACCCGCACGGTCATTATGCACCCGCGGTCCGCGCGACCCGTAGCCTGTGTCGGCGATGTTGAACTGGTGGCGATAGCCCCACGGCCCGCCCTGGGCCACTTCCCTGGCCTCGACGTCGATATGCCGCGACGCCAGATCGTCCTTGATGAACCGGGCGATGGGACTGCCCTTGACGAACGTCGTCAGCACCTTGACCGGCAGACCCAGGTAGCTCGACACGCTGGCCACATTGGACTCTGCACTGGTCGCCTGAAGGGTGAACTCGCGGCTGCAGTGGACGCCCTGGCCATTGGCCGGGGTCAGGCGGACGCCCATGCTCGTGGGCGCCACCAGGGCATATCGGTAGTCTTGACGCAGTTTGACAGCCATCAGCAGTTTCCTTTTCTCAACATGGACTCTACGGTGCTCGATTACAGCCGCACAATCATTGCAGCCCAGTGGCGGTATGTCAACCCCGCACGCGGCAATCCCGTCTGGATACCGGTCGGATGCCCGGCGGAATTGCCTGGACGGCCCCGCGTCCGGTCCCTAGACTTGGCGCCATGAAAACTCGCCTTGCTCTCCGGATCGTTGTGGCCGCGGCATTGGCCGGGCCGGCCGTTACCGTCTCCTTCGCCAATGAGTCAATACAGGCCGCATCCGATAAATCGAAGTCTCCGCCTCGCCTCAAGCGGGCCGACAGCTTCCTGGGAATCCACTATGACTTCCACGCGGGCCCCGATTGCACCGAAATCGGCAAGAACACGACCCGCTCGATGATCGAGAACATCATCACCCAAGTCCGCCCCGACTACATCCAGATCGACTGCAAGGGCCATCGTGGCCTGTCCAGCTACCCCACCCAGGTGGGCCATCAAGCCCCCGGGTTCGTCGGCGATCCGCTGCGGCTGTGGCGCCGCGTCACGGCCGAGCACGGCGTCGCCCTCTACATGCACTACTCCGGCGTGTGGGACTCCGAAGCCATCATCCGCCATCCCGACTGGGCTGCGATCAACGCCGACGGCAAGGTCAACGGCAACGCCACCTCCTTCTTCGGCCCCTATGCCGACCGGCTGCTGATCCCGCAGCTTCGCGAGCTGGCTGGGGATTACGGTGTGGACGGCGTCTGGGTCGACGGCGAATGCTGGGCCTCCGTGCCGGACTACGGCGCGGCCGGCCTGGCCGCCTTTGGCCAGGCCACGGGCATTACCGATGTGCCCCGCAAACCCGGCGATCCGCACTGGTTCGAGTTCCTCGAGTTCCACCGCGAGGCCTTCCGCCGCTACCTCCGCTACTACATCGCCGAGGTCAAACGCACCCATCCCGGTTTCCAGATATGCAGCAACTGGGCCTACACGGACCACATGGCCGAGCCGGTGAGCGCGCCGCTGGACTTCCTCTCCGGCGACTACTCCCCCGACGACAGCGTAAACTCGGCCCGCCTGTCCGCCCGATACCTGGCCCGCCAGGGCATACCCTGGGACCTGATGGCCTGGAGCTTCAGCCGGCGAACCGGCCAGACGGGCACGAACCAGAAGGCGGCCGTCCAACTCCAGCGCGAAGCCGCCGTGGTGCTGGCGCTGGGTGGCGGCTTTCAGGCCTACTTCAAGCAGAAGCGGGATGGGTCTGTCTTCGACGAGCGGGTGCCGGTCATGGCCGAGGTGGCGAAGTTCTGCCGAGCCCGCCAGGCCGTCTGCCACCGGGCCGAGATGGTCCCGCAGATAGCCCTGCTGCTCTCGACGGCCGGGCACTATCGCCGGATCAACGGCCTGTTCTCGCGGGACCTCTCGCGGGTCAGCGGCGTCTTGCAGGCCCTGGTCGAGAGCCGCCGCTGCGTGGAGGTCCTCGGCGAACACCACCTGGCCGGCCGCATGGCCCGGTATCCACTGATCATTGTGCCGGAGTGGGACTACCTCGATCCGGCCTTCCGGGACGACCTGCGGGCCTACGTTGAGGGCGGCGGCAGCCTGTTGCTCATCGGGCCGGGTTCCGCGGCCATGTTTGCGGATGTGCTGGATGTGACTCTCGACGGGTCGCCGCAGTCGCAGCCGCGTTTTCTCTCGCACAAGGAGTTGCTTGCCGCCACCGGCGGCCCTGTGCAGTCGGTCAAACCGGGCCCCGGGGCGCAGGCCGTCGGCCGGCTTCATGCCGACGACAATCCGGACTCCGCATCGCAGCCGGCCGCGTCGATTGCGACTCTGGGGAAAGGCCGGGTCGCGGCCGTCTACTTCAGTCTGGGCCAGACCTATGCCGCCGCGCGGGACCATGCCACACGAGGCTTCCTCGATGACTTGGTCGGTCGGCTCTTCCCCGATCCCATCGTCCGGGTCGAAGGGTCGGACGGCGTCGATGTCAGTCTTGCCGCCAATCACGGCAAGCTGCTGATCCACCTGGTCAATACATCAGGACCCCACCAGAGCGAACCGGTGATCGAGACCATACCCCCGATAGGGCCGCTCGAGATCTCGATCCGCCGCCCGGCCAGACCGTCGTCAATCACCCTGGAGCCCGCCGGCCAGTCGCTGCCGTTCGAGTTCGCCGACGGCCTGGTGCGGCTGACCGTGCCTCGCGTTGAGATTCACGACATCGTCGTGCTCGTCGACGAGCCATAGTCCGCGCCGCGACAGGTTATTCCGTCTCACACCGGCTGTGCGGCCGTCTCGCCCGCCCGTCGCAGCGAGGGACCGACCTTGAGTAGATCGAGGCAGGCCCCGACCACGCGCCGAACCTCGGGATTCTCCGAGTCGAGCACCCGGCGAAGATGCCGCGTAATATCCACTCGGTAGGTCATGTCCTGGGCCTTGCACAGCTTCTTGAGGGTCTCGGCCGCCCTTGTCCGCACCGAAGGTGTCTTGCAGTCGAGCGCCCTGATCAATTCCGACACCCCATCGGCCACGGCCAGGCCCTCCCGTAGTATCACCGTGGCCGGCGTCTCATCCGGATCGGAGGCGATCCTCGCAATCAGTTGAACCGCGTGGAGGTGCTCCGGCAAGGGGGTATTCTGGATGAAGGCGTACATCACCGTGTAATCGTGCAGCATCCGCAACCACCGGTGGTCCGTCCGAAAGGCGTTGAACGACAGACTGGAGTACTTCAACGGCTTCGGGCGGCCCTTCGCGTCCTTGTATGTCCGCCGCTGTCCCTTGGTGTAAATCTCGACCGCGTCCAGCAGTGCATCGAGCAACGACTCGCCGGTGAATCCCCTGAACTTGACGCCATTGGCCGGGCAGTGCGTATCGCCGAAATCGACATCCGACACCGTTCGAATCAATCCATCCTGATGATGGGCGACCACCGGGGTGCCCGCCGCATGGGCCTCCTGCTGGCTGATGCCGCACGGCTCGCCGATCGGCCCGCCGGAAGGCATGACGAAGAACTGGCACCCGAGGTACAGATTGCGATACAGCGACGGACTCAGAGAGCCCTCCGGGTAGTACCCCAGCCGACCGCGGAACGCCGGGCTCTCGGCAATCCTCCGCAGATGGGCGTCGAATCTCCTCCCGTCCATGCTGTCCTCGACGCGCCCGCAGATGACAAACTCGGCCGCCGGACAGATCCGCAGAAAGTGCTCCAGCACCGTAGCTCCGTCCATCTTCCAGGGTTCGCAGCGCACCTGCCGCCCGAAGCCGTCCTCGTACACCTTCCAGTCCACCAGCAGTTCGAAGCCCTTCTGCGGGCAGATGCGGTGCAACATGCCGAAGATCACATGATCGGTCCGGTCGTCATCGGCCGCGATCCGAATGCACGGGTCCTTCTGCAGGTTGACCTTGGCCGTCTTCTTGATCTCCGTATACCTGGTGAACAGCCGTCTCTGCGCACTGCGTCCGTAAGTCTCCAGCAGACTCTTCTTGCTGGAGAACCAGAAACGCTGGCGGGCCCCCATATTGAAACCGTTCCGCCGTCCGAAGAACCGCCCGTTCTCATACTTGTCCCGGAACAGCCGGCCGTGCCCGAAAACCCACGGCTCCGCCAGAATCCGCTCCTGCATGGCCCGGCTGACGGTGGCGATAAACGGCGAGGCCGTCAGCATCATGTGCGTCAGGTTGAGCCGACAACCGCTGGGGCTGTCCCGGTCGAACAGCATGTCACGGTCGCGCAGCGGATCGAAACCCAGCACCCGGCAGTAATACTCCCGCCGGGCCGGATTGGCCTCATCCAGCATAATGGAGTATGAGGGATGCGGGTTGTGCATCATGCTCAGCACCTGTGTCCCGGCGAAGTGGGCCTCGTTGCGGTACATCTCCCACCGGTACAAGTACGCCGCGACCAGCCAACTGGGCCACTCGTTGGTCTGTATCACGGACGGGTAGATGTTGTACGTCCGCAGGGCCTCCAGCGCCCCCTGCGACAGCATTCGGGCCCGCCGGATCTTGTCTTCGGCCGTGTAACCGCCGTACGGCTGGTCGAAGTACTTCGCATTCTCAAGGTAGAACACGTTCACGATGGCCCGTTTGCCGTGCTTGTACCGGACCAGCCGCGTCCGATACAGGTTGATGATATCGGCATTGGCCTCCGTGCCGCAGCTCTGAGAATCGTCGTAGAAACAAGGGAATCCGACGCTTACGCTGTGCCCCTCGTACCGCGGGCCGTACTGCTCCAGAATCTGCCGCCGGTTGCACTCGTACAAGGGCGTGACAATGATGACGGGAAACCCCATCTCGCTGAGAACATCCGCAATATCGGTCGTGTACAGCCCCAGTCCGCCCGAGCTGCCGCTGAACTTGGACTCCGGGGAGACCAGCACGATGGTCCCGACGTTGATGGACCGGAGGACATCCCCGGCGCTTCGGCTGACGGCGTTGTCGAATTGTCCCTTCTCATTGACGGCGATCCGCATAAGGTAGTCGATGATCCGATTCCGCATGGCGGCGTCGTGCTCGCTGATCTCCCGCAGCATGATCGACAGATCCGCGATTCCCAGTCTCGGATGTTTCAGCAGCCACTGGGCCATCACCGTATACAGCCCGCTGAACCGCAGGAAACCGTCACGTTTGCGCCTGCAGGCCTCCGCAAACGTCCTGGCCACGAAGGCGTGCCGAACCCGGTCCTCCTTGCCGTATCGGAAATAACGGTCGAAGGAGTCGCACATGATGAGGTCCTCGTGAACGGCGTGATCCCGATAGATCACCTCGTACACGTGTGATGACACCGGTGAAAGGACCCCTCCAAATCCCAGCGTCAGCAGTTCTTCGCCCGACCAGTATTCCCGCTTGCCCCGCCGTTGCCGGCCCTCCACGTTATTGTACCGCTCTTTCAGTTCATAAGTCTCGTTCGGATCGATGTTGCTGGCGTCCCGGCCGGTCCCGGCTTCCTTGAGGGCGAAGTTGAACTCCCGCGCCACCGCCTGCTGGCCCTCATGATACGATGCGGGGAAATTGAACACGCACAGAACCACATGCTTGCCGTAGGCCCGCAAGAACGCTGCGATGCGCCCGTTGTGCGTCTCGATGGGGACCAGGGTCCCGCGAGTCAGGGCCGGATTCTCATCCGCTATCTGAAACAGGCCGCGCAGGTACGCGCCGAATCCCTTGAGAAGCGGGTATCGCTCCACCAACTGAGTACGGGCCTGCTCCTCCTGAAGCCACGGATGGCTGAACCGGTTGTTCGCCCAGTGTTTCCAGCATTCCAGATAGGCCTGCTCAAACCGTCGCCGGAAGGCCGCCGTTTCCTCCCCGCCCAGGCGGCTGACGTGATACATCAACGGCCCCTGGCTGCTGAATACCAGAAACGCCGCCGCCGGCCAGATCATGTTCTGATAATTGCTGGCCGGTGACTCCTCATCATGGCTGTTGAACAGGGACAACGTCTGCCCGCCGCATCGGGCGTACTGCTCCTGGAGATACGCCAGATTGGCGTTCAGGCCCAGCGCATGATAAACCTCCTCCCCGGAACGGATGTTCTCGAGGTTCTTAATCAGTGCATTGTACGGTATAGTCCCGCTCTTGATCATCCGTGATTCATTGCCGTGCCATTGCTCGCAGTAAAACAAACAATCAGGAGGATTCGCCTTCTGCGCTCGGTAGCACAGATACAGAATCGGAACGTTCGCCTCGTCCGTGCCCCGCAGGTCGCTCGGCTCAAACCCCGGCAACGTCACATCCCCGTATAACTGCGCTGCCGGTGCCTGGCCCGGCGCCGCCGGAAAGACCGTGTCAAACCCATGCCCCACGTCGATCCGCAATCCGAATCCAAGCCCCGTAAGTTCCTCGCAGATGCCCGCCAGGTGCTGGACATTCTCGAACTCCCGCATATTCACCATGAAACTGTCGTGCCATTCATCCCATTCCCCGTCCCACCCCGACCGCCGGACCAGCTTGCCTTGCGCGTTCGCAACGTACACGGGAAAACGGTATGGATAGTCGGTATTGGCTTTTGAGAAATGCGACAGCACGCACAATATGACCCGCATGTGCAGTTCATCGGCCCGCTTCTTCAGTCGCAGCAGCCCCTCCAGCCCGCCCATATCGCGGCGCACGGTTCGCCCGTCCCAGATCGAAAAAACCGATGGATCGGGACCGGCCTCGCCCGCCCACCCCAACTCCAGCGCGCCCAATGGGTATATCCGCGAGTATCCCTCGGCCTTGATGGCCTCAAGCTGGTCCGCCAACTGATCAAACGAGCCGTAGACACATGCCCCGTTCTCATCACGGATGGCGCTGAAGTCCTTGTCCAGTCTGAGATTGAACGTATCGGTATACAGGCTCAGTACCCGCTGATTACGTTCATCGGCAACGAACTTCAACAGACCCTGCGCCTCGCTGTCGAGCACCTCATACGTCCAGCGCCTGCCCTCATCCCTGGAGACCTGCACGGCGTAGTGAATCCAGCCCCGCCGCGCCGGCAGCTCGATTTCGAAATACACCCGGCCGGCGCCGCCCTCCTCGATCTGCCGCATAGACAGCGTCCGTTTGCGGTGCCCGTTGACGGACCACTGCAATCGCGCCCGAATCTTCGATGCCTTGATCCGGTAGGGTCTGTCCACGGCCACCCGGACCGTCGCTTTATCCCCTTTGAACACGGACCGGTTGGTCTGGCTCTGAGGAAACACCATCGGCCGCTCGGTCAGAACGTCCGTCAGCAGGCGGCTGACCTGGTAGCACACCGACCGCGACAACCCCTTGTCCGGATGCCGCCAGTAATACAGTGCGGCGTACAACAGCCGCATGGCCTCATGAGCGTGCTCCTTTCGATGGATCCTCTCTCGCAGGGCGCGGATGCTCTGCAAGACCGTCAACACATCGGTGCACAGGAGATTGCGCGTCAGAGTGATCAGCGAACGGTCTCTGGCGTACGTCCTCAACGTCTCAAGCCAGGGTCTGATATACGGCCCGTGGTCATGGAAGATGTCGGTGCAGACCCCCCCGGATTCGATCGTCGTCGCGGCCGCCGCCGCGGCCATCGCGTCCTGACAATGCGCCGACCGGACCCGGACCGTCTTGACCGTTCGCCTGCCAACCGAATACACCAGCACCGGCCCCCCCCCGGAATCCGTCAGGCCCTCAAAACCCGCGAATATCTTGGGCGTTGCCTGCGACGACGACCCCTGGGCCTGGACAAAAGGCTCAGTCTGTCGGCGGATGTAGTCCTTCAATGCACCGAGCTTCTTGCCCTCAAGGTCCGTCCCGATCATCAGGATTTCCTCACCGTGGCCCTGGCGGGCCAGCCACTCCCAGAACCTCTCCAGCAGCAGTATCCGGTCCTTGTTGGCCAGCACCTCCAGCCAAGCGGCCGCCTGCGGGTCCGACTTGAGCGACTCGAGTTCCGAAATGGTCGCGGCGCAGATTGACGGATGTGCGTCAAGAAAACGCAAGCTGTGATGCCGCACCTGCGAGACGTGGTAGTCGCCGTTGCACGCATGGTACAACCCGCCTTCGAGTACGCCTATCAGATACTCCGCCCTGTTGCCCTTGGCCCCCGATGCACCTTCCAACAGCCCCCGATCCAACCGCAACTCGTGCGGCGCCAGCCGGATCGCTTGCCCGAGGTCATTCGCCAGGAGCAACCGCAGCTTCTTGCCTACGATGGCGTAGTATAAATCAAGACTGAAGCCACGGATTGCCTGGCAGGTGTGGTTGAGCAGGCCCTCAACAAGTGTCTGCCGGTCCTTGCCAAGCCTCTGCCCGACAAACTCGGGATTGAGGAATTCGCACTCTCCCTTCCAGTCGAACCGAAAAACGATGAGACAATCATCTGCCGTCGCCATACACCATCTTCTAATGCGGTTGCACCTGTTCGCTCGAAGTGGACCGAGGGCCGCGCCGTCGTCTTCCGCCGTGCCACTGCCGGAAGCCACGGTGGGCCATTCTACCGGACAGGCCCATACCTCCGCAATGTCTCGGTCGATCACGGGATAAGGGTCGGGTCCAGCACAACGTGCTTGATGGACTGACGCCGGTAGGTGTATGTGATGTGCACGCGGCCGCCGGAATCCTGGATAACGGCCGGGTAAGAGAACTCGCCCTCGCTGCGTTCCAGCGTCACAACCGGCCGGAAATCCACTCCGTCCGTGGAAATCGCCGCGTTGAGCATGTTCCGCCCAGATGGAAAAGGCCCACCGCGGACGGTGTGGTTGTAGACCAGCAACTGCCGTCCGTCCTGCAACGTAACGGCGTCGGTCCCGGCGTTGGGATTGGGCAGCGTCGTCGCCGTCATCTTGCCCCAGGTCTGGCCGCCGTCCTGCGACCAGCTCTGGACAATCACCCCCTGGCGGCTGCGGCAGAGCACCTGCATCCGCCCATCCGCATAC
>DDXG01000043.1 GCA_002347125.1 Phycisphaerales bacterium UBA2266
TGCACGACCGACGGCCAACTCAAGGCCGATGCCGCCGGCCTGCATGTGACCAATGCCAGCTCCGCCGTGCTCGTTCTGGCCGCGAACACCAGCTACGTCAACTGCAACGACGTCTCCGCGGACCCGGTCGCCCTCTGTCGGGCCACACTGGAGAAGGCGGCAGGCAAGGACTACGCCGCGCTTGCCGAGACGCATATCGCCGGCCACCGCAACCTGTTCCGGCGGGTCAGCCTGGAAGTAAAGGGGTCCGGTACATTTTCCGCTGATGTGGAGCATACGCGTGCGCCGGCGGCTTCGGCGGAAAATGTACCGGACCCCCTGCACAAGCCCACAGATCAGCGGATCCGAGACTTCGCCGCGGGTAACGACCCGCAGTTCGTCTCGCTGTATTTCCAGTACGGCCGGTACCTGATGATCGCTTCGTCGCGGCCCGGCTCGCAGCCGGCCAACCTCCAGGGCATCTGGAACGACAGCAAGACCCCGCCGTGGGATAGCAAGTGGACCGTCAATATCAATACTGAAATGAACTACTGGCCGGTGGAGGCGACGAACCTGCCGGAATGCCATGAGCCGCTGTTCGCCATGCTCGAAGACCTCACCGCGACTGGAGCCCGCGTCGCCAAGGTTCACTACAACGCCCGGGGCTGGGTGCTCCACCACAATACCGACATCTGGCGCGGGGCCGCCCCGATCAACGCCTCCAACCACGGCATCTGGCCCACCGGTGGGGCGTGGCTGTGCCAAGACCTATGGGAGCACTACGCCTTCGGCGGCGACAAGGAATTCCTGGCCAGGCGGGCCTACCCCATCATGAAGTCGGCCGCGATGTTCTTCGTCGATGCCCTCGTGGAGGATCCGAAGACCGGATGGCTTATCAGCAGCCCCTCCAACAGCCCTGAAAACGGCGGTCTGGTGGCCGGGCCCACGATGGATCACCAGATCATCCGCGACCTGTTCACCAATACCATCGCCGCCGCGGAAATCCTTGACGTTGACGCGGAATTCCGCGCGGAACTGGCCGACCTGCGGGAGCGGATCGCCCCCAACCAGATTGGCAGGCACGGCCAGCTCCAGGAATGGCTCGAAGACAAGGATGACCCGAAGAACCAGCACCGCCACGTCTCGCATCTGTTCGGGCTGCACCCCGGCAGGGAGATCTCCCGCCGCCGCACGCCGGAGCTGTTTGACGCCGCCCGGAAATCGCTCGAATTCCGCGGCGACGGCGGCACGGGCTGGTCGATGGCGTGGAAGGTCAACTTCTGGGCCCGTTTTGAGGACGGCGACCATGCCTACCGGATGCTCGCGAACCTGCTGACGCCCGGCCGGATGTATCCCAATATGTTCGACGCCCACCCGCCGTTTCAGATCGACGGCAACTTCGGCGGGACCGCCGGCATCTGCGAAATGCTGCTGCAAAGCCATCTCGATGAACTGCATCTGCTGCCGGCTCTGCCCTCGGCATGGCCCAAGGGCTCAATTAAGGGCATCCGCGCTCGCGGCGGCTTCACGTTGGATATCGAGTGGGCGGGCGGAAGACTCGCCACGACCGTCCTGACCTCCCGTCTGGGCAGCAGGGCCGTCATCCGCTGCGCTACGCCGATTGACGTTGCGCTCGACGGCAAACCCGTGGAGGTCCGCCGTCCGGAGAAGGACGTTGTCGAATTCGCCACCCGGCCGAACACGGTCTACACGCTGAAGGCCGAGCCGGCCACAGCAGCAGAATACCACTGGGACAGTCTCAAGCTCTGGTACAACAAGCCAGCCTCCAAATGGACCGAGGCCCTGCCCCTGGGCAACGGCCGACTGGGGGCGATGGTCTTCGGCGGCACGGACTCTGAACGCATCCAGCTCAATGACGACACCCTCTGGGCCGGTCCGCCGCTCCCGCAGGACCGTCCCGGCGCCTGGAAGGCTATCGAGCAGGCCCGCAAGCTCTACTTCGAGGGCAAGTTCGCCGAGGGCCAGGCCCTCATCCAGCGCGAGGTCATGGGCCCCCGCATCAGCCCCCGCAGCCACCAGACACTCGGCGACCTCCGTATCACCATCGGCGGCGGCGAAGATTCGACGGCCAACATGCTGGCCCTGGAGAACTGGCGGCGAGGCCGGGTCGATGACCCCGACGATCCAAGATACGTCGTCCCTGGTTTTGACGATTCACAGTGGCCGGCTCTCATCCTGCGGCCCGGCCGAGCCCCCCGCGGCGATGCCTCCATCCCCGTCAACGGCAAGGTCGTCTTTCGAACCACCTTCAAGCTCACCCAGGCCCAGCTCGACAGCGGTCTGGGCAACCTGACGCTGGCCCCCATCGACGACTACTCGACCATCTACGTCAACGGCCGGGCCGCCGCCCAGACCGCTGACTGGAACAACCCCCACACCTGCAATATCGCCGCGCACCTCAAAGCGGGCGACAACACCATCGCCGTCGTCGTCGGCAACATCGGGGGCCCCGGCTCCATGGCCGCGTCCGTGGTCCTCGAATCGGCCGGGCCATCCGACGCGACTTACCGCCGCAGCCTCGATCTCGATACGGCGACCGCCGTAACGACCTTCACAAGGGATGGCGTCACTTATACCCGCGAGACGTTCGCCAGTCCCGTTGACGACTGCATCGTCACCCGAATCACCGCCGACAAGCCCGGCTCGGTTTCCGTCGATATTGCCCTCGACCGGCCCGCCGGCTTCACCACGCAAGCCGTCGGCGACAACACCCTGCGGATGTTCGGCCAGGCCGCCCACGGCGACAGGCACCTGGGCGTCAAGTATGAAGCTCAACTGCTGGCCCTCAACGCCAACGGCAGGATTGCCGCCAGAGATAACACGCTGGCCGTCCGTAACGCCGACAGCCTTATCCTGCTGCTGACCTCGGCCACGGACTACCACTTCGCCAATCCCGCCGAGCCCCTCACGCGGGACCTCGCGGCAACCTGCCGGGCCATTCTCGACGCCGCCCGGGGCAAGTCCTACGCGGCTCTCAGGAGCGACCATGTCGCCGAGCACNNTGTACTTCCAGTTCGGGCGATACCTGCTGATTTCGTGCTCGCGTCCCGGGACCATGCCCTCGAACCTGCAGGGCCTCTGGAATGACGCCCTGGAGGCGCCGTGGCACGCGGATTATCACATCAACATCAACATCCAGATGAACTACTGGCCGGCGGAACTGACGAACCTCTCCGATTGCCACGAGCCCTTCTTTCGGCTCGCAGAGGGCCTTATCCCCGCCGGACGCAAGACCGCCCGCGACGTGTACAACTGCCGCGGCTTTGTCGCCCACCACACCACCGACGCATGGCTGTTCACCGCGCCGCTGGGCGACGTGGGCTATGGCATGTGGCCGATGGGCGCGGCGTGGTGTACGCAGCACTTCATGGAGCATTACCGCTTCACCGGCGACCGCCAGTTCCTGCGTGACCGCGCCTACCCCATCTTGAAGGAGGCCTCGCTATTCTTCCTCGACTGGCTTGTCGAAGACCCCGCCACCGGCAGGCTCGTCTCCGGCCCGTCCAACTCCCCGGAGAACATGTTCATCGGCCCCGACGGCAAGCGAGTGAATCTCTCCATGGGCCCGTCGATGGATCAGGAGATTATCTGGGACACCTTCACCAACACGCTGGAGGCCGCGGGCATCCTCGGCATTGAGGATGACTTCACCAAAGACGTCGCCGCCGCGTTCGACAGACTGGCCATGCCCCAAATCGGCTCCGACGGGCGACTCATGGAGTGGGCCAGGGAATTCAAGGAGGCTGAGCCCGGCCATCGTCACGTTTCGCACCTGTTCGCCGTCCATCCCGGCCGCCAGTACACCTTCCGCACGAGCCCGGAGATGATGGCGGCCGCCCGCAAGAGCATTGAGTATCGCCTGGCCAACGGCGGCGGACACACCGGCTGGAGCCGCGCCTGGATCATCAACTTCTGGGCCCGCTTCCGCGACGGCGACAAGGCCCACGAGAATGTCGTGGCCCTGCTGGCCAAGTCCACGCACCCGAACCTCTTCGACAATCACCCTCCGTTCCAGATCGACGGTAATTACGGCGGCACGGCCGGCATCGCCGAGATGCTCCTCCAGAGCCACGCCGACGAAATCCACCTGCTGCCGGCGCTGCCCAAGGCATGGCCGAGCGGCTCGGTCAGGGGCCTGCGGGCCCGCGGCGGGTTCGAGGTGGACATCGCCTGGGCGGGCGGCCGTTTGACCCATGCGGTCATCCAATCGGCAATTGGGCAACGATGCACCCTGCGGACCAACGGCGCGGTCACGATAACCAGCGACGGCAGGACCGTTGAAGCGACCCATCCGGAGTCTGGGCTTGCCGAGTTTGACACTGTACGGGGCCGGACGTACATCATCCTGCCCGGTAGCTGATTCGTGGGATACTCAGAGACGGCTCGCAGGACCATCGTCGATGACGGGGCCGTTCTCAGCCGTGGCAATGGCGGAGGCGCCTGCACGGCGGTCTGAGACTTGCGATTTGAGAAGGTTGACGCCAGGTGAGTGGTCGGTGAAGCCGAGCCCCTACTTGAAAGAAACCGTCTGGGACTTGTTGGCTCTGGTCAGGTGGACGATTCTTGACTGGTTGTTGACCGTGACGCTGTGTTTGCCCAGGAACGCGGGGATGATGGCCCGGCCGCCGGCGTCGGTCGTGGTCTTTGCGTTGGTCCACCATTGGTTGTAGATGAGGTCTCGGTAGGCATCGGCGGCAGGCGTGGCCGTCCAGTCGCGCCGGTAGAGGGAAGACTGGGCAATCCAGTTGGCCCCCTCCCAGAAGCCCCACATGAGGATGCCCTCGACGGCCGGGTGGGCGAAGCAGATGCGGTAATAGTCCGTAATGGCCCGGGCCTTGGCCTGTTCCTGTTCGTCGGTGAGGCGGGCGTCGCGTTTGCCGTAGACGCTGGATCGCTGGCCGGGGAAGTTGAACTCCGTGATGCGGACGGGCAAGCCCGTCCTGGCGAGTGCATCGAGGGCCCGGCGCAGCGCCTGTGGGTCGAAAGAGTCGCCGTGCAGGTGGCCCTGGACGCCGATACCCTCAATGGCGGCCTGCTGGGCCTGGAGGGTGCGGATCTGCTTGAGGTAGTCGTCGAGACGGCGGCCGGTCAGGATGTCGTAGTCGTTAAGGTACAGGACGGCGTCAGGGTCGGCGGATTTGACCCAGGAGGCCATCTGTTTGGTGATTTCGGGGCCGAGGCGGTCCTCGTAGTAGTTGGCGTGGATCATCTCGTTGTTGAGGTCGTACTCGGCGAAGCGGCCCTTGTAACGGGCGGCGATAGTGGTGGCGCGGTCCTGGAGGACCTGGCGCAGGTCGGCGTCGCTGAGTTCCTTGACCCAGGGCTGGACCCGGTTGGGGATGCCCCAGAAGATGTTGTGGCCGCGAAGCGGGATGTCGTGGGCCTGCGTCCATTCGAGGATGGCGTCGACCGTGGCGTAGTTGACCTGGCCGCGGCGGGGCTCCATGTCGTGCCACTTGAGGGCATTCTCCGTGACGGCGGCGTTGAAATTGGCCAGGAAGGTCTCTTTGTAGCGACGGGTGTCATCGGGACTGAGTCGGCCGGAGAAGGGGGAGTTGGACAGGGCGGCCCCGAACCAGAATTCGTGGCGGATCTGTTCGACCCGGACCTCGGCGCCGGGCGCGGCTTCGACGGTGATGGCGCCCATGCGGTGTTCACGGATGGCGGCGTCAAGGTCGGCCGCCGGGGCCACAGAAACTGAAGCAAACAGGACAACAGCGTGAATAACAACGTTTGAATGGATCATAGGGATGGTTCCTTGAGCATACAGCAGCCCCCTGTTGTCTTGTGCCGGATTACGGGTTACGCGTGGACGGCCAGCGCAGTCTATCGGGTTGACGATAGGACGTCAAGGCGGGCAGCAGGACCAAAAAAAATGCGGGGGCCGGCGGAAAAGTGCTTGCACTGGGCGGCCGATCGGGTAGAATACATGTTCTATGGGTCATCAGCGTATAATCCGTTGCCCGCACGAGACCTTCCTGGGTCTATTGACGCTGCTGCTGCGCCGCTAGGCGCGGAACGACTCTCATTCTATCTCTGACCCCCCATTTTTCTTCAAAACCGTGGAAAATGCGCGTCCGGTGGGGCATAATCAGCCGACTGCCGGACCGCAACAATTGGAGATACAGCCATGTCAGGCGAACGCGTATTGATATTCGACACAACGCTTCGAGACGGCGAGCAATCGCCTGGGGCCTCTCTGTCCATCACGGAGAAGCTGGAGATCGCCCAGCAGCTCAAGGCCCTGGGGGTGGATATCATCGAGGCGGGGTTCCCGGTGTCTTCGCCGGCGCAGTTCGAGGCGACGCGGCGGGTGGCCGAGGAGGTGCAGGGTCCGACCATCGCGGGGCTTGCGCGGGCCAATGAAGGCGATATCGAGGCGGCCGCCCGGGCGATTGAACCTGCCACGAACAAACGTATCCATACGTTCATCGCCACCTCGCCGATTCACATGAAATACAAGCTCAAGAAGAGCCCCGACGAGGTGCTCAGGATGGCGGTCCGGGCGGTCGCTCTGGCCAGGAGCTTCGTTTCGGACGTGGAGTTCTCGCCGGAGGACGCCTGCCGCAGCGAGATGCCGTTCCTCATAGAGGTGCTCAATGCGGCCGTGGAGGCCGGCGCCACGACGCTCAACATCCCGGACACCGTGGGCTATATCCTGCCTTATGAGTACGGGCAGATCATCGCCCGGATCAAGGCCGAGGTCAAGGGCGTGGACAAGTGTGTCATCAGTACGCATTGCCACAACGACCTTGGGATGGCGGTGGCCAATTCGCTGACGGGGGTCCGCAACGGGGCCCGGCAGGTGGAGTGCTCGGTGAACGGGCTTGGCGAGCGGGCGGGCAACGCCGCCCTTGAAGAAGTGGTCATGGCGATTCACACGCGGGCGGACTTCTTCGGCCACGGCGATGCCAGGATCGTGTTGCCCAACATCCAGACGAAGGAGATTCATCGGACCAGCCAGCTTGTNNATGACGCCGGAGACGATCGGGCTGAGCGGTTCGCGGATGGTCCTGGGTCGCCACACCGGACGCCACGGCTTCGCGGATCGGTGCAAGCAGCTTGGATTCGACCTGAAGGCCGGGGAACTGGAGCAGGCGTATAACCGGTTCGTCGAGGTCGCTGACAAAAAGAAAGAGGTGTTCGACGAGGACATCGCGGCCATTATCAACGATGAGATTCACGTCGTCGAGAAGGTCTATGAGATGGCGTACCTGCACGTGGCCTGTGGCACGGGAACTCTGCCGACGGCCAGTGTGCGGATGAAGATCGGCGACCAGATGGTCCAGGCGGCGGCCTGCGGGGATGGTCCGGTGGATGCGGCTTATGAGGCCATCCGCGAGGCCACGGGGCTTGCGCCGAAGGTCGAGAGTTATTCGATCCGAGCCGTGACCGGCGGTAAGGACGCCCTGGGCGAGGCGACTGTCAGGATTACCGAGAACGGCCGCGTCTTCACCGGTCGCGGCGTCTCGACGGACATCATCGAGGCCAGCGCCAAGGCGTACGTGGACGCCATGAACCGCATGGCCGCCGCCAAGGCAAAACCCACAGGATATGAAATAAAGGCTGAGCTCTAGAGGGCACGGTAGATTGGAGCCGCGAAAGGCGAACTATGGGAATGACGATTACGGAAAAGATACTGGCTCGCTCGGCCGGGGTTGATTCGGTTGTGCCGGGGCAGCTTGTGGACGCNNCAGCCGGGCAAGGACATCAAGAGCGCGGAACTGCACAAGCGGCTGCACGAGTGGGCGATACGGCACAAGATCAGGCATTATTACCCGATCGGAAGAGCCGGGGTCTGTCATGCGATCCTGCCGGAGCAGGGGCACGTGCGGCCGGGCGAGGTGATCGTCGGGGCCGATTCGCACACGTGTACACACGGGGCGCTGGCGGCGTTCAGTACGGGCATCGGCTCAACGGACCTGGCGGCCGCGATTGCCACGGGTGAGTTGTGGTTCCGCGTGCCCGAATCGATGAAGTTCGTGCTCAACGGCTCGCTGGGGCACGGGGTCTACAGTAAGGACGTGATCCTGGCGGTAGTCGCGCGGATCGGGGTCGATGGGGCGCTGTATCGGGCGATGGAGTTCGTGGGTCCGACGCTGGCTGAGATGTCGATGGAGGCCCGGATGACGATCACGAACATGGCCATCGAGGCAGGCGGCAAGGCGGGCATCTTCCCCGTCGACGCGACCGCCGAGGAGTACCTGGCGGCTCACCCTCCGAAGTCGGGNNCCGGCGGCAAGAGCGGCATCATCGGGTTCGATGATGTGACGAAGCAGTATCTCGATGAGCACCTCAAAGACAAGACCGAGTACACGGTGTGCGAGTCGGATGCTGATGCGGAGTACGTAACGACCGAGCAGTTCGATTGTTCATCGCTGGAGCCGATGGTGGCCTTGCCGCATCTGCCCAGTGGCGGTGTGGCCATCGGTGAATGTGCAGGTATGGTCATGGACCAGGCGTATATCGGTAGCTGCACCAACGGCCGCATCGAGGACCTGCGGATCGCTGCTTCGATACTCAGGGGCCGGCAGGTGGCGATTCGCACGATTGTCGTGCCGGCGACGCCGGTGATCTGGAAGCAGGCCAAGGATGAAGGCCTGTTCGATGTCTTCTACGATGCGGGCTGCGTGATTTCGGCCCCGACGTGCGGGGCGTGCCTGGGCGGCTTCATGGGCGTGCTGGCGGCGGGTGAGAAGTGCGTCAGTACGACGAACCGCAACTTCGTCGGCCGTATGGGACATCCGAAAAGTGAAGTCTATCTCGCAAGCCCGGCCACGGCGGCGGCAAGCGCGGTGGAAGGCAGACTGACAGACCCACGAGCATATCTGTGAAGAATTCGAAATACGAATATCGAAATTCGAAACAAATCCAAATTTTCAAGAAACTGTAATGATCGAAACTGGCAAGACGAGGCGTTGAGTTTACACTTTCAGACTTCCGATAGTAACGCAGGTCTTTGGGCTTGATACTGACATGACCGGGAAGAATGGCAACAAGAAATACGATCTTGAAGAGCGGACGGAGGTGTTTGCTCGGCGGGTTCGTGCTTTCGTCAAGAAGTTGCCCGGTGGGTTGGGTAATCAGGAAGATGGCAGGCAGCTTGTAAAGGCTTCGGGGTCGGTGGGTGCAAACTATATCGAGGCCAATGAGGCTTTGAGTAAGAAAGACTTCACGATGCGGATCAAGATATGCCGTAAGGAAGCAAAAGAGAGCCGTTACTGGCTCCGGCTCGTCGATGTCGGTGGAAATGAGCAGCTTGAAAAAGAAAGACAGGAACTGGAAACTGAGGCACAGGAATTGATGAATATCTTTGGTGCTATCCTGCGAAAGAGCGAATAGCGTTTAGGTCATTTGTCTTCTTCG
>DDXG01000384.1 GCA_002347125.1 Phycisphaerales bacterium UBA2266
CCGATAGTAGTTGCCTGAGTCCACGTACCGGAACATCAGACCCATGAAATCATCGTCCATGGACCGGAACGTCATGCACGCATGGTAATCTTGCCATGCCCCCGGGTCGTATAGCGCGTATGTTCCAGGCTTGGCCAGCGGGGAGGTGGCGTGGCTGTAGATGTTTGAGCTCTGGATCGCCTGGCCCGTCGTCGCCGACCACTTCGACGGCGCCGAGACCAGCCCTTCGTCCACAATCCGCCAGCGGCTCAGGCTCCGGTCGGCGAAATCCTCATCCAGCAGCCGCACGCCGCTGTTCAGGTCCGTTACGACCACATCGTCGAAATATGACCCCTTGTTCCCCCAGCAGTACAGCGCCACACCGCCCCGGTCAAACGCCGAATCCACCGCCGTCAGCACCTCATCGCCGTCGATCCGCACCCGAAGCAACGGGCCGTCCGCCTGGATGTCCAGTTGGTATGTCTGACCGGTTGTATAGGCCGATACATCGGACGCCAGAAGGCTGAACTGCCCATGCTGACACCGCACCAACTGACGCAACGACCGTTCTTTGTCCCAGGAGAACCGATAGTAGTTGCCTGAGTCCACGTACCGAAACATCAGTCCGATGAAGTCATCGTCATTCGAGAGGAATCTCAGGTTCACACGGTAATCCATCCACGGATACGACGGCTCATGGGCGCCTTCGCAGATGCTCAGCCGGATATTCGGGACAATGTCGCTGCCCGTGACCGTTGGAGAAGACGTACCTGCCCATGTCAGCGGATCGCCGTGGGCGCTGTCCGACCTTGCCCAGGCGGCGCGGATGCCGCCGGGCGTCGAAGACCGGCACCAGCCGCTGCTCGTGTAGTAGACGTTGTTGTGGCTGAAATCGACCATGAGGTGATCCCGCCCGTTGTATTCGAAGCCGGCCGGGAACACGAACGTCCGCCACCCGGGCAGACCGGGCGTCTCATTGCCCTGATAGACCACCGTCCAGCCGTCGCTTTCCAGCGATGCCGTGTCATAGTGATCCATCGACGTATGCTTCATACGGATGGTCCATCGGGTCAGTGTTTGCCCGGGTGTCGTCTCAACATCGAGTGAAAGGCCTGTAATCACGCCGGTTGTGCCGATCTCATCGGCGCGATAGATCACCTGCGTCCGGCTGTCGTGATACCATGTATGCATCGGGAAGCTCCACACGCCCGTGCCCGCGCCAATGCTTTGCGTAAGGCAATCAACGACATTGACCGTTACCTTGGCGACGTTCGACAAGCCTCCCGTCGGAGGGGCGCCCCCGTCATCGACCTGGAATTCAAAGTCGTCAGTCCCCGCATATCCGCCGAACGAACAATACAGCACACGGTTGGAGCAACCCGCCAGCATGTGGGGAACCGAGTAGATCGGACCCGTGCACGGATCGGTCAAGACCCCGTGATCAGGCAGTGAGTGGATCACGTAGCTCAGCCGTCCCGGTGGATCCGGCGTGCCGTCGTCCGACGCGGACAGGACGACCTGGCCGGTCGTACCCGTCAGGACGTCCATCGACATATCATACGCTGTCGGTGGTATAGCCGCGCCGGTGCCCAGTGTTATGGTTGTGGTCGGCCCCGCAGGCCCCACATCCAGGACGTCGATGCCAAGGTAGACCCCACTGTAACTGCGGTTGTCGGGCGTACTGGTCCTGCTGAAGACCGTCGCATGACCGGCACGGAAGTAGTCCAAGTCGTTGCCGGCGCTGGTGTTAAGCTCCAGATCCTGTGTGCCGCCGGCCTCCTCCAGGTCCACCAGATAGTGCGTCTGGTCGTCATTGTCGCTTTGGCTCTCATCCACGTGCCAGATCAGTACCCCGCGTTGCGTGCCCGGCAGCGATGCGTCAAAGCCCAGCCCATATCGGTTCTCCAGCAGAAAGTACTCGTGCTCGGCCAAAGGCTCCCCCAGCCGGTACGCCTGGGCGTTCGTAGCCGCGGCCCCAAGATAGTACAGGCCGCCGGTATTCAGAGCGGCTGGAATAAGCCAACCCAGTTGCGATTTGCACCAGGCGCTGGGATGCGCCGGCCGCACACCGCCGCCGTTCCAATTCCCACCGGCCATCAGGCAGAAATTACCCGCGCCCTGGCTGTCGTAATCATAGTCGTACAGATCCGGCAACCCCAGCACGTGCCCCATCTCATGGCACACCACGCCGATTCGCGTGATCCCCCAGGTGCTCGGAAGTGAATCCCAACCCCGCCTCGCCGCCACTGTGTGGTACTCCTGCAGGCTGACCCCGTCGTAAGTAACAGGCGCGGCCAACGCCCACTTGTGAGACCAGATATAGTCCGGATCGTTGCCCGCATATTCCTCCCCGCCGCCGGCATGGACAATAGTCAGGCAATCCACCTTTCCATCCCCGTCGCCGTCCTGTGTGCTGAAATCAAACCCCCTCTGCTCCACCAGAGCCAGTGCCTGTTGGACCATCTCCCTTGGGCGAATATCGTATCCGTCGGCGTCGTTCGCCCCGTAGTAGTCATGCCGTCGGCTCAGCGTAACCGACTGCACGACCGTTGAGGCCGCCTGCAATGCACCGTAAGAAACCTCGCCATAGTAGTCCCGAACCGACCCTGCCGCCCCATCGGCGTTGTATCCAATCGTATTGAACAGGGCATCGAAGTCCGACGTGCCGTACTCCATCGCCATATTACTGAAACTCACCAGGATTACCAGATTGCGCAGCGTCCCGGATATCGGCGCGGAGCTTGGCCCGCCGCTCATGAGATTCGCCGTCGCGCCCCGGCCGTCCATGGATACCGACTGCCGCGGCGACGGACGAAGCGCCCGGCGAGGCAGCATCCGAGGCTGCAAACCCACCGTTCGAGGATTGCTCCTTCCGACCTGCATGTCCGTAGGACGCAGCCTCCCCAGAGCATCCGGCTCAGCATAGACAAACCGCCGCCACTGGTCTCGCACCACCGTGAAACCCTCTTGGTCCTCCAGCCAGTGAAAATGCTCGTCGCCGGCCATCCTGATCTCGATCTTCAGGCCATCCGGCTGGCGCACTTCAGCCAGCCGGGGATTCGCCGGCACACCCAACGCCGTGGCTGCAAGCAGCCAAGCCGTCAGGAGCATGCTGCAAACATGTGATACGGCGCGTATCCCGCCCATCCGACCCATCCTGCACGTGTGCGGTTTGCAGACCAGAACAAGTACCCCCAAACCACACATGGACTGGACTTCATAATCGGCCCATCAAAGGGCCACGAGAATCTACTCCGCCAGACCGACGGGCGGACCACCTTCATCATATTATAACACGGCAGCTTCATTAATTTGACGCAAATTCGAGAAAACCATTGACAAAGTTAGGCGTGCCTAACTATACTGATGGGTATGCTTGAAGACTATCTCAGAATGTTGTTTGTCATTCCGTGCGAAGCGAGGAATCTCTCGTCGTCGCCCGGCCCCTTGTCCTTCGTCGTGCTCAGGCTCAGGGTGACAGCTCTGAGGTGGTTTCTCAGGACCGTCCGAATATGACTGAAACCGGCCCAGACAAGCTCAGTGCGTCGCTTGAGGACTACCTCGAAGCCATATTCCGTCTGTCCTGCGACGGCAACCAGGCCCGCAGCAAGGCCATCGCCGAGCGTCTGGGCGTTTCGCGGGCCTCCGTGACGGGGGCGCTGCGGCTTCTGAAGAAGAAGGGCCTGGCCAACTACAGGCCCTACGACGGGGTAACGCTGACGCCGGTCGGGCACGATGCGGCCGCCGAGGTGGACCGCAAACACAGGATTCTCAAGTCATTCTTCAGCCAGGTGCTGGGTGTGGACCCCGAGACCGCCAGAAGGGCCGCGTGTCGGGCCGAGCATACCCTGGGCCCGTCCGTCATAGGCAGGCTGCTTTGCTTCATTGAGTTTGTCAGCCGTGAAAACGCCGCCGGGAACGACTTGGTCGGCAAGTTCCAGCAGTTCTGCAATGAAAGGGCGGTGTAATTGCCGCATATTGCCCTATGGACCCATCCGAGAATCAACCCGACCAGGAGCCGGCCAAGCCCCTCTCGAAGGTCCAGGCCGGCCAGACCGTCAGGGTCGTCCGCATAGACGCCGGCGCCGGTGCCAACGCCCGGTTGGCGTCGATGGGCCTGGTTCCCCGGGCCGAGATCTCCATGATCAGCAACGGCCACCCCGGCCCCATGGTCGTCAGCGTCAAAGGCGCCAAGATGATGCTCGGACGCGGTATGGCCCACAAGATCCTGGTCTGCGCCGCCAGTCCGGATTAGAGGATTCTTTTGAGCTGATTGTTAGGCCCACCTAACTTGATTTGGAGGTCGCCTCTTGGCCCATTCGGATCGAGCCACAAAACGTATCACCGTCGCTGTCGCAGGGAACCCCAACAGCGGCAAGACCACCATCTTCAACATGCTCACCGGAGCCCATCAGCACGTCGGTAACTACCCCGGCGTGACGGTCGAGAAGAAGGAGGGATTCTGCCGCTGGAACGGCGCCGAGATACGCTTGGTTGACCTGCCCGGCACCTACAGCCTCACGGCCTATTCCGTCGAGGAACTCATCGCCCGCAACTTCATCATCGAGGAGAACCCCGATCTCGTTGTCAACGTCATCGACGCCTCCAATATCGAGCGCAATCTCTATCTGACGACCCAACTGATCGAGATGGAAGTGCCGCTGATCCTCG
This sequence comes from Phycisphaerales bacterium UBA2266, assembly GCA_002347125.1. Classification (GTDB taxonomy): domain Bacteria; phylum Planctomycetota; class Phycisphaerae; order Sedimentisphaerales; family Anaerobacaceae; genus UBA2266. The sequence goes on from DDXG01000384.1 coordinate 4,651, forward strand.
TGTTCAACATGAGCGACATCGCCCGCCAGCGGGGGCTGGTGTTCGACATTGACCGCCTCTGCGAGCTGCTTGAATCGCCCATCGTGCAGACCGTAGGCAGCAAGGGCCAGGGCAGAGACATTCTCCTGAAAGCCATCGTCGAGGCCGCCCGTGACGGACGCAAGAGTCGTGTCCACCGCGTCCGTTACGGCCCCGAAATCGAGGCGGAGCTGGAGGGCATCGAAAGTCTCCTGAAGGCCGAGGAGCCCGTCCTCGTCGACCACTACACCAGCCGCTGGCTGGCCATCAAACTCCTCGAGAACGACAAAGCCATCGACGCCCAGGTGTGTTCGGGCCATGTCCGCCGGACCGTCGAGGCCGCCGTCATCCGTCTCAAGACGCTGTTCGCCGAAGAACCGGAAATGGTGTTTGCCGAACGCCGATACGGGTTCATCTCCGGCGCCTGCCAGGAGACCATCCGGAACACCGTTGAGTTGCGCCATGACCTCAGCGATACCGTAGATCGAATCCTGACCAATCGCTACCTTGGGCTGCCCATTTTTCTAATGTTCATGTACATCGTGTTCTTCTTGACCTTCAAGGTCGGCGCCTATCCGATGCGGTGGCTGGAAGTACTCTTCAGCGGGTTGGGCACGACGATTGCCTCTCTGTGGCCGGCCGGCGCGAGCAGCCTGCTCAAGTCCCTGCTGGTCGACGGGATCATCGGCGGGGTAGGGGGGGTCATCGTCTTTCTGCCCAATATCCTGCTGCTGTTCCTGGCCATCGCCGTCCTCGAAGACACCGGCTACATGGCCCGCGCCGCCTTCGTCATGGACCGGATCATGCACAAGATCGGCCTGCACGGCAAAAGCTTCATACCCATGCTCATCGGCTTTGGCTGCTCGGTCCCGGCCATCATGGGCACCCGAATCCTGGAGAACCGCCCCAACCGCATCACGACCATCCTGGTCATCCCCCTGATGAGCTGCGGCGCACGACTGACCATCTATGCGCTGCTGATCCCGGCGTTCTTTCCCCCCGCGTGGCGCGGCCCGATGCTCTGGCTGATGTATATCATCGGCATCGTCCTGGGGGTTATCTGCGCCAAGGCCCTGCGTATGACCCTGCTCAAGGGTGAGACCTCGCACTTCGTCATGGAACTGCCGCCGTATCGCATGCCCACCTTCAAGGCCGTAAGCATCCACATGTGGCATCGCGGCTGGATGTACCTGCAGAAGGCCGGAACCGTGATCCTGGGCATTTCCATTGTGCTCTGGTTCGCCATGAACTTCCCGCGCGTCGCGGCCGAGGACCTTCAGGGCATGGATAATGACCACGCCGCCCAGGTCCGGCTGGAACGTTCGCTCATGGGCCGCGTCGGCAGGGCGATGGCCCCGGCCATCAAGCCCCTTGGGTTTGACTGGAAGGTGGGCACCGCGCTGATCGGCGCTATGGCCGCCAAGGAGGTGTTCGTCGCCCAACTTGGCATCATCTACGCCGTCGGCGAGGCCGACGACCACCCCGAAAGCCTCCGTGAAAGGCTACAGCAGGCCTACACACCCCTCCAGGGCTTCTGTATCATGCTTTTCTGCCTCATCAGCGCCCCGTGCATCGCCACCGTGGCCATGACCCGCCAGGAAACCGGCCGCTGGCGCTGGGCCCTCTTCCAATGGATTGCCCTGACCGCCATGGCCTACGTCATCACTCTGATCGTCTACAACGCCGGTGCCCTCATTCTGCGCTGACGGCCGGACCAACCTCAGGATCACCCACATCCAGAAGACCTGCGGCTGCACGGTCCCGGAACCGGCCAAGCAGAAGCCGGCGTGTGCAACACGTTGTACACCCTATTTGTTCAGGACCACCGACTATCCAGCATCGACTAACGACCTTCGACTACCGGCGAGCCATGAGCCGCTAGTCACTGACTGTGCCCGGCCGAGTGTGGGGCAGGCGGGCCGCAGTGGTCGGTTTCCGGGTGCCGGATCGGGGTCCGGCATGACATAGGGCACGGGGGTGGGCGGAAGGACGTTCGGGGGGTATAATCGGGGAGTGAAACGACAAGGCAAGGATAATGTGACGCTTCTGGCGGATTGGGTGGAGGGGGTGTTTCTGCCTTTGGTGAGGCGGCCTAGTCGGTATTTGGGGGGGGAGGTGAACGCGGTGCGGAAGGACTTGGGGGCGTGCGAGTTGCGGGTGGCGCTTTGTTTTCCTGATGTGTACGAAGTCGGGATGAGTAACCAGGGGATAGCGATTATCTATGAGGTGCTCAACCGGATGGAGTCGGTGGCGGCCGAGCGGGTGTTCGCCCCGTGGACCGACGCCGAGGCGGTCCTGCGGGGGCATGGCAGGCCGCTTTTCACGCTGGAATCGAAGGCGGCGGTGGGGGATTTCGACGTGGTGGCGTTCAGCCTGACGACCGAGCTGTGCTATGCGAACGTACTGAACATGCTGGATTTGGCGCCGGTGGCGGTGCGGGCGGCCGAGCGGGGGGAGGATTCGCCGCTGGTGGTCGCGGGCGGGGGGATGGCCAATTGCTGCGAGCCGATGGCGGATTTCGTGGACCTGTTCGTGTTGGGCGAGGGGGAGGAGGCGGCCGTGGAACTGGCGGGGCTGCTGCTGGAGTGTAAGCGCCAGGGCATCGGCAGGGCGGCGACGCTCCTGGAGGCGGCCGGACGCTTCCCGTGGGCCTACGCGCCGAGTCTGTACGCGCCGCGATATGTCGATAGGCGGTATACGGGGTTGGTCGTGAGGAAGCCGGCCCGGGATGCTGAATGTCATTCTGACGCCGAACGTCGTGAGGGAGAAGAACCCGGGCCGCGGACTTGGTTTGCGAATGCGGTGGTGGATGATTTGGA
>DDXG01000038.1 GCA_002347125.1 Phycisphaerales bacterium UBA2266
GTCTCCTGCGGGCAGACCCGCCCGCAGATCGCCGGCAGCAGCGAGTTCTCCCGGATAATCGCCAGCGCCTCGCGATACCGCCCTGCCGCGATCTCCGAGACGAAATCCCGGATCCGGATGCGCACGGGGCAACCCTCCACACAAGGGGCGTTCCTGCACTGGAGACACCGCATCGCCTCAAGCCGGGCCTGCAGTTCCGTATAGCCGCTGGCTACTTCGCTGACGTTTCGTCGCCGGGCCTTCGGGTCCTGCTCCGGCATGGACTGGGGCAGAATCGCATACCGGTCGGCTGCTTTCAACTGGCCCCTGGCCTCTCGGGCCAGCAGGTCATCCAACAGTCTCTGTCTTTCCTTTTCGTCCACGCAAAAAATCCTGGAAACGAATAACCCCGCTTCTTACTGCTCACCCCTGGCGGGTTCCAGCCCAATCCGGCACCGGTGTCGGCGATAATTCTCGTAGGCTTGGCGTTCCTGATTGCGGTAGCCGGCCAGCCGCTTCATCATCAGGTCGAAGTTCACCTTGTGCCCGTCGAACTCCGGCCCGTCCACGCACACAAACTTCGCCTGGCCGTCGTATTCGATGCGGCAGCCCCCACACATACCCGTCCCATCCACCATGATCGTATTGAGCGACACCTGGGTCGGCACGGTGTATCGCCGGGTCACATCGCAACAGAACTTCATCATAATCGCCGGCCCGATCACAAACGCCTGGTCAGGCTTGTCCGACCGCCTGCAGACCTCCTCCAAGGGCTCGGTAACCAGGGCCTTGCGACCGTAAGAGCCGTCGTCGGTCACCACGACAAGCTCGTCGCTGAGGGCCCTGAATTCACCCTCCAGGATGACCAGCTCCTTCGTCCGGGCCCCAAGGATGCTGATAATCGTGTTTCCGGCGTCCTTCAACGCCTGGACAATCGGCAGCAACGGCGCGTTGCCGATGCCCCCGCCCACGCAGACGACGGTGCCGAACCTCTCGATGTGTGTCGGCGTTCCCAGCGGCCCGGCTATGCTGGCGAGCTGCCCACCGGCGGGCATATCCGCCATCTCGGCCGTGGTCTTGCCCACGCGCTGCCAGATCAGGCGTATGGTTCCCTTCTCCGGGTCCGCCCCGGCAATGGTCAGCGGGATCCGCTCGCCATAGTCCTCGCTGACGCTGACAATAACGAATTGCCCGGGTCGCCGGGCGCGGGCAATCAGCGGGGCCTCGACTTCGGCCGTGAACACGTTTTCAGAGAGCTGCTGCTTGGTCAGTATCCTGTGCGCCATTGGGAAGCCCTGTCTGCCGCAATGAGACAAAGCGGGGATTATGCCATCGTCCGGGGCCTGTGTCAATACAGGTCGTCCGCGGACAGTGTTGCCTCGCAACCCCGTGGAAGCACAGGGCAATCGCACTGAAAACGGCCAAGGAACAGTCAATCGGCGAGATCCAACGGCGGACTCTGGACGAAACCGGCCTGCTCCAGGTCCGGTTCAGACTTCCGGGCCGACGACGAGCCCCTGGCGGGCAACTCCCGGATGGGAATCGGCGGCTCGACACGCTGCGACGAGGGTACGGTCTCGTCAATCGCCACGGTCTCCGGTTCGTCCTCCAGCGTCTCAATATCCTCCAGGGCCTCCTCAAGGGCCTCGATTTCTTCATCGCCGTCCTCAGCATCCTCCGCCCGGGGGTCCGGCACCGTGGCGGACGACTTGTCGGCCTCCAGGGCATCGCTAGATCGAAAGATGACATTCTGCACGGCCTGCTCAGCCGGTTCATCGGTCAGCGCCCGCACAAACACGCCGCCACCGGCGGCCTGCTCCGCCCAGATCAGCCTGTCGCGGATCAACTCCAGCATCGCCAGAAACCGCCCCACGATCACGATACGCTCCCGGCGTCCTTCGAATATGCGTTCAAAAGTCAGCGGTCCTTCCGTCTGTAGGCGATGCAGGATCTCGATCTGGTAGAGATCGATAGGGGTATCGTCCTTGATATGGCTGATGTCGAAGGCCACTCCCCCGGTAGCCTTGCAGATACGGTCAAAGGCATCGAGCAAGTCCCAGATGCTCACCTGGTCCAGGTCCAGTTCCGGTTCGGCGTTGGGTCGGAGCTTGTCGATGATACTGTCGGAACGGGGATGACGCTGCATTTGCCGCTCGGCCGCCGCTTCGAGGAGGTTGGCCGCATCCTTGAACCGCTTGTACTCCAAAAGCTGGCGGATCAGTTCCGCCCGCGGATTGCCGACGTCGTCGGCCTCGACGGCCTCCGGGTCCGCCTGGGGCAGCAACATGGCCGATTTGATCTGCATCAGGGTCGAGGCCATCACCAGGAAATCCCCCGCCAAATCCACGTCCAGGTCCTTGAGCATCTCCACATACCGCAGATACTGCTCCGTGATCCGGGCGATCGGAATATCGTAGATATCGACCTCTTCCTTGCGGACCAGGTAGAGCAACAGGTCCATCGGCCCGGCGAAGATGTCCAAATTCACGCGATAATCCATGACTACCCTCCAAGCCCCACGGCCGCCCGCACTTCGGCCAATGTCTGGGCCGCCACGGACCGGGCCCGGCGCGCCCCGTCCGCCAGCACGCCGCGGACGTAGGCCGAGTCGTTCTCCAGTTCGCTGCGTCGCCGGCGATACGGGCTGAAGAACTCGACGATCAGGTCGGCCAGCCGCTTCTTGACCTCACCGTAGCCCATCGGCCCTTGCCTGTAACGGCGCTCCCACTCGGCCGTTTCCTGCGCATCAGCCACCAGCTTCAACAGGGCAAAGACGTTGCACTTGTCCGGGTCCTTGGGCTGGTCAACCGGCGTCGAGTCGGTCACAATCCGCATGATCTTCTTGCGAAGCTCCTTCTCCGGCTCGAATATCCCCAAGGTATTGTCGTAGCTCTTGCTCATCTTGCGCCCGTCCAGGCCGGGCACGACGGCCACCGACTCGATAATCCGCTCCTCCGGAATGGTCAACACCTCCCCGTAAGTCGTATTGAATCGCAGGGCAATGTCGCGGGTAACTTCGATATGCTGCTTCTGATCGGCCCCGACAGGCACAAGATGGGACTTGAAGATGAGAATATCGGCCGCCTGCAGAACCGGGTAGGCGAACAAACCGTGGTTCGGGCTCAGCCCCTGCGCCACCTTGTCCTTATAGCTGACACACCGCTGAAGGAGCCCCATCGGGGTCACACAGGACAGTATCCAGGTCAGTTCCGTCACCTCCGGCAGGTCCGATTGGCGCCAGAAGACCGTTTTCGCGGGGTCCAGCCCCAGCGCCAGATAGTCCGTCGCGACATCCAGCACCCGCTGCTCCAACTGCTCGCGGGTCGGTCCACTGGTCATCGCGTGGTAGTCCGCGATGAAATAGAAACACTCATGCTCGGCCTGCAGGGCAAGCTGCTGGCGCATCGCCCCGAAGAAATTCCCGATATGCAGTTGGCCGGACGGCTGTATACCTGAAAGGACTCGCAATGGGCACTCCTGACAAGAAAACGGCTATAAGCACCGCCAAGGACGGCCCCACTCACGGGCCTGCCTCGCCAGCGCACAGGGCAGATTACAGCCCTGGACCGCCCCTGTCAAGCGATTTGGAGCTCCCGTTGTCCGTGCCGGTCGCTCTGCGCGGCCGTGGGCGGCCATAGACTCCCACCGGCCGTCCCCACGGTCCGCGGGCGTCCAGGCAACGTCCGGTCAGCTTCGGCCCAGCGATCTCATGTAACTGCGACTCTTACGCAGCCCCAGCCGAGACGCCTTCTTCTTTGTCGCGTCCAGCGGGCGGCCTAGTCTGTCGGCCACTGCGGCCGTCGGCTGATTCCCGAACAGCTTCCTGAGTGCAACAAGGTCATTCTTCGTCCAGGGGCCCTTAACCAACTTCGTATTGGATCGTGTCTTAGCCATAAATCTACCCCTTTCGGTCTATAGGTCCTACGGGGTATACGATCTACTGCCCTGTGTGTGTTCACGTGACGAACAAGTGAACGTCTGTTTGGCGCACAATAGTCCCCCGTCCCGACCCGGTCAGCCCCCCCCTGCTGACACGCCGCACGCGCGTCACGAGATATCGAAGACCTTGTTCAGTTGCGTGATCTCAAAGACCCTCCGAATGCCCGCATCAAGATTGCACAGCTTCAGGCGGCCGGCGGATTCTCGGACATTCTTGTGTACCCGCACCAGCAGGCCCAACATGGCCGACGACATGAACCGGACGTGGCCGAAATTGAGCACAAGTTCACCGTTGCCGTTGTGCTGGACCACCGGCCGAAGACGTTCCCCAAGCTCGGCGATCTGGGCGTCATCGAGAATCTCCTCGTCAAGGAACGTCACAAATGTCATATCGTGGCCGTACTCAACCTCGATGTTGGTGGGTTCGGCGGTCATGTTGTCTCCTGCTATCGAATCCAATGCGGCCCTGCCTGCCCGGCAAGGCGGCTGTTTCAAGTATTTTACCGCGATACAGTCCCCGCTGCAAGCCCCCAGAGATGTTCACACACAGGCCTACCCCCCCCCGGCAGTCCACCATTGCTCACATCCCCCGACAAACAACACAAATGGAGGCGGGGGGATTCGAACCCCCGTCCCGTGATGCTTTGAACCAGGCGTCTACATGTGTAGTCACTCCATTGAAATTCGCCTCATCAAGCGCCGAGCGACAGGCTCATGATTCGGCTATTCCGGGAGGTTCTCGCCTCATCGGTCCGGAAACCCGACTCAGCCAGCCTGCTGTTTGACGCCCTTGCCGGACCCACAGGCAAAGTCCGGCAGGACGGGTCGCCTAATTAGGCGGCCATGCGCAACTGATAGTTGCCAATTAAGTTTAAGCACCGGATGATTAACCAGGCCAACCGGCATCCTGGACACGCAACCTGAATCTCCGACATCCGGTCGAAGCCATTCGCCCCCTATGCACTTTTCAACTACCCCCCCCCACCCCAACGCCCTTATCATACCAGATACCGCGCTCAATGCAACGATTCTTCACGGGCCGGGCAAAAAACCGTATCCCGCGGCCCGGGTTCCTTGCTTTGCCCGGCCTCATCCGTATAATACGACGCATTCGCCCCCCCGTTGCGACTGCGCATCCGGGGCTCGTTCGGGACCGGCTCCGATGGCGTCCTCGCGGCTCGACGCCGGGCATTGATCACCTGGACGACCGGCATCGAATGCTTGCTATGGATCTGTCGATTGTCATACCGGCCTATGAGGAAAGCAGGAAGATCTCGCGCGATATCCGAGCGGCCGCGGCGTTCCTGACCGGAAACAGCCTTGAAGGCGAGATCATCGTTGTCGACGATTGCAGCAGTGATAATACCGCCGCCGTCGCCCGCGAAACACCCGTGCCCAATGGGGTCAAGCTCCTGTCCATCCGCTATGAACCGCACCGCGGCAAAGGCGCCGCCGTCCGCACCGGAGTCCTCGCCTCCACCGGCGACTATGTCATGTTCGCCGACAGCGGCCTGTGCGTGCCGTACGGCAATGCCCTTCAGGGTATCTACATGATCCGCGACGGCCAGTGCGACATCGCCAACGGCTCGCGCAAGATGATCGACAGCGACATCCAGCAGGCCCAGCCGCTGCACCGCCGAGCTTGCTCTCGATTGTTCAAGTGGGTCGTCTACCACATCCTCAATATCCCACGGCACCTCACCGATACCCAATGTGGCTTCAAAGTCTATAAGGGGCACGTCGCCCGCGAGCTGTACGCCTGCGCCGTTACCGACGGCTTCATGTTCGACGTCGAAATCATCCTTCGGGCCCGGGATAGAGACTACCGCATCGAAGAATTCCCCGTCGAATGGAAGTGCGATCTGGATAGCCGGCTCTCGCTGACCCGGACTCCCTGGCCGCTCATCAGCGAGCTGCGCATGATCCGCAAGACCATGAATCAGGAAAGAAGAAGCTGATCAATCCCCCGGCCCTCATCCGCCCGTGTCGCCGTCATTCAGCCGCAACCATCCCTCCGGCCAGTCCCCGAAATCCAGGACATCGCGGCACACTCGGCCGTCGCGTTGGCGTTCCACAATCAACAGAGCCGACACGTCCCGATGCCGCCGGCAGTACCGCGAGATTTCCTCCACGCCCATGACCATGAAGGCCGTCGACAAGGCATCCGCCGGGCCCGCCCCCGCCGCACACACCCACGCGGCGCACTTGCCCTCGGCCGGACGCCCCGTCCGAGGGTCGATGATATGTCTGCCCTTCTGAACGCCGGACCCGCTCATCGCCCGGTTGACCAGGCCCAGAGACGCCAGCCGACGGCTCCGGTTCCCCGGGTCGCTGAAAGTTACGGGCCAGCCCTCGTCGCCACCAAGGGGTCTATCGAGCGCCAGCACCGAACTGTATCCACCGTGAATCAATGCCCGCTCGATGCTCCATTCCCGAAGCAGCGCCGCGACGCGATCAAGGGCATACCCTTTTCCGATGCCGCCCAGATCCACGCGCACCCCGCTTCGTTCGACCTCCACGGTGAAAGCCGACCCATCCAGATGGATCAGGCCCATCCCCGTCACCCGCCGCGCCGTCGCCAGTTCCTCGTCGCCGGGCACGCGAAACTGCTTGTTTTCGTCCCGCCAGCAATCCAGAACCGTGCCTATCGTCACATCAAAGGCCCCGTTCGTCTGCTCGTACATCTGTGCGCTGAGTTCCAGGCATTCGAAGGTCTCTATCGCCACCGGTAGGGGTGTATTCGCCCGCAGGCTGTTGAGCCGCGCGATGTCGCTGTTCTCCACATATCGGCTCAGTCTCGCTTCCAGCCGGTCGATCTCTTCGAATGCGGCCTGGGCCGCCTGACGGGCATACAAGGCGTCGTCGTACTGAAAAATCGCCTCGAACGTGGTCGCCATCGCCTGGTGCGAAAAGCGATGTACATCCGGGATCGACTCCAGCGATCCGGCCCCGAACAACGCCTCCGGATCAGCCTGGCTCACGGTGCCGCCTCCGTTTCAACCGCCTCGGCGGGCGGCTGGTTCATGGCATTCCACAGGTCCCGGCGCGCATAGCCGACCATTTTGATACCCGGCCGAAGCCACATGTAGTATGGCGGCTCAAACAGGAACATATACATCTGTCGTTTCTCAAAGGGCGTCAGCTCATACAGCTTGTGCAGCAGCGCCGGCTCCACGGCCGGGGACGCCAGAATCAGCGGCGCCGACGGTTCGTTGGGCTCCACATCGCTGCGCCAGTAGACCTTCGAGAACGACCGCATGTACCACGGCAGAGGCCAGAAATCGGCGCCCGGCATAATCACCTGGATGGGCATGTCGCGGCCGTCGCGGTGCGCTTCCGCGGCCCGCTCGACCCCATCGACAATCAAGAATACATCCTCCGTCGGGTGTGCATAGACATAAGGACTCCTTGGATCGCAGTCATACTCGCCCGTCGCCGCATGGGCCTGCCGGCCCAGGTGGACGCACCCAGCTGCCACGAGTGCAACCACCACCGCCCGCGTCGGGATACAGCAACATATCCGCAGCAGTATCGCCGCACCGATGCCCGCCAGCACAATCATCCCCTGAAGGAACCCCAGCAGGCACCACGGTGTCTTGTAGGATATCGCCGAGTAGACCGCCGTCATCAACGCGGTGTACACAAGGGCAAACCGTACGAAATCGCGGTCCAACCCCGACCGCTCGGGTTTGAGAAAAGCCCCGGCGACCCCGACAATCGCCAGCAATGCAATGAAAGCCTCGCTCCAGACCGGACCATCCCCGTAACGCCAGTATAGAATCATCCGAAGATAGTAGTCCCACGGATGCGCATGAATCTGCTTATCACCGGCCCGCTCCAGGTAGGTCCCATACGTGCGAACCGCATCGACGATCCCCCGCGGATGCGTGAAGAAGGAGCTATAGAACACCACCGCCACGGCTACCGCCGCGATCATCGCCCATGCGATATCCCACCCCCGAAACCCCCTCGCCGCCGGCTCCGTGCCCGATTCTTTCCGCTTCAGCAGCACTGCCGCCGCTATGGCGGCCGCGGCCGCCGCGACGGCAATAACGAAAGTCTCCTTCGTCGCGTACATCAGCCCGATACACGCCCCGGCCCCAATCGCCCATGCGGCCCGCCGACCCCGGACATACCGATAGCCGCACACAATCGCCGCAAAGCCGAAACAGACCAGCAACATCTCCTGGATATAGTACCGGCTGTAGTACACCATCGACGGCGAAACCGCCGTAAGCATCCCCGCGACAATCGCCCCACTGCGGCCGATACCCCCCGAAATCAGCACTGGCAGGACCGCCAGAGCCACGCCGAAGAAAACAGGGACAATTCGTAACGTCCATTCATCAACCTGGCTCAGTCCCTTGCGGGAACTGAGCCAGGCGGGTATCAACGTAAGATAATTGAGCGTCGGCCCGTGATAGTCGTAAGGATCGTATTCGTACCTGCCCTGTTCGAGCAGTTCGCCGAACTTGATTCCATGGACCGCCTCGTCGCCGTGCATCGGCCGCTGCTTCAAGTGCGGCGTCCGAAACGCAACCGCAACGATCATCACGGCGACAACGGACAGGCTGAACAACATGCCCGCCCATCGCGCGGACGAAGCATGTTGTGCATTCGTCATTCGACCGGCTTGCCGTAAACCTCGACTTCGATGTAGTGGTTCAGGTCGTTGCTCGTATTGCCGTTGCTGTACAGCCGAACATAACGACCCACGACGCCCTTACCATCGATCAACTCGCCCTCGTTGGTCTCGGTGTAGTGCTGATCCTGCCCGATACCCTGACCGGCGGAGTTGTCCATATCGTTATTGAACAACGTGGTCACGCCCGTCACGAAGTCCTTGTCCTGCGACACCTGGCAGATCACATCATAATACACGCGGGCCTGCTTGTGATAGTGCCAGACAACGACGGCGTAAATCTTATAGTCGGCCTCCAGGTCCACCGTCACGCTCTGGACGAACGGTCCCAACTCGACATAACTCCCGTCGGCCGCTTCCTTATCGCCGTCGGTGACCATATCCAGCTCACCGATGATCGGCTCTTCATCGGTCGCCGAGACCGGCTTACCCAGGGCTACGTTCTTCACGCCCTCAGGCGCCAGAAACGGCGGGCGGGGCTTGCCCAGCGGCTTACGAAGATTGTCGACCTTCGTATCCTGGGGCGTTCCGACGAACATGGGCTTGGGCAACTCCAGCGGAATCGGGGCCATCCCGGCAGGCACAGCCGGCTCGGCGGGCTCCGCCGCCTTGGGCTCGGCCGCGTTTGGCTCGACCACAGGCGCCGGCTCAGCGGCCTTGGGTTCTTCGACGGCCGGTTCAGCGGCTTTTGGCTCCTCGACCACCAGTGGGGCCGTATCGGAGCCGCTGCCGGCCCCGCCCGTATCGCCCGATGGGGCGGGAGCAGGAGTGGGCGTCGGCTCCTCCTTCTGCTTGCATGAGCAAAACAGACAGAGCGTCAAGACGCACATGCCAATCACAAAAGCCCTTAATATCTCATCAATACTTCTTCTCATCGGTCTTGCCTTTCAACTCCTGAACTCTTGGTCCGACAACGCCATATTCCGCGGCAGCCTGACCGGCCGTCCGCAAAGGCACAAAGTCTATCCTCGCCATAGGACGATGTCAAGGACGCCCATAGTATAAATGCGGCCTTTTTTCTTCACCCAACCGCGTTGTCGGCCATGTCGGCAGCATCGGTCTAAGCTTGGCATGGCAAAGCACTTACACCCGCGGCCCCAGTGCCGGGCCCCACCGAAAAAAACGGCAGGGACCCGATCCCCCGGACCCCTGCCGAACACGTCAAACACAACCTTCGCAACGGCCAGGCAGCCGTGAGATCGCTCACGCCGGTCCTAGCCCTTCGCGGCATCCGCCGCGGGCATCTCAAGAACCCGCGACTGCAACCCCGCCTTGGCCAGCACAAAATACAGCACAGCCCCCACAAGGAAAGCCGCCATCGGTGGACAGGGCACCTTCCCTGCCAACGGTGGAATGAAGTCAGCCGCGCCGACGACAAATCCGACAGCCCACGAGATCCACCCAGCAGGGTTGAATCCGGCTCGCGGACCGGCCCATTTCTTGCCCGAAAGCAAGTAATCCACCATCATCGCCCCACAGATCGGGCCGAAGGAGGCCCCGATGATCTTAAAGACACCCACGGCGTTCCCAGCCCAGCCGCTCACTGCGAGAACGCACGCAACAAAGGTGCCAAGGCCACAGGACACAAACGGATTAACCTTCGGAAGCGTCGTCTTAAAGCTGTTTGCCGCGATGAATGAGGAGAAACATGCAGGCGGGAACGCCGCAATCGCCAGCAGATACCACATAACGGCGGCCATTCTACCGCCCACAATGCTCGACATCAGGGCCGTTGTCTGAACAATCGGCTCTCCGCCTGCCTTGGCACCGCCATGAGCGCCCGCCACAATGAGCAGCGACAGCCCACCAGCCAGAACCGTAGCGCCGGCAATACCAACCAAGCCACCCATTTGCACATCCTTCTTGTCGCGGTTATTCATGCCGAAGTCTGTGCCCGCAGCGCCGGCCGTAGCGAAGAAGCCCACAACGTACGTCGCTATCAACGCCAGGACGCCAAAGACTTCCAGCGGCGGCTTGGCTGCAATGGATTTCGTCTTTTCAACATGCTCCACGTCGACCCCCGTCGCCTTGGCTTCAGCCGCAATCTCCGCACTTGTCAATTCGACAGTGACCGTCTGCCCTGCCTGCATCAAGGCGTTGCGATCGAAGCCGCCTAACCCACCGATGGTGGAGAGTGCGAGAATCACGAGAATGGCCAGCGGGATCACGGGAAGAAATGTCGCGACCCTGGCTACATACTGGATGCCCTTGAGTCCCATGAACGCCGCCGCAGCAGCCCAGATAATCACTACGACCGCATGAGGCAGCGTTCCAGGTCCCTTGCCAAAGGGTGCACAGAGCAGCCATGCAGAGAAAAACGCGTTCACACTCAGCCATCCGAACTGCAGCACGCCCATCAGAAATCCCGGCATCAGAAAGCCGCCTTGCGCGCCATACGTGGACGTCCCGACGATGTACAGGGGCAGACCGGTCTGCATGCCAAGCAACCCTGGCACAAGGTAGAAGAGAAAATGACAGAGCAGTGCTGCAAGAATCAGGCCACCCAAAGCAACCATGATTCCCTGACTCAGGGTTCCTCCCGCGAACTCGCTGAACTTGGCCGCGGCGGATGCTCCCTTCAGCCCACTCCCCAATGGCACTTCATGCCAGAACACAAACCACAGCATGATGCCCGCATACGTCGGTGCCGTATTCTTGTACCACGGCGCACGATTCGCCGGCGGATTCGGCTTGGCCATTCTGACATAATCCGGCAGCAGTCCATTACTCATGATTTCTTTCTCCTTACTGTCTTTCGTTACGCCTGAGCGCCCGGTCTCGACGACACCGCCGAGCCGTGAGAAACCGTCCAAATACTACCACGCGAGACGGCAAAAGCAACCTTCCATTCACCGCCCATCCACCCTCCGGGGCCGCCGCTACAGCCGCGGGATCGTAATCAGCTTGCCGCCATTGCTCGCCGACTCATGGGCGCAGATGCCCGTCATCGTCCAGTTGGCTGCCGTTTTAGCGTCCGCGGCCGACTCTCGCCCCTCGACGATCGCCCGAACGAACTCATGCACCAGGTGCGGGTGCGAGCCCCCGTGCCCGGACCCCTGGATGAACGAGGTGTGCTCGTGCTCATCGTCGTAGACGCCGTGACCGGTGAACGGCGCAATCTCCTTCGGCAGAAGATGCCCGTAGTCGGGGATTTCCACGCGTTCGGCGTCTTCGTAGCCGGAATAGACCACGCAGCCGCCGCCGGCGGTCTGCTCCCACTCGAACGACAGCTTGGTCCCGTAGACATCGAAGCTCTCGCGATACTGGCGGATCGTATCGAACAGCGACCGCGTCACCTCGCAGGCCAGGTCCGAATCCCGCAGCTTCACCAAAGCCGTCTCGACGGCAAACGGCGAGTTGTACTTCTGCGCGTATTCATCGTTGATCCGCCCGGAGCCGTAGCAGACGACCGACTCGGCCTGGGTCCCTGAGATGCACAGCAGAGGGCTGACCGCATGGGTCGCGTAGTGCATCGGCGGAAAGCCGTACCAGTACCCCGGCCAACCCGGCAGCCCCATGTTCTGCTGGTGCGAGCCTCGCAGAAACTGTATCTTGCCCAGCTTTCCCGTCTTCACAAGTTCCCTGGCGTACAGGAACTCCCGCGTGTACACGGCCGTCTCCATCATCATGTACACCTTGCCCGACTCGGCCCGTGCCCTGGCAATGCCCAGGCACTCCTCCACAGTCGTCGCCATCGGCACGGTGCTGGCGGTGTGTTTGCCGGCCCGCAGCGACTCGATGCTCATCCAGGCATGGTCCGCAATGGGCGTGACGACATGAATCGCGTCCAGTTCGTCGAGGCTCAGCAGATCCTCGAATCGCGTGAAACGCCGCTCGATCCCGAACTGGTCGCCGATCTTATTGAGATTGGCCTGGTCCCGCTGACAGATGGCGTAGCACTCCGCATTGGGATGCCTCTGATAAATGGGAATGAACTCCGCCCCGAAACCCAGCCCCACAACCGCGACTTTCACCTTGTCCATGGCGCACACCTCTCCTTGTCAAAATACACGTCCGACCTATCCCGACGGCACCGCCCGGACAGGTCGGATCCATTGACTTGTTAGGCCGCCGGGCGATCGTGCCGCTACGCACGCGCCCGCACGTACAGGTACATGCCGAAGATCATCACCAGTGAGATCGCCAGCGCCGAATACCGGTGCACCTCGGCCATCACCTCCTGCATGTGCGTGCCGAACAGCGGCAGCATACTCAGCACAATCGACATCGCCAGCGGCAGGGCCAGCATCAGTATCAGCCAGAAGCAGACCTTGCGCGAAAGCTCGAACCGCTCCGGCGCCTCGCCGTCACCGCCCTTGCGACGGAGCAGCTTATTGAGCCACGGCAGGTAGCACTTGTCGAGACGGTTGGAATCCGCCCCCAGTACCGCCAGGGCCGCGATACACGCGATAAACACGGGTGCCGCCGTCGCATGCAGCATCAGACCGTACCCGTTAATGGCCTCCTTCAAGATGATCTGCGGCCAGAAACCGGTTACGATGAGCACCACAAAACTCGCCACCGCGACAAAACCCGCGAGTTTACCCAATGCGGCGATCAGAGGACCGGCTCCGCACATGGACGCCGACTTGGCACCCTTGGCCGGCTTGCATGAAACCGCGTGAACGACAATCGCAACCGCCAACGCCACAAAACCCGCTATCGACACAGTACGGAACATGATCGCAGTATTCCTTTACTTGAGAATTAGTCTTTACCGACAATCGCGGCGACCACCACGCCCAGAGCCTTCAAGGCGAACAGCAACAGCACCAGCGCAATGACCCCGCATGCCGCCGTCGCGACGATCTTCATCATCGGCCGAAAGACAAACGACATCGCAAACAGCTTCGTCAATGTCGGATCGACGCCCGCGAACGTCGCCATGTCCGCCGTGGTCCCGCGCACCGCCCCAATCGGCCCGCTGATCGCCACCTTTCCGAAGAAGAACCCTTCTTTCGTGGAATGGCAATCGGTGCAGTAGCGGATACCCAGCGACTGAGCCGCCGGCCGCACGTTGTGGCCGATAGGCCACAGATAGGCCTGTGCCGCCTTGTGCTCCTTGCCGACGAGCTTGCCGTCGGC
>DDXG01000127.1 GCA_002347125.1 Phycisphaerales bacterium UBA2266
GTGAAGTCCACCAACGGCGACACGCATCTGGGCGGCGACGACCTCGACGAGGCGCTCATTAACTATCTCGCCGACGAGTTCAAGAAGAAAGAGGGCATTGATCTGCGCGAAGACCCGATGGCGCATCAGCGTCTGCGCGAGGCGGCGGAGAAGGCCAAGTGCGAACTGAGCACGCAGCTCGAGAGCACCATCAATCTGCCCTTCATCACGGCCGACGCCTCCGGCCCCAAACACATGCAGATCACCATCAGCCGCAGCAAGTTCGAGGCCCTGGCCGAACCCATCTTCGAGCGGCTCAAGAGACCCTGCGTTCAGGCCATGCAGGACAAGAAGCTCTCGGCGGACGAAATCGACGAGGTGCTTCTGGTCGGCGGCTCCACGCGGATTCCGCGGGTGCAGGCCATCGCCAAGGAACTCTTCAAGAAGGACCCGAACAAGAGCATCAACCCCGATGAAGTGGTCGCCCTCGGCGCCGCCATTCAGGGCGCCGTGCTCGCCGGGGACGCGGGCGTCAAGGACATCCTCCTGCTGGACGTCACGCCGCTGTCGCTGGGCGTCGAGACGCTCGGCGGCGTCAGCACGCGGCTGATCGAGCGCAACACGACCATCCCGACCAGCAAAAAGGAGATCTTCTCCACCGCCGCCGACGGCCAGACGACCGTCGATATCCACGTTCTCCAGGGCGAACGCGAATTCGCCCGCGACAACCGCACCCTCGGGCGCTTCCAGTTGACCGACATCCCGCCGGCCCCGCGAGGCGTGCCGCAGATCGAAGTCGCCTTCGACATCGACGCCAACNNCCTGCACGTCTCGGCCAAGGACCTCGGAACGGGCAAGCAGCAGTCCATCGAGATCAAGTCCAGTTCGGGACTCGGTGAAGACGAGATCAAGAAGATGACGCGCGACGCCGAGGCCCATGCCGCCGAAGACAAGAAGAAACGCGAAGTGATCGACCTCAAGAACCAGGCCGACCAGGTCGTCTACTCCACCGAGAAGACGCTCAAGGAGCACGGTGACAAGGTTACCGCCGAGACCCGCGGCAACATCGAGAACGCGCTGAACAACCTCAAGGAGGTCCTCAAGGGCGAAGACGGCGACGCCATCCGAAAGGCCATGGAGCGGCTGGGCGACGCGACGCAGGAACTGGGCAAGACCCTCTACGAAGAGGCCGCCAAGAAGCGCGCCGCCGCCGGCCCCGGCCCACAGCCCGCCGAGGGCCCTGAACCCGCCGAGGCCAAGCGAAAGGTCGACAGCGACGTCATCGACGCCGAATTCGAAGCCAAGGACCGGTAAGGGACAACCCCCCGTGGTCGGCCCATCGGGGCCCTGTGAAATGCGCGGCTTGGCAATTACTTGCCAATGCAGAAGCGGCCGAAGATACGGCTGAGGACCTGCTCGTCGATGTTTCCGCCGCCGGGAGCTTCTATGGCCGTCAGCGACTGATGGGCCGAGCGGAGCAGCATGGCCGCGACCTCGTCGCGGCCGTCGGCCAATTCCTCCATCGCCCGGTCGATATCCTCGGTCGCGTCGCTGACGGCCGCCCGATGCCGCGCCGTCAGCACGACAGTTTCACCGCCCCCATCGCCGGCCACCCGAGACGCGGCAACCACCTCGCCATCCACGCGCGCCTTCAATGCCTCCAACCCATCGCCCGAAATCGCCGACACGGCCGTAAACGCCCCACCGAACCTCTGCTCCAACATCTGCAATCGACTGAGCAGCGTCCCGCCGTCAACCAGGTCGGCCTTCGTCGCCGCGTAGATCACCCGCTCGCAGCCTACCAGGGCCCGCACGCGCAGATCCTCCGCATATTCACCCTTCGACGCATCCACGCAAAACACCACTGCGTCCGCATGGCTCAAGGCCCCGATCGCGGCCGCCTGCGCCAGCTCATCGAGAATCCCTTCGCAGTCGACGACCAGCCCCGCGCAGTCGAACAGCACGCACTGGCCGCGGCCAAGCGCCAGCGGCCCGCTCAACACGTCGCGGGTCGTGCGGGGCCGCTGTGAGACGATGCTGCGGCGCCGGCCCAGCAGGGCGTTGAGCAGGCTGCTCTTGCCCGCGTTCGGCGCGCCGGCGATCCCGACCGACGGCATGCTCACGGCCGCCTCATATTGAATGCTGCCGGCCAGCAATTGCGCCAGCGCTTGGCGAACCCGGCGGAGCCGCCCGGCAGCCTGGTCGCGCGTGATGAACTCGATATTCTCCTGGCTGAAGTCCAAGGCCGCCTCGACCAGGCTCAAGACATCCAGCATCTGCTCGCGCAGCGCCGCGGCCGTCTCGCTGAGGCGCCCGGCGAGCAGCCGCTGCGCCGCGGCCAACTGGAACCGGTTGGAGCCGGCCACCAGCTCGGCGACCGCCTCGGCCTGCGACAGGTCCATCTTGCCGTTGAGATAGGCCCGCGCGGTGAATTCCCCCGGCCCGGCCGTGCGAACCGCCGCGCCGGCCTCCAGGAGGGCCGTCACCACCGCCTCGGCCACCACGCGGGAACCGGCGAAGTGAATCTCCACGACGTCCTGGCCCGTATAGGACCGCGGCGCCCGGAATACATACAGCCGCACGTCGATCTCCAGGCCCGCCGCCGGGCGAATCCGTCGGGCGTAGATGCCGCGGGCCGGCTCACCCAGCGGTTCGGCTAGAACCCGCCCGCAGACGCCCAGGGCCGCATCACCCGACACGCGGACTATCACCCGCGCGCCGCCGACGCCGGCGACCGCCACAATCGTATCATTGAGGTCCCCAACCATCGAAGTAACATCAAAATGCAAAACGACAAAGCAAACGTCAAAAAGAAGTGAGCGGACCAAGGAGTTCGGTACATTCTCTGCGCAGTCCGCCCATACAGCCTCCCTGCCGCCCCTCCCGCAGGAAATGTACCGGACCCCTTTGATTCACTTAGTACTTGAAGAAGGGCTTGGGTTTCTTCTTCTTGATTTTGCCGCCCGTCTTGGCCGTCACCGCGACCTTCCCTTCGGACTCGGCCTCGTCGCGTTCCCGGATGTGCTTGCGGATGAAATACTGCTCGATCACGCCGGCGAAGGTGCTCGCCATGATATACAGATTCAGCCCGGACGGCGCCGTGTACAGCATCAGCGGGAACATGATGGGCATCATGATCATCATCATCTTCTGCTGCTGCGCGATCTGCGGATTCGTCGCCGTCTGCGCCGACTGGCTCGGCATCAGCTTCTGCTGCAGGTAGAACGCCACACCCATCAGCAGCGGCAGCACGTTCAATGAGGAAATCCGCCAGCCCAGCAGCGGCACCGTCACGGGAGACCACGTGAACAATGCGTCCGGCATCGACAGATCCGTGATCCAGAACGGCAGAAACGCCGCCCCCCGCAGGTCGATGCTGGCGTAGATGGCGCTGTACAGCGCAATCCAGATCGGCATCTGCACGAACATCGGCAGCATTCCCATGATCGGGGCGGCGCCCCCCTCGCGCGTCAGCTCCATCATCTGCTTCTGCATTTCCGCCTTGTTGTTGGCGTACTTCTTCTTGATCTCCTCCATCTTCGGCTGGAGCTTCGAGAACTTGCTCATCTGAACCTGGCTGTGTTTCGTAATCGGGTGCAGCAGGGCCCGCACGATGAACACGAAGATGATGATCACCACGCCGTAGTTACCGATGACGCCGTACATCATCTTCATCAGCCAGAGAATTCCGAACGCCAGAGGCCGGATGACGGACGCCGGACAGCAGCACGCCATGAAGTCAATCGTCTCGACAAATCCCAGTTCGCGATACCGCGGGTCCTTATCGAAAAGGCTCTTGTCCTTCGGTCCCAGATACAGATCGAACTCGTATGATCTCGCGCTGCCGTCCTGCCCGGCGGCGGCCAGCTCCACATCGGCCAGGCGAAGGTCCACGCCCACTGTCTCATCGCCGGTGTTGAACTTGTCATCCCCATCGGGATTGTAGGCCCGGCCGGCCCGCTCCGCGAGCCATTCGGCGTACTCGGCTCCGGCCTGGGGCCGCGGAACCGCGATTGCGGCAAAATACTTGTTCGTCGCCGCCACCCACAGCAACTTCGCACCGGCCACGTCCGAAATCAACCGCCGATGCTTCAGGTCACCCTTGCGAAGCTTCTTGATATCGCGCCGCACGCTCATCAACGCGCCGTCGGACCCGCGGAAACCCGCCACCGTGCTCCGCGCATCGGTGCGGAACTCCTCCCGCCCCGGACCGACCGGCCCGCTCATGAACACTCGCACGCGACGCGCCTGGCCGTCGAGATTCTCCAGCGCCAGGGTGCAATTCATCAGGTAGCTGTCGCGCACGACTTCATACGTCTTGACCAGGCGCACAATGTCGCGCTCCTGTCCATCCCGGATCACCGCCTCAAACGCCGCCCCATCGGCGGACTCCGCATCCAACGCCCGCCAATTCAGTGCATCGAGTCCCAACTGAAGGTTCTCATCGAGCAGGACCAGCCCGCGATTGGCCATCGACATCACGGGCGCACGGCCTGCCTCGACCGGCCGCAGAAAGTCCAGAGGCTTCGCATCCTCCCGCTTGCGGTCATTGAACTCGCTGAACGTCGCCCGCTCCAGGGCCGCTCCCTTCGAATTCAACTCCACCGCGAACTTGTACCCGCTGTTCGGATCCGTAGAACCCAGG
>DDXG01000279.1 GCA_002347125.1 Phycisphaerales bacterium UBA2266
CACATCGACGCCGGCAAGACGACGGTGACCGAGCGGATTCTGTACTACACGGGCAAGACGTACAAAATGGGGGAGGTTCATGACGGCACCGCCGTGATGGACTACATGGAGCAGGAGCAAAAGCGGGGCATCACCATCACTTCGGCGGCCACCCGATGCCCCTGGAAGGGCCATGATATCAACCTGATTGACACACCCGGTCACATCGACTTCACAGCCGAGGTCGAGCGGTCTCTTCGCGTTCTCGACGGCGCCGTGGCCGTTTTTGACGCCAGCGAAGGGGTTCAGGCCCAGAGCGAGACTGTATGGCGGCAGGGCCAGAAGTATGGTCTGCCCTGTCTGTGTTTCATCAATAAGATGGACAAGATCGGCGCCGACTTCGAGATGAGCGTCGAGAGTATTCGCGACAAGCTGCTGGCCCATCCGGTTGTGATGCAGTTGCCCATAGGCGCTGATGACTCATTCCGCGGGATCATCGATCTTGTCTCCATGCAGGCCGTGTTCTATCAGACGGAGAAGATGGGGGCGACCTTCGTGGAGCAGGGCATCCCGATGGAGTTGCTCGCTGCGGCGAAGGGATACCGCGATCAGATGCTGGAGAAGGCTTCCGAGTACAGCGAAGAGCTGATGGCGGCCTACCTTCACGACCAGACGCCCACGAGGGAGATGATCTATGCGGCGATCCGAAAGGGCGTCATTGCCGGAGAGCTTCACCCCGTTTTCGCCGGCTCGGCGCTGAAGTACATCGGTGTCCAGCGGCTGCTGGATGGTGTGGTGGCCCTTTTGCCCTCTCCGCTCGATAAGCCGCCCCTGGCCGGGCACAAGCCGGGCCAGGAGAAGGTGGAGATGGAGGTCAAGTGCGACCCCAAGCGGCCCCTTGTTGCCCTGGCGTTCAAGATTACCGCCGACGCACATGGCGACCTGTCCTTCCTGCGCATCTATCAGGGAACACTCAAACCCGGAACGAGGGTGCTCAACCCCAATCGGGATAAGCGTGAGAATATCACGCGCCTCTTCGAGATGCACGCCAACGATCGGAGACTGCTGGATTCGGCAGGCGCCGGCGATATCGTGGCGGTCGTCGGACTCAAACAGACGTTGACCGGCGATACGATCTGCGATCCGAAGAAGCCGGTCATGTTGCCCAGTATCACATTTCCGCACACGGTTATCAGTATGTCCATCGAGCCTCGAACGGCCGCCGAGAAGGCCAAACTGGGCGAGGCGCTGGCGGACCTGCGGCGGGAAGACCCCACTTTTGAGTGCAAGCTGGACCCTGAGACAGGCCAGACCATTATTGCGGGAATGGGCGAACTGCACCTGGAAATCCTCCAGCACAAGCTGGTTCACGAGCGGAAGATCGACGTCCGGGTGGGCAAACCCCGTGTGGCCTACAAGGAGGCGATTTCCCACCCAGCCAGAGGGGAAGGCAAGTTTGTGCATCAGACGGGGGGCCACGGGCAGTATGGGCACGTGGTCCTGGAAGTCGAGCCGCTCATGGATGAAGGCGGGCACTGGAGCCGGGAAACCGAGTTTATCAGTGTTGCCGGGGGCGATGCGGTGCCACGGGAGTACGTTCCTTCGGTCGAGAGGGGCTGTCGGGATGCCTTGGGCAGCGGCGTTCTGGCGGGTTATCCGGTTATCGGACTTCGTATCACCCTCGTGGATGGCTCATTTCATTCGGTCGACTCCTCGGACCTGGCGTTTGAGCAGGCTGGGTCGATCGCGCTGAGCAAAGCCGTCGAGAATGCCGGTCCGGTGCTCCTGGAGCCGGTTATGCGTGTGCAAATTGTGGTTCCAGAGGCTCATTTTGGGGTCGTTCAGGGCAATTTGATGGGCAGGCGAGGCCTGATAACGGACTGCCGGCTGCACGGCAATATGCGGGTCATCGACGCGAACGTGCCTCTGGCAGAGATGTTCGGGTATTCCAATGATCTTCGCAGTGCCACGGGCGGGCGTGGGACGTTCACAATGGAGCCATACACCTATGAGAAGGTGCCGGAGCAACTGGCCAATGAGATTACTCTGTAGGGGTGGTGTTTTTTTTGTTTTTGGCAGGAATTTTGTGACATTTCGTTGACAGGCTTTTGGGGGCCTGCTAAACTTCAACTTTTTCAGCCGTAGCGAGCATCGCCAAGGACGGCTTTGCGTAACCCAGTTGGGCTGTGGCACATCTAAACAATGAGGCGTCAAGGACGGTTGTTTTGTTCTTGAGTATGGGTGTCGGGGCGTGTCCGGCCCCGGCGGACCTGGGAATCAGGTCGGCCCAGAAGCATTAAGGAAGGCGCCCGTCGCCGGGGTCGCGACACGGCGACCCGGTATCGGGCAGAGGCCTTGCCTGCCACAAGACACAGCAGACACCGCCGGCGTGAGCCGCAAGGGCGGGTATCCGGGCGGTGGCTCTGAGCCGTTGACGGCCTTATTCAGGTCGTGAGTTGGAAATAGCGTTGACGTTGAGTGATAAGGCTTTGCGGAAGCTGTCTCTACAGAGACGGCGACGCTGAGGTAGGACTATGGCGACGGAAACCGAAAGAATTCGAATCAGAATGGAGGCGTACGACCACCGGGCGCTGGATTCCTCGGCGAAGGAGATCGTGGAGCACGCCAGGAAGACCAACGCTCGCGTGAGCGGTCCGATCCCGCTGCCGACACGGATTGAGCGGTATACAGTGCTTCGCAGCCCTCACATCGACAAGAAATCCCGGGAGCAGTTTGAGTTGCGGACGCACAAGCGTCTGATTGACATCCACGAGGCGAACGCCCGCACGGTCGAGGTCCTGAACCGACTCGTCGTTCCCGCGGGCGTTTTTGTTAGGATCAAAGCCTGACCGGTTGACGGTTTCGAGAGAAAGACGAGGCGGCTACGATGCCTATGATACTGGGAAAAAAGGTTGGAATGACGCGGATCTACGACGCATCGGGCAAGATGATCCCGGTTACGGTGATCCAGGCCGGTCCGTGCAGCGTCCTGCAGGTCAAGACGGTGGAAAGCGACGGCTATACCGCCGTTCAGCTCGGTTACGATGATATCAAACCGGCGCGGCGAAAGAGGCCGGCCGTCGGGCATGCTCGCGGGGCGGGCACCGTGCCCAAGCGGTTTGTTCGGGAGATGCGTTTGCCGGCGGGGGCCGAGCCGGGATGCCGAATTGGAGATTCGGTGACAGTCGCGTCGTTCGCCGACATCAAGTTCGTAGACATCATCGGCACGAACAAGGGTAAGGGCTTTGCCGGACCAATGAAGCGGCACGGCTTCGGCGGTTTTCCGGCGTCGCACGGCACGGAACGCAAGCACCGGGCGCCGGGCTCGCAGGCGGGCACCGCATCGAACGCGGGGCGAAGCGGCGGGGCGAAGAAGGGCAAACGCATGGGCGGGCAGATGGGCAATGTGCGGGTGACGACCCGCAATCACCCGCTGGTGTCCATCGACGACCAGAACAATCTGCTGGTGGTGAAGGGTCCGGTGCCGGGCCCCCCGGATGGTTACTGTATTGTCCGGTGCTCAAAGAAGGCGTAAGTACTCCAGACGGAACTCTAGCGATGATTCAGTTGCCCGTTTACAATAAGGATGGTCAGGAAATCGAGAGCCTGACGGTTGATGAGGCGCTTCTCGGAGGCGCCGTCCGATATCCGCTGCTCAAGCAGGCGATCGTGATGTACCATGCGAATAAGCGTCTCGGCACTTCCGTGACCAAGGGCCGTGGTATGGTTGCGGGGTCCGACCGCAAGCTTTTCAAGCAGAAAGGCACCGGCAACGCCCGCGTCGGCAACATCCGGACGGGTAAGCGTGTCGGCGGGGGAATGACATTCGCCAAAGCGGCGCGGGATTTCAGCCAGCGGATGCCGAAGAAGCAGCGGCAGATGGCCCGCAACTCGGCTATCCTGGCCAAGATGTTGAATCAGGATGTCGTCGTGGTGGACAAGCTGGAGTTTGCCGCGCCACGGACGAAGGATTTTGCGGGGATTCTCAGCAATCTCAAGATCGACCGCAGTTGTCTGGTGACGCTGGCGGGTTTCGATGAGAACGTATACAGGTCGGCGCGCAATATCCGCAAGCTCGCGGTGATGCCCGTCTCGCAGTTGAACGCGGGCGATATTTGCAGCCACCGCAAGATGCTGTTTACCAAGGATGCCCTGCTGTCGGTTCTGGGGAAGGACTCGGCGGGCGAAGGCAATCAGGACCAGGTGTGATTAAGGCCGTTTGCGGCCGCGTCGCCGGCGCGACCCTCTTGACATAGGACAGGTCTTTATGGACGACTACAACATTATTGTTCGACCGCTGGTGACCGAGCAGGGTATGCACTTTGCCAGTACGCGGAGTGCATACACGTTCGAGGTGAACTCCCATGCGAACAAGACGCAGATTCGCAACGCCGTGGAGCGGCTGTATAGCGTGAAGGTCAAGAAGGTCCACACGGCGAATCGACTGGGCAAGCAGCGTCGTCGCGGCAGGCACATCGGCCGGACCGCCGGCTGGAAGAAGGCGATTGTCTATCTACATGCGGACTACCACATTGACTTGTTCTAATTCTCAGATAGCGAGTACATGATATGGGTGTTCGAATCTACAGACCAACAAGTGCGGGACGCCGTAACAGCTCAGTCAATGATTACGCTGAACTGACGACTTCCAAGCCGGAGAAGTCGCTGTGCATGCGAATCAAGAAGAGCGGTGGGCGCAATCACAGCGGCATGACGACGGTTCGTTTCCGTGGGGGCGGCGCGCGGCGAATCTACCGCATTATCGACTTCAAGCGGAGGAAAGACGGCGTGCCGGCGAAGGTTGCGACGGTCGAGTATGATCCTAACCGCAATTGCTTCATTTCGCTGGTGCATTATCTCGACGGGGAGAAGCGCTATATTCTGGCTCCCCATGGGATCACGGTCGGTGAGGTGGTTGAGAGCGGCGAATCCTGCGAGCCGAAGATCGGCAACGCCATGCCGCTCTGGTCGATTCCGGCGGGCCTGGAAATCCACAACATCGAGATGACGGCCGGGCAGGGCGGCAAGCTCGTCCGCGGCGCCGGCAATGCGGCACGCATCGTCGCCAAAGAGGGCGATTGGGTAACCATCGTGCTGCCGAGCGGCGAGATGCGTATGTTGCGCAAGGAATGCCGGGCGACCATCGGCCGGCTGAGCAATCCAGACCACCAGAATGTGCGCATCGGCAAGGCCGGCCGCCAGCGCCACATGGGCCGTCGGCCGCATGTTCGAGGCAAGGCCCAGAATCCGGTGTCTCATCCGATGGGCGGCGGTGAAGGCCGCGCCAACGGCGGGCGGCACCCCTGTTCGCCGACCGGCGTGCTCGCCAAGGGCGGCAAGACACGCAATCCAAGAAACACGAGCAACAAGAGGATCATCCGCAGACGCAAGAACAAGAGGCAGGGTCAATTGACCCTGTAAGTCCGGCCGGGGTGCGGCCGAAAGCCATCGCCGGCCGCGCCGGGTCCATTATGAGAGTTGAATATGAGCCGATCTCTTAAAAAAGGCCCGTTTGTTGAAGACAAGTTGTTCGCCAAGGTCAACAGGCAGATGCAGACCGGCGCCAAGGAGCCGATCAAGACCTGGGCCAGACGGTGCACGATCGTTCCCGAATTCGTCGGTTATACGTTCCTCGTCCACAACGGCAAGGTTTTCAACAAGGTGTTCGTCACCGAGGATATGGTCGGGCACAAGCTCGGCGAGTTCTCTCCGACACGGACGTTCCGAGGGCACTCCAGCAAGAAGATCAAGTAAGGATCGTGGAAAGCTGACTGTCAAACGATACCACGAGATGTGAGCTATGCTAAGCGCTACGAAACTCAGACAACTGTGTGCCGACAACAACGTCAGTGCGACGGCCCTGGCCGGACATCTGGCGCGGGGCAGCTTCGACGAAGCCAAGGCATGTTCGGCGGTGAAGAACTGGCAGCGAGGTCTGTTCAGGCCGCAGCCTGAGGCCGAGGACATTCGGCGGCTGGCCTCTGCGCTGAATGTCGAGCGCAATGAGTTGGTGGACTGGGAGTCTACCTACCGTTTCGCGCCGATGAGCGCCCGGAAGGTCCGGCTCGTTACGCAATTGATCGCCGGGCTGGACGTTCAGGACGCTCTGGACACTCTGGCGTTCACGAACAAGCGCGCCGCAAGCATGGTGACCAAGGTGCTGAAGGCGGCGGTCGCCGACGCGGACGAACAGCAGGCCGACGTCGACAAGCTGTATGTGTGCGAGGCCCGCGTTGACGAGGCGGGGATCCGCATCGGGACCAAGCGGTGGATTGCGAAGGACCGCGGCCGCGCGCATCCGATTCGCAAGAAGGCCTGTCATATTCACATTTCAGTAACGGAAGCGTGAAAACCCGGATCGAATAGAGACTGAATAAGAGTAAGCTATGGGTCAGAAAACCTCGCCAATCGGCTTCAGAACGGGAGTTACCCTCGGGTGGCAGAGCACGTGGTATGCTCCGAAGGCCATGTACGGAGAGTTCCTCGTGGAGGACCAGAAGGTCCGTGATTACGTAGACGCCAAGTATAACCGGAGTATGCCCAAGGGCGCGGTGGCGAAGACGGAGATCGTTCGGACGCGAAACGAGGTGCAGGTCACGCTGCACAGCGCTCGGCCGGGTATTGTCATCGGGCCGCGGGGCGGCGAGGTGGACAAGCTGCGGGAGGAGTTGGAGAATCTTACCGGGCGCAAGGTCAGCGTCAATGTCATCGAAATCAAGGAGCCGGACCTGAATGCCGCGCTGGTGGGTCAGGCCATCGCCGAGCAGTTGGGCAAGCGGGCGTCGTTCCGCCGCACCATGAAACAGTACTGTGAGTCGGCGATGAACGCAGGGGCCAAGGGTGTCAAGATCATCTGCTCCGGCAGGCTGGCCGGCTCGGAAATGGCCCGGCAGGAAACGCAGAAGATGGGCAGCATTCCGCTCCATACGCTCGACGCCAATGTTGACTACGCCATTTCGGTGGCTCGCACAACGTATGGAGCGATCGGCATCAAGGTATGGATTTACAAAGGCAAGTTCGGCGAGGAGTTGACGCCATCCCTTCAGCGTCGGAGAAGGCCTCCGCGACGCGGCGACGAGGGTCCGGCGGCGCCCAGGGGCGGAAGGTCATCGAGAGAGGCTCGTCCGGCGCGGGCTTCCGAGGGCACGCCGACGCCGACGCCGGCCCCGGCCCCGGCCGCCGGGGCGACTGATGTGCCTGTGTCCGCCGAGGACCAGGCATCTTAGGAACAGGATTATTACAGGACGCTTTTTCGAAAGTATACAGCTATGGCGATGATGCCCAAAAGAGTGAAGCACCGCAAGAGTCAGCGCGGTCGCGTTCGGGGCAATGCCGCTCGATGCAATTATGTTGCGTTCGGCGAGTTCGGTTTGCAGGTTCTCGAACCGAGTTGGATTACGGCGCGGCAGATTGAAGCCGGTCGCGTCGCGGCTACGCACTTCCTGCGGCGCGAGGGCAAGGTCTACATGCGGATATTCCCGCACAAGCCGGTCAGCGCCAAGCCGCTGGAAACACGAATGGGCAAGGGCAAGGGCGAGCCCGAGTTCTGGGTGGCAAGGGTCCGGCCCGGCCAGGTGTGTTTCGAGATCGGCGGCGTGGAAGAGGACGTGGCCAAACAGGCGCTCGTCCGCGTCGCTCACAAGATGCCGGTTCGGTGCCGGTTCGTCAAGCGCAGGCACTCGCTGTAGCAGGGGAGTCATCAATGAAGGCCAGAAATTACCGTGAGATGAGTATCGACGAGTTGCAGGGAAAACTGGATGACCTCCAGAAGCATCTGTTCGACTTGCGCAGCCAGGCCGTGACGGAGAAGCTGGAGAACTCCAAGGCCGTGGGCAACACGCGGCGCGATATCGCCCGCATCAAGACCATTATGCACGAAGTTGAATTGAAGAACTAAGGTGACAGCTCGCAGTCGATTTTGATGGGATACAGACGGTGCAGGAGAATAGACAGAAAACTCTGACAGGTGTCGTCAAGAGCATCAGCGGCAAGAAGAGCATCCGGGTGGAAATCCAGTACCGGATCAAGCACCCGAAGTACAATAAGTACATCCGCCGCCGGACCAGGCTCGGTGTGCATGATGAGCACGAATTGGCGGGCCTCGGGGATACGGTGGAGATTGCCGAGTGCCGGCCGATGAGCAAGACGAAGAGCTGGCGTGTGGTGAAGGTGGCTCAGAAGGCCGTGATGGTCTGACCGGCCGGGTTTCTACGTGTAACGAGATGACGTTATGATTCAGCAGGAAACAATGTTGGACATCGCCGACAACTCCGGTGTCAAGTCGGCGCTGTGTATAAAGGTTCTCGGCAAGGGGTCGGCCCGGGGCAAGTTTACGCGGCCGAAGGCTTCGGTCGGGGATATTGTGTGCGTGGCGATCAAGAAATCCCTGCCTACGTGTCAACTCGACGACAAGAAAGTACATAAGTGCGTCATCATCCGCACGAAGGCCCCGATTAAGCGGTCGGACGGCAGTTATGTGAGATTCGACAGCAATGCGGCCGTGATGATCGACGCCGACGGCAACCCGATCGGCACGCGCATCTTCGGGGCGGTGGCTCGCGAACTCCGCGAGAAGAACTATATGAAGATCATCTCGCTGGCCGGCGAAGTGGTTTGACGGACAAACGATTCAGGACAGGTTGAAAAGCATCATGGCTCTGCACATAAAAAAAGGCATGACGGTTCAGATAATCGCCGGCGACCACAAGGGGGCGACCGGAAAAGTGCTTCGCGTGCTCCCGGAAAAGAACAGGGTCATCGTTCAGGGTCACAACATCGCCAAGAAGCATGTGCGTCCCTCCAAGAAGAACCCCCAGGGCGGCCGGATCAGCGTGGAGCAGCCGATTCACATGAGCAATGTGCTGCCCCTGAGCACCCGCAGTTCCAAGGGTCGGCGGGTTCGCTATGAGGTGGACGCCGCAGGCAGGAAGAAGCGGGTGACAACCGACGGCGCGGTCCTGGACTGAGCCGCGACGGCGGGGCACAGCGTCGGCCAAGGCCCCGAGGATTGAACAGCAGGACTTGAAGAAGAAATACCATGGCGCGTTTAAGAGACCTCTATAAATCAAAGATCGTCCCGGACCTGACGCGGGAGTTTGGCTACACCAACGTGATGGCTGTCCCGAAAATGGTCAAGGTGGTTATCTCGATGGGTATCGGCAAGGCGGTGCAGGACAAGAAGTTCCTGGAGTCTGCCCGCAAGGAATTGACGATGATCGCCGGACAACTGCCCATGGTCTGCAAGGCCAAGAAGAGCGTGTCGAACTTCAAGGTGCGCGAGGGTCAGCAGACCGGCCTGAAGGTTACGCTACGGGGCGTGCGGATGTATGAATTCATGGACCGCCTCATCAATCTGGCCGTTCCCCGGGTGCGCGACTTCCGCGGGCTTAACCCGAACGGGTTCGACGGACGCGGCAATTACTCGATGGGGCTGATCGAACAAAGTGTCTTTCCGGAGATCAACCCGGTGGCCATCGAGTTTCAGCAAGGAATGAACATAACGTTTGTGACAACGGCCCATACCGATGAGGAGGCGCGAAAGATGCTGGCTCTGTTCGGTATGCCCTTCAAAAAAGAAACCGATGCCTAGAATGCGGCTGCGGGACGACCCGGGCGAGCCGCCTGACGGATTTTGGAGCGTTTGAATGTCAACGAAAGCGCTGGAACACAAGGCACAGCAGAAGCAGAAGTTCAGAGTCCGGCGGTATACCCGCTGCCAGCTCTGCGGACGATCCAAGGCGGTCTATCGCAAATTCAAGGTTTGCCGGATCTGTTTCAGGACGCTGGCGAATGAAGGCAAGATCCCCGGTGTGAAGAAGGCCAGCTGGTAGTGCTGCCGCCGGGCACGTACACTGTTCAAGAGGCATGAGATTATGACGTGGAGCGATCCTATAGCCGATATGCTGACGCGGATTCGAAATGCGGCCCGCGTGGGCAAACCGCAGGTCAACATCAATGCATCGAAGATCTGCGAGGGCATTGCCAAGGTCCTCAAGGAAGAAGGCTACATTGAGGGCTTCGACCGTATTGAGACCAAACCCCAGGATATTCTCCGGGTGACCCTGAAGTACGATGAAGAGGGCAACTCGGTGATCTCCGACATCCAGCGGACCAGCAAGCCCGGTTGCCGCGTGTATCGCGGCGTCGATGATCTGCCCAGGGTGTTGGGCGGTATGGGCGTGGTGATTGTCTCCACGAGCAGAGGCGTAATGAGTGACAGAAACTGCCGCGAGAGCAAGATCGGCGGCGAGATTCTTTGTACGGTGAGCTGATGAGTCGTGTTGGAAAAAAACCGATAGATGTTCCCCAGGGTGTGAAGGTTGAGCAGAAGGGCCAGATGGTGAAGGCCAGCGGCCCGCTCGGCAACCTGACGCTGGACGTGCATCCGGACATCAGAGTCCGTGTGGACGACCGGCAGATCATGGTCATCAACGACCAGCCGGAAAGCCGTTGGCACAAGCAGTTGCATGGAACGATGCGTGCGCTGCTGAGCAATATGGTGATGGGTGTGAGCCGGGGCTTTGAGAAGAAGATGGAGCTTTACGGAACCGGCTACAACATCAAGGAGCAGGGGCCCACGCTCGTGCTGCAGATCGGCTTCTGCCATCCCGTGGAACTGCCCATTCCCACGGGCATCAAGGTGAACATCGAAGTGCCGGCCACCCGCGGGAATGATGTGCCCGCCAAGTTCAGTGTGGCCGGGATCGACAAGCACCTGGTTGGACAGTTTGCGGCGAACATTCGCAAGATCAGACCTCCGGAGCCTTACAAGGGCAAGGGCCTTCGTTATGCCGACGAGCACGTGCAGCGCAAGGTCGGCAAGGCGTTCGCATCCGGTGGCGCGTAATGGAAATCGGTCGTTATTATGATTAGCAAGAAAATCGAAAAAGCGGCGCTGCGGCGCAGGCAACATGTGCGTAAGAAGGTCGTGGGCACCCCCGAACGGCCCCGTTTGTCCATCTTCCGGTCGAACCGGCATATCTATGTTCAGATCGTGGACGACACGGCCGGTGCGACGCTGGTGTCCGCCGGCACCAAGGCCAAAGGACTTCGCGATCAACTGCCGCGCGGATCGAACCGCAGAGCCGCCGAGGCCGTGGGCGAGGCCATCGCCAAGCGGGCCCTGGGCGTTGGGATCAAGTGTGTCTGTTTTGACAGGAACCGATACCGGTTTCACGGCAGGGTCAAGGCGCTCGCGGACGCGGCGAGAAAGGCCGGCTTGGCTTTTTGATGAAACCATGCTTGAGAATCGAGGATTAAATTGGCACTCGAAACACCACATCTAGCTGAGCAAGAAGAAAGACCTCTTGAGGACACCGTCGTTAAGGTGTACCGATGTTCGAAGGTCGTCAAAGGCGGTCGGCGGTTCAGTTTTGCAGCGCTCGTGGTCGTGGGTGACCGGGCCGGGAACGTGGGTGTCGGCTACGGCAAGGCCAATGAGGTCCCGCTTGCGGTTGAGAAGGGGATCAAGGACGCCAAGAAGGCGATGCACAGCGTCGCCCTCGACGGCAAGACGCTGCCGCACGAGATTCACGGACGATACCGGGCCACCCGGATTACGCTGGTTCCAGCCAGCCCCGGAACGGGCGTCATCGCCGGCTCGAGTGCGCGGGCCGTCCTCGAATACGCGGGCGTGCAGGATGTGCTCACGAAGATCTACGGAAGCACATCCCCCAAGAACGTCGTCAAGGCCACGCTCAACGGGCTGCGGAAACTTCGAAACAAGGAGGAAATCGAGGCTCTGCGCGGGGTGACGATCAACGGTTGATATAGACCTTTTTGCATACTCGGGTGATCTACATGTTGAGTCATGAAATAACTTCGGTCGTCGGCAAACACAAAGCTCGCAGGCGGGTCGGCCGCGGCATCGGGTCCGGGCACGGGAAAACCTCGGGTCGAGGCCACAAGGGCAGCGGCAGCAGGGCCGGGGCTCGGTCGAGTTCGCTGTACGAGGGCGGCCAGATGCCTCTGTTCCGCCGGATCCCCAAGCGGGGATTCAGCAACGCGGCGTTCGAGCAGCGCTGCGAGGTGATCAACGTCTGGCAACTGGAGCGGTTCGACGACGGCGCCAAGGTCGGCGTGGACGAGTTGTCCGCCGCCGGTTTGATCGGCAGTGTCCGCAGCAAGGTCAAGGTGCTCGGCGACGGCCAGCTCACGAAGAAGCTGTTTGTTACGGTGCACAGGTTCAGCAGGAGCGCCGAGCAGAAGATCGTAGGATGTGGTGGTGAGGCTGTTTCTTTGCAGGGTGATGCCAGGAAAAAGGCGAGCGGTTCCTGAGACCGCCTGCGAACGATTTCACTAAGTGCGTATCGGAAAGCAGAAGGATGATCTCGGCAGTCATTAACGTGTTCAGAATCAAGGATCTTCGTAACAAGATCCTCTTTACCCTTGCGCTGCTGATTATCTACCGGGTCGGTTTCCACATCCCCGTGCCCGGGTTCGAGCACGACAAGGTGCGGCAGATGGCCGAATCCCGCGGCTCCGAATCGCCCATCGGCAGGGCCACCGAATACA
Organism: Phycisphaerales bacterium UBA2266; assembly: GCA_002347125.1. GTDB lineage: Bacteria > Planctomycetota > Phycisphaerae > Sedimentisphaerales > Anaerobacaceae > UBA2266. The sequence goes on from DDXG01000279.1 coordinate 12,493, forward strand.
TGCAGATGTTCACCGGCGGCACGCTTGAGCAGAGCAGCCTTTTCGGTCTGGGCATCATGCCTTATATCACGGCGTCGATTATCCTGATGCTCCTGGGAGAAGTGATCCCCGCCCTCAAGAAGCTCCGCCAGGAGGGCCAGACGGGTTATAAGAAGATACAAGAGTACACGCGTTACCTCACGGTGTTCATATGCGTGCTACAGTCGATTATGTTCATGAAGCTCCTCGGCGGCGACGGGCTGACGTATCCGGGCATGTACGTGCAGGCCATGATCATGGGTGTTGCGGGAATGACGGCCGGGACGATCTTTCTGATGTGGCTCGGCGAGCAGATCGATGAGTACGGCATCGGCAACGGCATCAGCCTGATCATTATGGCGGGTATCCTTTCGAGGATGCCCTGGGCTGTCCAGACGCTTTGGAGCCGTGTGGATCTGAGCGTCAATGCGCAGGCCAGCGACGTCGGACCCGCGAAGCTGATCCTTCTGGCGGCCGCATTTGTCTTTGTCATTGCCGGCGCCATCCTGATTACGCAGGGTCAGCGACGCATCCCGATCCAGCAGGCCAAGCAGATGCGTGGCCGGCGGGTCTATGGCGGTCAGCGGCATTACCTGCCGCTGCGGGTCAACCACGGCGGCGTGATGCCGATCATTTTTGCGTCGAGCTTCATGATGTTTCCGCCCATTATCCTGAGCTGGCTTGACAGCATCCCCGTGCTGGGGCGGTCCGACTTCTTCCAACAGATACAGGATGCATTTGCGCACGATGCGTTCGTGTACAATTTCCTGTACATGCTCTTGATATTCCTCTTCGCCTACTTCTGGGTCACGGTGCAATTCCAGCCCAAGGAGATGGCGAAGAATCTGCGGGATAACGGCGCCTTCATTCCAGGTCTTCGACCGGGCCGTCGGACGGCGGAGTATCTGGAGACGGTCATGACGCGGATCACGTACTTTGGCGCGTCGTTCCTCGCCATCATCGCCGTGGTGCCCTCCGGCATCACCGTATTCCTGGGCGTCGACTGGCGGGTTTCCGCGTTTCTCGGAGGCACCGGATTGCTGATTGTGGTGAGCGTTTCGCTCGACCTGGTCCAGAAGATCGAGGCCAATCTGCTGATGCGAAGCTACGAAGGTTTCTCGTCGAGCGGGCGAATCAAAGGAGCGTATGCATGAGAGTGATTCTCCTGGGAGCGCCGGGCGCCGGCAAAGGGACCCAGTGCAAGAAAATCGTGGATCGCTACGGGTTGCTGCATTTGTCGAGCGGCGACCTGCTCCGGAGGAACCGCTCCGAGGGCACCGAGCTGGGCAAGAAGGCCCAGAGTTACATGGATGCCGGCGCGCTGGTTCCGGACGAACTGATCGTGCGCATGATGAGCAAGGCGATTGCCGAGGCCCCCGAAGCGGGTTTCATTCTCGACGGTTTTCCCAGGACCGTCAATCAGGGGATCGAGTTGGACAAGGCCCTCGATGCTGCAGGGCGCAGTATCGACGCGGTTATCAATCTGACGGTGGATGACAGGATCATCACCGACCGGATCACGGGGCGGCGCAGTTGCCCGAAGTGCGGCGCGGTCTATCACGTGACGAACCTCAAACCAAAAAACAAAGATATTTGCGATCATGACGGCGCCCAACTGGTTCAGCGGCCGGATGATACGGCCGCGGTCGTTGCGAACCGTCTGAACGCCTACCACGAGCAGACGCGGCCCGTGGTGGATTACTATGCGAACAGTGGCACGGTGCACAGTGTCGATGCAGACCGCGATGTCGATGATGTCGCGGAGGCCGTGTTTGAAATACTCGATGGTCTGGCCGTATCGTAGCCGGCCGGCATGATCGAGAGACAGTAATGGCTATAACGCTTCGCAGCCGCAGAGAAATCGAGTTGATGCGACGGGCCGGCGTGGTGGTAGCCGATGTTCTTTCAAAACTTCAAGATATTGCAGAGCCGGGCGTGAGCACAGGCCGGCTGGACCGGATTGCCGCGGAGATGACCCTCGCGGCCGGGGCCGAACCCCTGTTCAAAGGAGTACGTAATCCCGGCGCCGGACAGCCTTTTCCCGGCGTCATCTGCGCCTCGGTCAACCATGAGGTTGTCCACGGTATTCCCTCGCAGGATACGGTTCTCCGAAGCGGCGATATTCTGAGCGTTGACTTCGGTGTCCGACTGAACGGCTACTGCGGGGATGCCGCCGTAACGATGGCCATCGGCGAAGTCTCGGCGGACCGTCGGCGACTGATGGACGTCACCCGGCGGGTCCTTGAGATCGCGATTGACAAGGCCGCCCCGGGGCTGAAGTGGTCCCGAGTTGCCCGCGATATGCAGAGTTACGCGGAGGCGGCGGGGTTTTCCGTCGTCCGTGATTTTGTGGGCCATGGCATCGGCACGCGAATGCACGAAGAGCCGCGTGTGCCGAACTTTGTCAGCCGCGAACTCCTGGTCGATGATATTCTGCTGGCTGAGGGCATGGTTCTTGCCGTGGAGCCGATGATCAATGCCGGGGGCCACGCCGTCAGGACGCTTCGCAACGGATGGACTGTTGTGACGGCCGACGGAAAATGCTCGGCGCATTTTGAACATACGATTGCGGTCGTCCGCGGCGGCTGTGAGATACTGACACAAGAGCCGTGACCGCTGCCGACCGCGGTCTTTCAGCACGCTTGAAGTATGGCAAAGAAGGAGACAATCAGATTAGAGGCCAAAGTCATTGAGGCCCTGCCAAATGCGATGTTCCGCGTGGAGCTTGAAAACGGCCACAAGGTTCTGGCGCATGTTTCGGGCAAGATGCGAATGCATTTCATCCGAATCCTGCCCGGCGACGGCGTTGTTGTTGAGATGTCGCCGTACGACCTGAATCGCGGGCGCATTGTTCTGCGGCAGTAGTGTCGCAGCGTCCGGCGGTTGCCGGGCGGTACGGCGGGTCCTCAAAGTCGGCCCATTGGACGGACTGATAAGATGAAAGTCAGAAGTTCTGTAAAACGTATCTGTGAAAACTGTAAGATTGTTCGTCGCAAGGGCGTCGTGCGGGTGATCTGCACGAACGCACGGCACAAACAGCGCCAGGGCTGAGCCCCCCCCGAGACGAAAAGGAGACGCTATGCCGCGTATCGTTGGTGTTGATATTCCGAACGACAAGTCGATCTGGATCTCGCTGACTTATATTCACGGGATCGGCCGGTTTACCTCCGAGCAGATTCTTAAGGAGGCCAAGATCGAGAAGTCCGCAAAGGCCGGCACGTTGACCGAGGACGAACTGAGTCGAGTCACCCAGATTATCGACCGCAGCTACCTCGTTGGCGGCCAACTTCGCCGGCAGGTGTCGCAGAACATCGCACGGCTGCGGGATATCGCCTGTTACCGCGGCATCCGGCACCGTCGCGGACTTCCTGTTCGTGGACAGTGCACCCAGAGCAACGCGCGCACCCGTAAGGGGCCGCGTAAGACCGTCGCCGGCAAGAAGGGCGTAAAAGAGAGTCGATAAGGCCCTGACCGACGTGGATACGCCGGCGGCCTGGTGTCGGCAGATTGGTAGGAACCCATCATGGCGAAGAGTACGAAGAAGAAGATCAAGAAGAATGTGGCCCGCGCCATCGTGCATATCAAGGCCACGTTCAACAACACCCTGATTACCATCACGGACGTGGATGGCGACACCCTCTGCCGCAGCAGCGCCGGATGTGTGGGTTTCAAGGGATCGCGAAAGAGCACCCCGTTCGCGGCCCAGCAGGCGGCTCAGCGTTGCGCCGGCGCCGCGATGCGCAGCGGTGTCCGTGAGGTTGAAATCCGAGTCAACGGTCCCGGCTCCGGGCGGGAGTCGGCGATTTCCGCGTTGCAGTCGGCCGGTCTGCGGATCACGGCCATCGAAGACGTGACGCCGTTGCCGCACAACGGCTGCAGGCCGCCGAAGCGAAGACGTGTCTAGGCAATGCAAATAGACGGTGCGAACGCGGTCGATATCGATTCCGACGTAGGTTTTTGGAGACAAGTGAACACATGGGACGTTATTTGGGTCCATCCTGCAGAGTCTGCCGCCGGGAAGGCATGAAGCTTTTCCTTAAAGGCGTCAAGTGTGAAACGGCGAAATGTCAGGTCGAAAAACGCCAGCGGAATCTGGCGCCGGGAATGCACGGCTGGCGGCGGCCCCGCCAGAGCGATTACGGCGTCCGGCTTCGCGAGAAACAAAAGGTCAAGAGGCATTACGGCCTGCTCGAAAAGCAGTTCATGCGGTACTTCCATGAGGCCGAACGCGGCAAGGGCAACACGGGCCAGACCCTGCTGCAATTGCTCGAACGCCGCCTGGACAACGTCATATACAAGCTGAACTTCGCGCCGTCCAGAAAGGCCGCCAGGCTCATCATCGCGCACGGCCATATCCATGTCAACGGCCGGAAGGTCGATATCCCCGACTTCACCGTCAGCCTCGGCGACAAGATTGCCGTGAAGAGATCGGACCGCAGTCTGAAGCTTGTGAAGCAGCAGCTCGAAAGCAACCCGAATTTCACGGTGCAGAACTGGCTGCAACTGTCCCGTGAAACGGCGGAGGCCACCGTCGTGGCGATGCCGTCGCGTGAAGACGTACAGATTCCCGTCGAGGAGCAATTGGTTGTCGAGTTCTGCTCCAGATAATGCGAATTCCAGCAGGAGCTATTTTTGACGCCGGCGCAGCGGCAGTGGTCGACGCGACGGCTATTCGTGGAACATCAGGGGTATGTCGGCTTCGGAAAGCCTGCCGCCGTCCTTTGACAATAAGTTTTGGTCTTTTTTAGATCGGAGGCCTGTATGCGAGTTACGTGGCGAGGTCTGGAGTTGCCGACTCGTGTCGAACGGGACGCGAATGTTTCGAGCGATACTTATGGCCGATTCAGCGTCGAGCCTTTCGAACGAGGGTTCGGCACAACCATCGGCAACAGCCTGAGGCGTGTGTTGCTTTCCTCGCTCGAGGGCAGCGCGGTTACGTCCATCAAGATCGCGGGGGTCAGCCACGAGTTCAGCTCCATCACGGGCGTGATGGAGGACGTGACGGATATCGTGCTGAATGTGAAGAACCTGATTGTCCGCCTCAACGGCGAGGGCCCCAAGATCATGAAGGTCTCGGTCCAGAAGGCCGGCACCGTTACCGCGGCCCATATCATCGCCGATCCGGCTATTGAGATTTTCAGCAAGAATCAGGTGCTGGTCACATTGACTCAGGACGTGAAGTTCGAGATGGAAATGGTCGTCGAGAGCGGCCGCGGATATGTGCCCGCCTCTGAACGAACCGCCGACAGCGACCGTTTTGACCAGGAGATCGGACGCATTCTACTCGATGCTGTCTACTCCCCCGTCACACGCGTCCGGTACAGCACTGAGGATACGCGTGTCGGCCAGAAGACCAACTACGACAAGCTTATCATTGAGGTCTGGACCAACGGAACGGTTTCGCCGGAGATGGCGCTGGTCGAGGCCGCCAAAATCCTCAGAAAACATGTGAATCCATTTGTTCAGTATGCCGAACTCGGTGATGAGACGGTGGCTTCACGCTTCTCCGAGGCCGTCGAAGAGGAAACCCTGGATGAAGAACTCGTCCAGAAGCTGAACATGCCCATTCAGGAGCTTGAGTTGAGTGTCAGGGCCAGCAACTGTCTGGATTCGGCCAAGATCGAGCTGGTCGGACAACTCGCTTCCATGGAAGAAGGCGAGTTGCTCAAGATTCGCAGTTTCGGCAAGACCTCGCTGCGGGAAATCAAACGGAAGCTTGCGGACATCGGGCTCTCGCTGGGCATGCAGGACGTTGACAAGTACTTGAAGAAAGAGGCGCCGGCCGCCGGCGCCCAGGGCTGACAGACGCCTCCGGTGTCGCACGCCCCAGTTGGTAAGGAATGTGAGCTTATGCGTCATAAAGTAGCTGGACGTAAGTTGAGTCGAACGAGCGCACACCGTCTCGCCATGCGGCGTAATATGGCTGCCTCGCTGTTCGAGCACGAAACCATATCCACAACGATCGAGAAGGCCAAAGAGGTCAAGCCCTTTGCCGAGAGACTGATCACCGTGGCCAAGAAGGGTACACTGGCAGCCCGTCGCCAGGCCATATCCATGCTTGGTGACCGTGATATCGTCGAGACCGTGGATGGCAAACCCGTTCGCAAAGGCACCGTCGTCGGTAAGCTGTTCAGCGACCTGGGCCCGCGGTACCTTGACAGGGCGGGCGGCTATACTCGCATCGTCCGCCTGTCTCAGCGGCGTCTCGGTGATAACGGACAGCTTGTTCTGCTGCAACTGCTCGGGGCCGATGAAGGCCCGAAGAAGAAGCGTAGAGTCGCCAGGAAGCGGCCGCATACCCGGGCCGAGCCTGCGACTGCGACGGCGGAGCCGAAAGTGGCGGACGCCTTGGCCGATACAGGCACCGAACCCCAGAGGGATGAGGCGGAGGCATCGCCCCAGCGTGTTGACACACAGGAAACCGGCACGGCTCCGGACAAGTCGTGATCAACGAGTCCATCGGCGGTTGAAGGCAACCCGACATTGGCGAATCAGCGTTTTTGCCTTGGCGGTGTGTTTTGTTAGTAGCGGGGGCTTGGATGAATCAGGGCGAATGCATATTCTGCAAGATGGTGGCCGGTAGCATCCCCACAGCCAGAGTCTATGAGGACGAGGCCGTTCTGGCATTCTTGGATGTCGGTCCGCTTAGCGATGGGCATACCTTATTGATCCCCAAGCGGCACTATGCCCGCATTGACGATTGTCCGGAAGGCGTATTGGCAGCGTTCTGCTCGCGTCTGGGCAAGGTTGCTCGGGGTGTTGTGGCTGCGGTGAACGCCGACGGTTACAACACTCTCTGCAATAACGGGCGGGCGGCCGGGCAATTGGTCGAACACGTGCATTTTCATATCATTCCGCGCCACACGGGCGACGGTATCTTCCCGAATTGGCCGGCGTATAGGTATCCACAAGGCCGGATTGAGGCTCTCGCGGCAAGAATCCGTGAGAATCTATAGTTTTTCGAAGAATGGCCTCTTGCAGGCTGCCTCGTCGTGTGATATACTGACCATTGGGCGGTTTGATGCAAATCGTCGCCAGAAGTTCTCAGACAAAATGACCTTGATCGCGGGGTAGAGCAGTCTGGTAGCTCGTCGGGCCCATAACCCGGAGGTCGCAGGTTCGAATCCTGCC
>DDXG01000308.1 GCA_002347125.1 Phycisphaerales bacterium UBA2266
TCTGGGGCCCATCGTGGCGACCTTTCGTATTCTATTGGTGGGTCCGATTCTGGGGTTGATTCTGGGACGCCGCCGGTGGGCCCGACAGGCGACCACGGGCGACTTGAAGGTGCTCATGGAGCACATCCGCAAGAGGGGACTGATCTCAGACGACGAAAACCGCCTGCTGTACGAGATCGTCGAACTGGGCCATCTCAAGGTTCGCCACGTGATGGAGCCGCGGGTGGACATGGCGATGTGTTCAGTGCGGGCCTCGCGGGAGGACATCATCTCGACGATGCGGCGGCGGCGGATGACGAAGATAGGGGTATACGGCAAGACAAGAGACGATGTGGTTGGTATAGTATATCTACGCGATGTCCTGTTGCACTCCGAAACGAATCCGGACACACTCGTTCATCCGGCCCACTTTGTGCCGGAGCAACAGTCGGTGGAGCAGTTGCTGGAGCATTTCCGCCGGAGCCGAACGGACATGGCGGTTGTCGTGGACGAATACGGAGGGCTGGCGGGGTGCGTGGAGCTGGAGGACGTGGTGGAGGAGCTGATCGGCGATATGGATCGCGCAGGGGAATCGCCGGCCGAACCGGAGACGATCGGACCATTCACCTATCGATTGAGCGGGTCCACACCGATTCACGACTGGGCCGAGGCGTTCGGGCTGGACCTGGAGGAGGTCCGTGCGACGACAGTGGGCGGATTGGTGACATTCGTCCTTGGGCGGATCCCGCATCAGGGGGACGAGGCGCAATGGAAACACCTTCGCTTTCGGGTGGAGCGGATGCACAAACGTCGTGTCGATACGGTGGTCATGACAATATGGCCGGGCAGCGGTCAGGGGTCGTGAGATGCTGTTGATTTGGATACTGGTTGTGACGGGCTTCTTGAGCTTCGTATTCTCCGGAGCCGAGACGGGTTTGTATCGATTGAGCCGTGTCCGACTTCGCATCGGAATCGAGAAACGGTCATTCTCCTACAGACTGCTGGGCAAGGCGATTGCGGACGGTCCTGGGTTACTGCTGGCGACGCTCATCGGCAACAACCTGGCGAATTATGTCGCCACAAGCGCCGTCATGGCGTTGCTGCTTCGAGTGGTGACCGACACAAGCACCGCCGAGGCGTTGACAACGGCGGTGACGGCGCCGGTGTTTTTTGTCTTTGCCGAGATGATTCCGAAAAGCCTGTTCTTGTATCGGGCGGATACGCTCATGCCGTATGCGGGGCCGGTGCTCTTCGTGTCGCACAGGGTATTACAGTGGTCCGGAGTGATTGGCGTATTGAAGGCGGTATCGGACCTGTTCGCGAAAGTGGTGGGTTCGGAGCGGTCGTCGACGAATCTCGTTTCGGGGACACCGAAACAGCATATCCGGGCGATTCTGGCTGAAAGCCGGGAGGAGGGGTTGTTGAGTCATGTGCAGGCGGATATCGTCGGGCGGCTGGCGACGATTCCCCACACGCCGCTTCGTGCGGTCATGACGCCGCTGGGGCGTGTCGAAACGGTGGACGTGACATGTGGCAGGGACGGACTGTTGAAAGTCCTGCGTGAGCATCCGTTCACCCGCTTGCCGGTCTATGAGGGACGGCCGGATCATATCATCGGCTACCTGAATATCTACGATGCACTGGCGGATGGCGGCAACCTCGCGGACTTACAGCCTCTAGTCAAACCGATTCACCGGCTCGCGGCTGAAACGTCGGTTACGCACGCCATCGAGTTGATGCGCCGCCGGGGCCATCCAATTGTCCTCGTGGAGCACCGCGGACTCGCCGGCCAGGCTCGGCCGATCGGCATCGTGACCATGAAGGACCTCGTCGAGGAGCTTGTCGGAGAGCTGGCGGCGTGGTAGCAGGGCGACCACGGGGATAGGGGCGTCGATGCATAATCGCGTCCGCCGACGGCATAGACGGCGTCTGCGTTCATGATAGCGCCGGACTGGGCCGATAGACACACGGGCGATTCACTCCGCTCGCCGTGCGGTCATGGCCAGGCCGAGCCCGGGCACGACCTCGGCGGCTTCGGGGCGGGCGTAGTTGAAGATAGTGAAGCCGCCGGTGTTCAGGGTCCGAGCGGCATTGATCTGGTCGATGAGGCGGCAGATGTCCGTGCGGTCCGGCCAAGTGCTCAGGCCAATACCGGGATAGACGGGCACACCGGCGGCCCATTCGAGTTGGTTTTCGGTCATGCGATGGAAATGGGAGGCCTGTTCGGTGTAGTTCATCGGGCAGACAAAGTCCAGGTAGCCTCGCTCGCACCAGAGCCTCCAATCCTGGCCGATGGCGTCGCGGTGGCTGGGCCAGTTCTGAAAGACTGCGGCGGAGACCTTGATACCAGGGCGGATTTCGCGGGCGCGTCTTGCGACTTCGGCGACGACACGTGTGATCTGGTCGCGGCGGAAGTCGAGCCATAGTTGTTCGACGTTCGGATCGTTGCGCGTGTCCGCCGGCCATTTGGCGATCTTGCGGCCTATGCGGGCCTCGAAGCGGGAGCGGCAGCCGGGGCAGAAGCAGTGGTCACGGTCGGGGTAGCGGATGTAGTCGAAGTGCAGGCCATCGACGGGGTACTTGCGGGCGACTTCCAGCATCGATTCGACTTCAAGGGTCTGGTTGTCGGGGTGTGAGGGGCACAGCCAGCGTTCTTCGGCGGCGCCGCTGAAACTGACCTGGGTGCGGGCGGCGTCTTTCATCTTCTGCATGAAGGCGCGGTCGGCGGCCCAGCCCATGTTGTAGTTGACCTTCCAGACGTGGCATTGGACGTTGTACTTGCGGCAGGCGTCGAGGCAGAGCTGTATCTGGTCGCCTCTTTCGGCGACGGAGGCGTGGGTGGGCAGTGTGTTGCTGGGGTAGTAGGCGACGCCGGCCCAGAGCATGTTCGGCAGGATGGCGGTGAAGCCGTTATCGGCGAGCGTCTTGATGGCTTGGTTCCAGGTCATGCCCTCGACACCAAAGGCCGAATGGCACCAGAAGGCGCGGTGCTCGTTGGGCCGGGCGGTCTGGACGGCGCACCAGGCGTCGATCATGGCGGCTCGGGCGGATTGGGCGGTGAGAATGGCTTCGCTGAACTCGTTGGCGGCGCGGTGGGATTTGGCCTTCGTGGCGAGCTTCTCGGCCTCATCGAGGGCGTCGAGAGCGATCTTGCGGCCGGCGGCGCGGGATTTGAGGTCGGCCAGAGCCGGCGCTAACTTGGTATAGTGGGCCACTTGGGCAATCTGGGCAATTTTGCTGTCGGCGGCGGATTGCCAGAGGTCGGGGGCCAAGTGGCCGACCATTGCCAGTAGCAGGAGGCTCTTGTTGGGCAGGTCGTCCGGGATGAGGATGTGGGAGTAGAAGATGGCGGTGTCGCTGGCGGCGATGGCGGGTTTGCCGGTGGAGCGGCCGTCGTCGGAGTGCCAGTACGCGACGATGCGGGCCTTGTCCGAGGCGGGGGCCGGTTCGGTGATGTTCCAGGAGGCTTGGGCGGTGACGGGGGGCATGGCTTTAAGGGGGGTATCGGACGGGCGGATGGAGGCGAAGTAGCCGGGGCGGGGCTGGGGCGTGAACGGGCCGGACCGAATGGCGGTCAGTGATTCCAGGCCACCGGGCATGTGGAAGAAGACGATGAGCTTGCCGCCGGATTCGAGGTAAGTCTTTATGTGGTCAAGGGTTGCAGGCGGGACTTGGGGATTGTAGGGCAGGATGAGGATCTTGCGGTCCTTGAGGCGGTCGGCGGTAAGGTCGCGGTCGCTGAGGACGATGTGATCCAGGCCGGCACGCTCGATGCACTGGGCGACGGTCTCGCTGTAGCGGGTGATTTCGCGGGCGGAGTCGGCGGATTTGGCGGCGGTGGTTTCGTCGCGGAGGATAACGATGGGGCCGCGGCCGCCGAACAGGGCCAGGCGGGCGATGCGGATGGCAGTGTCGGTCTCGCGGGCCTTCCAGGCGGAGATGCGGATGGCGTCGACCTTGGACCAGCCGGCGGGCTGGCCTTCGGTGGAGCAGCTCTTCTTGTGGATGTGGATGGGTGTCCAGCCGTCGGCGGCCGGCGCATCGAATCGGCCGGAGTACCAGCCCCCGCCGGAGCGGAAGTACACGCTGAAACCCGATATGGGAGCGGGGTCAGAGCAGTGGAAGAGGAATGTCAGGCCGTCGCAGGCGGTCATATCAATAGGACCAAGGCGGTCCCAGCTCGCCCGTTCCACGCGGTTGCCGCGGAACTTGCAGGCCATCAGAAGGCTCTTGCGCCCGTCAAAGGGGGCAATCTCGATCGGCGGCGAACCCTCCATCGGCTGCCAGGTCTTACGGGCAGCATCCTGGGTATACCCGATGTCGTCGAAGATGCGGAGGTCTGATTCGTCCGATACGTCGGCGGCATACATGGAGAGGCAGATGCAGACTGTGAGGATCAGGGTGATGATGCGGGTCGTCATGTTCGGGCTCCATTCAGTCATGCGATTCTCGTCAGCACTGNNGAGGCTGGGCACGGCCGGACGGGGATGCCCGCGTGTTTAATAATAACTTGGCAGGAGTTGGAATGAGACAGTCGTTCGGCAGGCGCAGGAGTGTGGTGTTCATGGTAATGGCGGCGTTCGCCGTCTTGGGTTGCGTCTTGCCCGCGGGGTCGGCCGCGGAACCCAGGGCGAAGAACGTCATTATCATGATCGCCGACGGGTGCGGTTACAGCCATGTCGATGCCGCAAGTCTGTATGAGTACGGCAGGACGGGGATGCAGGTCTATGAAGGGTTCCCGGTTCGGCTGGGGATGTCCACTTTCAACCACAAAGGCGGCTATGATCCGGACAAGACATGGGCCAAGTTCAGTCATGCCTCAAAGAGCGGCGCAACGGATTCAGCGGCGGCGGCGACGGCCATGTCGTCGGGGGTCAAGTCGTACAACGAGGCCATCGGCGTGAATCCCGACAAGGTCCCGGTCAAGCACGCGATAGCGTATGCGGAGGAGTGCGGCAAATCGACGGGCGTCATCACGAGCGTTCAATTCAGCCACGCCACGCCGGCCGGGTTCTCCGTGCATGACGCGAACCGCAGCAATTACGACGCTATTGCCCGTAGAATGATCTACGAAAGCCCGCTCGAGGTCATCATGGGTTGCGGCCATCCCGAATACGACAACGACGGCAAGCGGGCGGCGAGGAAGGACTACCAGTACGTCGGCGGCAAGACGGCATGGGCGGACCTCAAGGATGGAACCGTCATGGGCGCCGACGCCGACGGCGATGGCTCGAAAGACCCGTGGACCGTCATTCAGGACGCCGCGGACATTCGCGCCCTGATGCAGGGCCCGGCACCGGCCAGGGTGATTGCGATTGCAAAGAAGCGCAGTACGCTTCAACAGAAGCGAAGCGGCAATGGCAAGGCGGGGGCGTTTGAGGTTCCGTTCAATGGGGATGTGCCGACGCTGGCGGAGATGGCGGCGGCCGCGATCAACGTGCTCGACGACGACCCTGACGGCTTCTTTCTCATGATTGAAGGGGGCGCGGTGGACTGGGCCAGCCATGACAATCAGGCGGGCCGCCTGATAGAGGAACAGATCGATTTCAACGAGGCCGTGACGCGGGTCGTTCAGTGGGTGACCGAAAACAGCTCCTGGCAGCAGACGCTCCTGATTGTCACCTCGGACCATGAGTGCGGCTATCTCACGGGGCCGGACTCCGGCGAGAAGGACGGCGGGCCCGTCTGGAATCCCATTGTGAACAACGGCCCAGGCAAGGACCCGGCCGTGGAATGGCACAGCACATCACATACGAATTCGCTCGTCCCGTTCTACTGCAGAGGGGCCGGCAGCGACCTGTTTGACCGATTCGCCGACAAGACCGACCCCGTTCGCGGCCGATACATGGACAACACGTGCATCTTCCGGGGCGTCATGGCCGCCATGGGAGCGCCTCGTCCGGATCCCGAGTAGGGGCTGCGGGAGATGTTGCGGGCCATCAGTGGTTGTCGACGATGGCCTTGGCTATGTCGTTGAGGGGGCCGCGGCCGGCGGAGTTGTTGGCGAGGATGGAAAAGACAATGTCGCCGGAATCGGTCTTGCAGACGCCGGAGAGGGCGTTGACGCCGCTGACATAGCCGGTCTTGGCGAGGATTCGGCCCCGGTAGCGTTCCTGCGTGAAGTAGCCGCCGATGGTGCCATCCTCCCCCCCTGTCGCCAGTGAATCGCTGAACATCGGCCAGTTGTTGCCGCGGTACATATCCAGCAGGACGACCGAGACGGCATTGGCGGTAAGGCGGTTCTCCCGGCTCAGGCCCGAGCCGTCGTCGAGGTTGAATTCGCCCGGGTCGATACCCAGGCCCACGAGGTATCGGCGTATGAGTTCATTGCCAAGCGTCCAGCTTCCATGGCGCCGGCCGGGGGCGTTCTCGGCGGCGATGGTCTTGACGAGCGCTTCGGCCACAAGACCCAGACTGTTCTTGTTGCAGCGTTTGAGGCAGTCAGCGATGGGTGTCTTGTAGATCGTCAGCGGTTCGAGATCGCCTTGGAAGCCATTTGGACTCTCGGTGAGGCTGCCCGTGACGGAAATACCATTCTTGCGGAGGTGTTCGGCCAGGCAGGTGGCAAAATAGAGAGCGGGCTGTTCGATGGCGATGTCGGCCGGGCCCTGGCGGTCGCGGCATGTGCCGAAGAAGACGAGGCGGTTGGGCTCGGCGGTGCGGTACGAGCCGAAGGCATCGTCCCGGGAGGCGGTGGGCTGGACCTTGTTGGTGAAGCGAACGAAGTCGGTTTCGGGCTGGATAATGATGGACACGCGGCCGGAGCGGTTGACGGCCGTTGCGGTGATGCAGTTGTCGTTGAAATTGAGGCCGCTGAGCTCGCACGCGAACCAGCGGTTGAGGTCCTTGGCAGGCCAGCTCGGGTGGGTCCGCTGCTGGTCGAAGAAGGCGGTGTCGATGATAATGTTCCGGACGGTCTTGATGCCGTTGGCTTTAAGAACGCCGTGGATATCCTTGAGAATCCAAAGAGGCTCGCGGCCGCGGGCTCGGTCGGTCTTTTCGTCGGCCAGGAGCGGGTCGCCGCCGCCGATAACGACCAGATCGGGGCCGCTACGGGCCACGACCGTGCAGTATTCGTAGGTCGGCCCCAGGTAGTGCAGTGCCGCCGCCGAGGCGATCAACTTCATGTTGGAGGCCGGGATCAGGGGCGTGCGGGCGTTACGCGTGTAGAGTTCGCGGCCGGTCGCCGGGTTGACGACGCGGATGGAAAACTGTACCCGGCTGACCGACGACCGCCCTAGAACGGCGTCGATGTCGCTGGTGAGGCTTGCTAACGCGGGCCGTGCGGCCGTAAGTGCCAGCAGAATCAGGATATAGCGTCTTGTCCGGAGCTTCATAGGTTGGCGGATTATGGCATAACACGCCAGCCAAGGCAAGACCGTGTATTCACGACACACGACTGCCGACCTACGACTCTCCGGCATCCAGTGTCCAGCCGGGGCACGCAAGAGCGCACCCGGCCCTTTCACGTGGGATTTCGCTTGACTTTTCGGCCTGCGCGGGGGTATATTGGAGGGCGGTACAGAACAGAAAAAAGGAGTGGTGATATGAGACAGTTGTGGGTGGTTCTGGGTGTGGTCGCCCTGTTGGGGCAGGCGGCTTGCGGCGCGGTGGTCTACAGCGGGCCGCGGAACATCGTCATCGACAATTCGAACTCCGATGTCGCGGTGGACGTGGCCGGCGCCGGTGGCGGTGGCGGAGTGTATCTCTTTGAGTACACCTGGTGGCAAGGCGATGTGGAGTTGAGTATCGAGGGCTCGCAGTTCGCCGGCAGCTACTTTGCGTGCGCGCCGGTGGGGCCTATGATCGGACCTGTCGACAGGATGAACGCCGGCGACAAGATCGGGGCGGACCTGCTGTGGCAGTATACGAAGGATAACGGCCTGCTGGCGGGCTATTACGGAACCTGGTGGGGCGGGCGATTCGTGGGCGAGGCCGGGTATATCGGCGTCAAGTTTGACCTGGCCGACGGTACGCATTACGGCTGGATCGCTTTCGAGGGCGAGCAAGACGCCTCGTGGGGCCTGGTCACCGGCTGGGCCTTCGAGGACACCCCCGANNTTTCTAAAGCGCAGGCGTTCGTAGCAGCCGCTGTCAGCAAGATTATGGATGCGACGACGGCCGGGTCGCATCACTGCGCGGGCGACGGCAGTCCGTCGAGAGTCACTGTCTGAAGGGGGTCAGCAGTTCCGCGTTGTCCACCCACATGACGAAGAATGGCTGGTCGGCATCGCGCTTCTTGAGGTAGATGAGAAACGGCCTGTCGAGGCGGAACTCTCGCGGATGAGCTGCCGCTGTGAACCTGGCTTCGGACTTGAGGATCGCGCCCGACCGGTTCCGTCGACAGTCGATGATCTATATGGCACACCACATAAACTCGCTCATCGACGGTAATGGCAACATTGCGTTCACAGCAGATGCGCATGGACCTCAAGTGCTAACAGGTAACGAGCCGGACATACTGACAAACTACGTCAAGCAGTTGTTTACGAAGGCCGGACTGCAAACATCGGCTGACCTGCAGACCTTGAAGCCACCCGATTCAAGGTATTACCACAATTTGGCCGGCGATATCCATTGGGGCACCAATACCGTTCGACAGCCCCCGACGTCCTTTGACTGGTGGGAATGACCTTGCGGGTCGATTCCGGGGCTTCTGCTTCAGGCGAGCGAGGTTCTTGACTCTGATGGCTGGTTTGGTGTATAATACTTGAATATTGACAGTCAGATATGGCTCAGGAGACTTCAGATGAAAGAGGGACACGTAGTTCTCGGGATGGCAGCATTGGGGATTCTGATGGTTTCAGCGGGCGCCGTGCAAGCGGTCGTGGTGGAAATTGCTTTTGAGGCCGTCGTGACGCACGTGGACGCGGGCAATGGCGTGCTGGACGGTGTGGTCGGCATCGGCGACACCTTCGTGGGAACCTATTGTTACGACACCGCCACACCAGGATCTAAACCAGCGCCACCTCCGTGGAATCCTGACTTGATGGTCTACGAGTACGACACATTTCCGTCTGGTGTGACTCTCACGGTCAGTGACTTCACGGCTATGACAAACCCCACCAACGTTAGGTTCGATGTGGTGATTGGGAGCATCGCAGCCGTTCATATGGGTTATGATGTCTTTGGCTGGATGAGCCACGACAACATAGTAGCTGGGGTACACGGCATAACTGTCAGTGAGATATTCCTTTCCGCAGGCACGAATGTCATGTTCGGTGAACATGGCCCCGTCGATGGCGATACCACACTGCCTGTTGGTCCGCTGGATTTGGCGAAATGGGACTTCATAAGTGTGGTTGTGACAGGCACGTCTGTGGACGGACTTGACAACTGGCGCATCATATCTGACGTCACGTCGATGCAGTCTATACCCGAACCGGCAACAGTCTTTCTTGTAATCGCAGGCGCTCTTCTGGCGCATGGAAGACGCTCGCCGACCCAGCCGTCCACCGTGGCCTCCCCGAGTGTAAATGGTGCCCGGAGATAAGACATAAGGAGTGTGAGGTATGTGTCTCAAGCAGCAGGCGTATCGGATGACCGTTCTCATTGTTGTCTCGTCGAGCATCTGTTTCGCGGGGGATATTGCAGCGGACTTCGCCACCGCGTTGAGTTCCACGGCGTGAGCGACTGGTTGTGCAGAAGAGGCGTTGATGTCTATCGGTTCTTTCTCTGGTCGAGGCGTTCTCCGGTTGGGGGCAGGACGGGGATGGTGAGGGGGCCGCGGGATTGGAGTTCCGCGAAGAGCTGCGTCTTGAGGGCCTCGATCTGGTCTTTGTAGGCCGGGATGGTGATGAGGTTGTGGCGCTCGTGGGGGTCGGTCCGGAGGTCGTAGAAGCCATCGTGGTCCCAGATACCGTGGTAGTAGATGTACTTGTAGCGGTCGGTGCGGATGGCGAACGTGGTGGGCGTCGCGGGGAAGTTCCACTCCCAGTAGTATTCGTAGAGGACGTGGTCTCGCCACGGTGTCTTACGGCCCAGCAGTAGAGGCAGGAAGGATCGGCCGTCAAACGCGGCCTTGGCGGGCGGCTGGATGCCCGCGGCGTCGAGGATGGTGGGCGCAAGGTCGATGTTCTGGACCATCGGCTCGATGGTCGTGCCGGGTTGAATCATGCCGGGGGCACAGGCCAGCATGGGGATGCGGATCGATTCTTCGAAGGCATCCCGCTTGTCGTAGAAACCGTGCTCGCCGAGGGCGAAGCCGTTATCGCCCATGTAGATGACCAGCGTGGACTTGCTCAGGTCGGTCCGGTCGAGGTGGTCGAGGATGCGGCCGATGTTCTCATCGAGGCCGTGGACCGTCTCGCAGAACCGGCGGTATAAGTCGTCGAAATCCGGCACCGGGTCATTGTCGTAAGGCCCGGTCTCCATGTGATCGACACCGTGGATGCTGTAGCGACGCTCGCGGACCCAGTGGGGCTGGGTCTGGTAGTTGCCTTCGGTGTTGGCCATCGTCTCGGGGCGGGGGACGGGGAACTTATCGTAGCGGCCGCGGTGCCTGGGGGCCGGTTCGAAGGGGTAGTGAACCGCCTTGAAGGACAGATACAGGAAGAAGGGGCTGCTATCCGCCGCCGTCTTGAGCCAGTCAAGGGCCTGATCGGTGAGGATATCCGTGTTATAGCCCGTGAATGTCTTGCGCGTGCCGTTGATATTGAGGGTCGGATCGAAGTACTCGCCCTGGCCCTTGAAGGCGGCCCAGTGGTCGAAGCCGGGGCGAGGGTCGTCGCTGTCGTGGCCCATGTGCCACTTGCCGATGAAGGCGGTGCGATAGCCGGCCTGTTGGAGGTATTGCGGGAAGAAGACCGTGCCGGGCGGCTCCGGCCGCTGGTTGTCAACGATGCCGTGGTTGTGCATGTATCGGCCGGTCAGGATGGAGGCCCGGCTGGGCGAGCAGAGGCTGGTGCCGACGAAGGCATTGGCCAGGTGCGCCCCCTGCCGTGCCATGCGGTCGAGGCTGGGGGTTTCAAGGAATTCCGGCGCGCCGGGCATGAAGCCCATGAAGTCGTAGCGATGGTCGTCGCTGAGGATCAGGATGATGTTGCGCTTACCCCCGGCCGACCCGACCAGCCGCCTTCCCATACCACCCATTGCAAACACCGCCGCCCCGCCACCGACAAGCTGGAGAAACTCCCGCCGTTTGAACCGCCCTGCTGCTTCGTCCATTGCCCCGTGCTTCATATCCGTAGTCTCCTGCCGGCCCTTCCAATCATGGCCGAGCCTTTCAATCATCCTTGCGGGGTCTATCGTATCGCCCGAACCAGCAACCCGGCAAGGGTTTTTGTGGAGACATGAGACCATAGACCTTAAGACCCAAGACCAAAGACCGAAGACCAAAGACTCACGACTCAGGACTCAAAACCCGTCACGCCTCCGCAGCGAGGCATTTCACGCCCGCAACGCCTTGTTGTAAGTCCACAACGCCTCAATGTAAGGCTGCATCGCCTCATTTCAGGCTTGCATGCCCACGTTGCAGACTTGAAACGCCCCGTCTGATGCTTGAAATACCTCGTTGCAAATGTGAAATGGCGTGTTTCCAAGTGTTCCCACGCCCATCCATGCCCGTTTTAACGCCAAAAACGCGGAAAGCAGCAGAATCTGTGAAAATACCGTATTGGCCACGATATTGTCGGGCCGCCAAGAGGAGTGTACAATGACTACTGTCGCGCTGAGGGACAACCGTGTCGCGTCATATTCGCAGACCGTACCATCTCGGCGGACGATAGATGACGAAAAGCGGCGTAATCATCTGAACAGCGGATATTCTGGTCTGGACTTCCGCCTGATGCTGCCCACATCCAGGACGTGGGCAAAGAAAGAGAGAATAGCGATGGTTTCAGCGGTAATAGGTCTCGTTGGTGGGTTCATAGGTGCTACAAGCGGCGCGCTTGCTCTCTGGGACCGCTGGCGACACCGACGCCCGCAACTGCGTCTGAGTATTCCCTCTGCATTCAGGGTGCAGAACGGCAATCTTACGACCTTGTGTACTCTACTGCGCATCTCAAACAACAGGCGGGTTGCTGCCCCCTTGTACGTTGAGACCATGAAGCCATATGTCAGATCGAATCGCAAATGGCATGAAGTCAAGATTAACATGATGTCTGTGGCTGGTAAACCTGGGGCTCGCCCCCCGGGGATGGATGACACGCAGGCCTGGTTGAGTGGAATTGAGGAAGTCAGTGGCCTTAAACGATTCACCGACAACATCGTAGAATTTGACCGTCCCTTGACCGGGTATCTCGCCCTCGTGTCGCCTGATGTCTCGTTGCTGGAATCTGCTGACGCTGTGAAGTTCCTTATTGAGGATTGTCACGGCAAGACGCTTACTCTGCAGGCGAATCTCCCAAGAGGAGAGAGAGTTCATTAGCATGCGGAACTGATCAATTCAAGAAATTGGTTCAACTGCAAAGAAGTTGACGTATCGAGACGTGATTCAGTATGGATTTATCGCCTTGCGGCACCAGCATAGACCTGAAAAGAGCCACGATCAAAGAATGCCGCCCGTGCTTTATGCCACTATCAGAACGATCAGATCGCTTCCTCCCGGCACGGCGGGATTGTCTTATCCTCCCGCCCGTTCATGCTGGTGCCTTAAAGCGTTAAATCCAAAAGAGTCAAGGGTAATGCCCTCAATTAGATGACCGACCTTGCGCAGTTGAATCAACGCAGAATTGGAAAGGGAAACGATATGGAAGATCGGCGGATGCAGGTTCCGACTATGTGTTGGGTTAACGTGGCGATCATTGATAGGCTCCGGTACACGGATGCTTTCAAGAAGTGTTGCCGTGATGTGTCACGGAATGCTGGCTTCGTACCTCCGACTCCTGAGACCGAATGGCCTTTCATGAACCTGTCTTGGGGGGCGTACATGATGTACTGCCTTCTTGTGGTTCCGAAGGAACTGTACGAACTTCCCAATAACGATTCCTTTTTCAAGGGACTTCTTGACCAGCAGGCCATGCGGTCGTTCACTGTCAACAAGGAGAGGTTTAAATTCGAGATAGACCCTTCCTACCATCTGAGCTGCTTGCGCAATGCTGTTTCACATGTTCATTTTCGGATTGACCAGCAGGGGAAACTCACCTTCTGGGACCATCCGCCACGAAAGCCTGACAAACGACGTTGGGAGGTAGAGATAGAGCATAACGACCTGATCAAGTTCCTCCATATCATGGCGGATGCCGCCCATCGTTATTATGTCGATATTAAAGAAGGTCGCCGAAAACCACCGACGCCAACCTAACAGAAGTCGTCGTTGGTGATTTGCGATTGGGCTGTTCCTGCCTATGTAACGAGAGCTTATCCGTTCATTGCGCGGAGGACGGGCAGTGTGGTGGACCTATTGTCATTGGTGGTTGATTCTGATACAGTCCATATCAATGGAGGGACTCGTCATTGAGGGGGAGGCTCGGTTGGTGGTTTTGAGTTTGGTATAAGGAGCCGGTATGGACAGGATACGGTTGTTCGGGTTAGCTGTTGTGATGGGCTTGTTGGCCGGGTCGGTGTTGGGGGCTGATCTGAGGCTGGATGAGAAGGCGGCGGTTGGGGGGGAATGGGGGTATCGGCCGGGGGATGGGGATGCGTCTGCCGTGAACCCGCCGAGTTTCTCGTGGCGGCCTGTGAAGGGGATGGTCTGGGAGGTGCAGTGTGCGCGGGATGCGGGGTTCGCCGATGTGGTGTATCGCGTCGAGAAGGTGGAATTCAACGTGCATTGTCCGCCCCGGGTGTTCGAGCCGGGGGCGTATTACTGGAGATACCGGGGGACCGACAGCAAGGGGCAGGTGACGAACTGGAGCATTGCGAGGAAATTCAGCATTGGGGCCGATGCTGTCAGAATGCCGATGCCCCTGCGTGAGGAATTGCTGGGTCGGATTCCGAAGAGCCACCCGCGATTGTTCGTGCGGCCGGAGAATGTCGGCAAGCTCAAGGCCGCGGCTGCAGGGCCGCTGAAGAAGGAGTTTGCCGAACTCGTGCGCGAGTGCGATAAACTGATGGCCAATCCCGTTTCGACCGTCGAGCCGGCAACCTATCCGAAGGACATCGTCCGTAACAGCGATCCGTGGCGGGAGATTTGGTGGGGCAATCGCGAGAAGGTGATTCGCACGCTCAATGGGGCCGCGACGCTGGGATTTACGCGGCTGATCGGCGGCAAGGAGCAGTACGGACAGGAAGCCAGGCGGATTCTGCTCGAATGCGCCAAGTGGGACCCCAAGGGCAGTACGGGCTATCGCTACAACGATGAGGCGGGGATGCCGTACAATTACTACTTCTCGCGGACGTACAGCTTCATCAACGACCTCTTGAACGAGCAGGAAAAGGACCTCTGCCGCAAGGTGATGAAGATTCGCGGGGATGAGATGTACGCCCATCTGTGTCCGGGGCATCTCTGGCGGCCGTATGGCAGCCACCAGAACCGGGCGTGGCACTTCCTGGGCGAGGTGGGGATTGCCTTTCTCGGCGAGGTCGAGGGGGCCGATGACTGGGTGTGGTTCGCGATGAACGTGTTCTTCAATGCCTACCCCGTCTGGAGCGACGACGACGGCGGCTGGCACGAGGGCACAAGCTACTGGGCCAGCTACCAGAACCGCTTCACCTGGTGGGCGGATGTGATGCGCGAGGCGATGGGGATCGACGCCTACCGCAAGCCGTACTACTCGCAGGCGGGCTACTACGCGATGTACCTGATGCCGCCGGGCAAGGTCGGCGGCGGCTTCGGCGATCTGACGGCCGCTCGCACGGCAAAAAGCAACGTGCCGCTGATGAGCGACTTCGCGGCGCAGGCGGGCAACGGGCACTGGCAGTGGTACGTGGAGCAGTTGGGCGGGCCGACGCAAGCGGGCGGCTATATCGGCTTCGTCCGCGGGCAGTTGCCGAAGGTCGAGCCGGTCAGCCCCAAGGACCTGCCGGCGTCGAGGCTCTTCGCCGGGACGGGCCAGGCGTATCTCAATACGAGTATCCTGGACGCGGGCGACAGCGTGCAGGTGGTTTTCAAATCGAGCCCGTTCGGAACCCAGTCGCATGGATACGAGGCGAGCAATTCGTTTCTGCTGTGGGGATATGGGCAGCGGCTGCTGATTCGCAGCGGCTACCGCGACAGCTACGGCAGCGACCACCACAAGGGCTGGATGTGGAGCACGCGGTCGGTCAACAACATCACCGTCGGCGGCAAGGGCCAGTTCCGCAGGGATGTCCGGGCGCAGGGCGGGATTACGGACTTCGTGACGACGCCGGCCATCGACATCGTCAGCGGCGAAGCGGG
This sequence comes from Phycisphaerales bacterium UBA2266, assembly GCA_002347125.1. Taxonomy (GTDB): domain Bacteria; phylum Planctomycetota; class Phycisphaerae; order Sedimentisphaerales; family Anaerobacaceae; genus UBA2266. The sequence goes on from DDXG01000308.1 coordinate 15,239, forward strand.
CGGGGCCTATGAGGATGGGATACTGGAGCGGTTCACGCGGTCGATTGTGTTCGTCAAGCCGGACCTTGTTATCGTGTACGACCGGCTTGCGGCCAGGCAGGACACGACCTTCGAGTACGGGCTGCACGCGATCAACAAGTTCGACGTGGGCGACCAGCGCAGTATCACGGTCCGCAAGGACGATGCGGGCTGCGCGATCACGTTCCTTAGCCCGGCGGCCCTGAGCTTCACGCAGACCGACCAGTACGACCCGAACCCCCGGCCGCGGATCAAGCTGCGCGAATGGCACCTGACGGCAAGCACGGCCGAGAAGAGTCGGGAGATGCAGTTCGCATCGCTGTACCGCCCCTTCAAAGAGGGCATGAACGTCCCGAACGAGGCTTCTCTGGAGCAGCTGCCCGGCGGCTACCTCCTGACGGCCGAAGTAGGCGAAGGCCGCATAACCGCCCTGCTGCCAATCGACGACGCGGCCACATTAGAGGCCGAGGGTATGGAGACCAAGGGCCGTATTCGCTGCCGCGTTGTTCGCAAGGGCAACTCGGCCGAAGCGACCCAAGGGCAATAGAAGCTCGAAATCAACCACGGATTAACGCGGATTTCCACGGATTTTTTTGCTGCCCCGTGGCCGCCTGTCATTCCTGCGAAGGCAGGAATCCAGAACGCGAACCGCAAGCCACAAGCCGCGAGCC
>DDXG01000304.1 GCA_002347125.1 Phycisphaerales bacterium UBA2266
GTGGATGGCGGCGGGGGTGGCCTGTGGGAAGATCATCTACGTAGACGATGACGCCAACAGCCCCGGCGACGGAACGACTTGGGCCACGGCGTATAAGTATTTGCAGGATGCACTGGCTGATGCTCGCGCAACGCCCGGCGGGGGCAACGGCCGTGGTGATCCGCGATTGGTCGAAGGCGACGGCGCGTCTGAGGCGGGGATCGAGATACGGGTGGCGCAGGGCATCTATCGGCCGGACAGGAGCGCCGCCGAGCCGAATGGGACGGGGGATCGGCTGGTGTCGTTTGAGTTGGTCAGCGGCGTGGCGCTTCTGGGCGGCTACGCGGGCCTGGGGGCGGCTGATCCGAATGCCCGCGATTCGCGCCTGTACGAGACGATTCTCAGTGGCGATTTGGCCGGCGATGACGTGCCGGTGGCAGACCCGTGCGATCTGCGCAATGAGCCGACGCGGTCGGAGAATAGCTGCAATGTCGTTGAGATTGTGGAGGCTTCGGGTGTCCGCATGGAGGGTCTGACCATCACAGGGGGCAATGCCAACATTGGCGCTCGCGACTGGGTGCCGCCCACCTTGGTCGGTGGGGGGCTGCGTGCCGATAGGGCCACCGATCTCATGTTGAGGGACTGTGTCTTTGTCGGCAACCAGGCATGGAGTACCGGGGGATGTCACATTGGCTATTCCAGTGGGGTCGTGGTGGCCAAATGCGCATTTGCGCAGAACTGGGCTTCGACCACGGGGGGCTTGGCTGTGATCTATGGGTCCGACACGACGATAAGAGAATGCCACATCAGTTTGAATGAGGCAGACAATACCGGCGGACTGACTATCAGTGGCACGGAACTCACTGTCATTGACTGCTGGGTGACAAATAACGTCGCAAGGTCGGGTAGCGGTGGCGGCGCGTTCTTGGGAGCTGGTACAGCGACGTTCATCAGATGCATGATAGACGGCAATTCGGCCGACGGCGCAAGCGGGGGAGGGGTGAAATGTTGGTTGGGGGCTCATGGTACGTTCACGGATTGCCGCTTCTATGGGAATAGAGCGGCGACAGAGGGTGGCGGCGTGAGTTTGTTGCCCGCAAGTAGCGTGATCCTCCGCAACTGCATCTTCGGGGGCAATCGGTCAGAGCGCGGCGGCGCAGTTTTTGCGGGGTCTGCTGACGTTACTATCCTCAATTGCACCGCGAGCTGCAACAAGGCCGTGTCGGGCAGCTTCCTGGCGGCTGAGGTTCTTCCTCCGCATCTCGGCTCAGGTGAGCTGTCCATAGCTAATTCGATCATTGCTGACGGTGCCAACGAGGTCCACACCGTCAACATAAAGACATCAATCGAGTACACTCTTTTGCCAAACGAGCCAGGCACGATTGTAGATCCCAATGACAACGTTACGTTGGGTATGGGAAACATCAGCGGAGACCCCTGCTTTGCCGATCTGGGTTACTGGGATGCCAATGATGGCGTCTTTGTGATTGGGGACTATCATCTGAAATCTCGATCGGGACGGTTTGACCCGAATACACAGTTGTGGGCCAGAGACGATATTACCAGTCCGTGTATCGATGCTGGTAATCCGGCCAGCCCGATTGGCTTCGAGCCGTTCCCGAATGGCGGCAGAGTCAATATGGGGGCGTACGGTGGAACTAATGAGGCGTCCAAGAGTTACTTCGGTGAGCCGCGGTGCGACACCATTATCGCTGGTGACATCAATGGCGACTGCAAGGTGGATATGAACGATTTCGTTATACTCGCAAGGCACTGGCTGCACGCGAGCCAGTAAGGAATTGGGGGTCCCCTATCGAAGTGGAACTCTCTGGCAGGCCTCAAATTGAACGCTACGTGAGATCGCTGCAAAGGATCGAAAATATGCAAGGGTATTCCGGGTATTCCGGGGACACCATACAATGGCACTAAGTTAAGCGGTCAGCCTTGCTTTGTCACGTGGGAGCTTCAGAAAGCCGAATCTTCGTGTTTGGCGTTTTATCAGCCGTGGCTCAATACGATTAGGTCGATACGTATTTGTCTGCGAGGCTATATGATACAGCATGGCCGTGTAGATCCTGTGCCGTTCGGTTAGGTTGGACGTTTGCAGTGGAAGTGAAAAGGCCAAGATCGTCCTAACGGCACCGAGAAAGCTGATTCGGTCTGCGTGTACTTGAGTGTGTTGGGCGGTTTGATGGATCACCGTCCAGACAAGATTGTGAGCTAAGACGGTAGCGGCGACTTCGGAGTACACATTCTCGACCTTCTTGCTTTGCAGCACATTCATCTGGAGCGTTGTTTTGAGCGACCCAATGCGCGTTTCAATCTCCCACCTTTGGCGATACAGCTTGACGACGCTTGATCGCGAGTACTTCTGGCAGTCTAACAGCGTTGTGACCAGCCACATGTGTTTGAGTTGACCGTTACGCCGGAACTTCACGTGAATCAATCGAACCTGTATGTAGCGAGGCAACGACTCGTCATTATATCGCTTGCGGAGCTGGCACGCCAGGTCCAGGCGGACAATCCACTGGTTAGGACCGACGCGTCTTCCCGCCTTGGTCAGCTTGTACGGATCCCGTTTCTGGTGAAGAGGGCTAACAACTGAGATCCGACGTTGCCGGAGTTTGGCCAAGTTGTAGAATGAACAGAACTTCCTGTCAAATAAGCAGATAGCTCCATTCGGGATTGCCGGCCACATCTGGTTAAACTGGGCATCTTCGCCGGTGCGATAGTGGCCAATTCTATAGTCGCAGACAGCTCGAACGCCAGCCCGAACCAGAAAAGTCAACCGTGCGACGGGGACGCGGCTTAGACCGTGTTTGGTATTGGCATAGCCAAAGGTTTGGACCAGCTCCGGCTCGTCCGGCATGGAGACCGTGGAACCATCGATGAGAAACACGGGCCGGCCGCAATAGAGAAAGTGATGCCCCACTAGGCCGACCAGGTGTTGCGTGCTATGCTGAATCAATTCCGGCCAGAGGGCAACCGGGAGTCTCGATCGGGCCTGACACCATGCCGCATCGGTAGGCGCCTGATGCCAGATATCCGCTGCTGCCATGTCGGTAAGCAACGTCTTTATGGACTGGTTCCTATGAAGACTGCGGTACACCAGGGATCGGACCATGGCCGCTGGCGGCAATCGTCGCTCTCGCCAGAGGTGTCCCAACTGCCTGCAGATCGTCTCGACCTGTGCGTCGGTCAAAAGCTCTCTCAGAGCCGCAAAAGGAATCTGTTGAGAAAATGGCTGCTGATCTTCCGTGGACTTGTCGATAATGTACATGATAGGCCTCCTTGACCAATGAGTAGGATAGATGATTTCCACCTAGCTCATCGGCAAGGCAGGCCTTGTTTTATGAAAGGGAATTGCTTAACTTAGTGCCATTGGGGACACCATACGCATTTCTGTGGGAGCTTCCAGGACCTCCCGGCGATCGCCGATGGCATATCGTTTTGCGCCGCGTTGTGGCTGCGGCCGTGGCTGCCCTGCGTCGTGCGCTTCTTCGGGGTGCCGGCCGCCATGACGACACAAGACCTTCGGTTTACGCCGCTGGTAGCCCGTGAATTCCCAGGTAATTCCCCGGCTCTGCCGGGGGACTGAAAATGCGAAAACCGCACCCTGGGGTGGTAAGCTGGGCAAGATAACGTCACAAACGCGAGGGTAGAGGCGCGCAAATCGGCGGAATTGTGAAGAAATTATTACTCCCGTCCGGACAAGGACTTACGGCGACGCGGCCGGCGCCGGCGGCGCGAAAACTCGTCACAAACGCGCATGTTCCGCCCAAGGGTAGAGGCGCGTGTGTGTCTCGCAAGGGAATCGAACGGCGGCCGCGGAGAATGCTCCCTGCGGCCTGCCTAGTCGATGCCCATTCGTTTCTGTATGGTTTCGAGTGCGACGCCTTTGGTTTCGGGCATCATGAGGATGACGAAGATCAGTTGGAGGACCATCATAGCGGCGTAGAAGGCGAAGACGCGGGAACCGGCCTGGGCGGCGCCGGGGGCGTCGGCCCTGCCGACAAGCATGGGGAAGGTCCAGGAGATGGCGGCGCACATGAACCAGTGGGTGAAGCTGCCGAGGGCCTGGCCCTTGGCGCGGACGCGGTTGGGGAATATCTCACTGATGAAGACCCAGATGACGGCGCCCTGGCCGAAGGCGTGAGAGGCGATGAACACGAGAAAGCCCGCCAGGACGAGGCCGCCGCCGGCCCCGGTATGGAAGGCCCAGGCGACGGTGGCGAGGCTGACGATGTAGCCGACGGAGCCGACGAGCATGAGCTTCTTGCGGCCGAAGTGGTCGATGATCGCCATCGCCAGTATGGTGACGACGAGGTTGGTGGCCCCGACGATGACGCTTCGCAGGAGGGCGTCGCTGGACTCGGCCCCGGCCATCTCGAAGATCCGCTTGGAGTAGTAGAGCAGGGCGTTGATGCCGGAGAGCTGGTTGAACATGGCGATGAGGAAGGCCAGCAGGATGGGCGTGAGGTACTTGCGGCGGAAGAACGGCTCGCGAAGGCTATGGTGGGCCAGGTCGATGGATTGGCGGATCTGATTCAGTTCTTGATCGACGTTCTGTTCGCCGAGGGCTTCGAGGATTTGGCGGGCTTCGTCGCGGCGGCCTTTCATGACGAGCCAGCGGGGGCTAAGGACGTTGCCAAACAGCAAGAGGAAGAAGGCGGCGGCAGGCAGGGCCTCGACGCCGAACATCCACCGCCATTCGACGGGGCCGAGGTCCATGCGGCCGATGACGTAGTTGGACAGGAAGGCCAGAAGGATGCCGAAGACGATGTTGAATTGCATGAGGGCGACGAGACGGCCGCGGCTGCGGGCCGGGGAGATTTCGGCGATATAGATAGGACCGACGACGGATGAGCCGCCGACGGCCAGGCCGCCAATCAGGCGCGAGATGGAAAATGAGGCCCATCCCCAGGCGATGCCGCTGCCGACGGCCGATACGAAGTACAGGACCGCCAGCCACGAGAGGGTCTTGCGACGGCCGAGGGAGTCGGCGGGCCGGCCGGCCAGCCATGCGCCGAGGATGGTGCCGATCAGGGCGCTGGAGGTGGTGCAGCCGTGCCAGAAGCCGGTGCGGCCGAGAAAGCCGAGACCCTGGAAATACGAGGCAAGGGTCTCGTAGGTGCCTTGGTAGAGGTTTTCGAGGGTCTGCTCGGCCCCGGAGATGACGGCGGTGTCAAAGCCGAATAGCAGACCACCCAACGAGGCGACGACGGCACTTCGCAGCAACAGCTTTCGCGACATTCACGGACCTCCTTGTAATCCGATGGACGAAAGACGAAGGACGAGGGACGCAACGGCAGACGCCCATCACTCATCCATCGTCCATTGTATTGCGCCGTTCGTATCTCGTCCATCGTCCGTCGTGCGTTGTCATTCGCGGTTCGGCCCCGCCGATGGCTATTGGGGTTGGGCGCTCTTGGGTGGCGTCGCCGGTGCTGTCCGCGGATTGGCGGGGGCGTCGGGACGTCTTGCCGGGCCCGCGGCGGCCGGGCGGGGAAGGACGGCGACCAGCAGCTCCTGCGCCGGGACGAGGTGTCGGTAGAAGAAGGCCTGCATCATATCCTCGGCGGGGACGGCGGCCTTCGTAATCGTCCGACCCTGAACACTGGCCCGGCC
>DDXG01000037.1 GCA_002347125.1 Phycisphaerales bacterium UBA2266
GGAGGATGACAAACGTTACAGCCGCCCTGATGAAGGCCACGGCCGACGATGATGAGGCCGTCCGCTCCGCCGCCATCCGGCTGCTGGGTTCGACGGGCGGGGCCGATGAATTCCCCGTCTTGGTCAAGCTGCTGTTGAACGCCGGCAGCGCGTCGGAGATCCGCTCGGCCGAGCAGGCGTTGTCGGGCGTGTGCAGCCGCCAGGCCCAACCGACCGCCGGCAACCTGGTGATTCACAAGGCCGTCTATGGAGCCGCGGACGGCCGCTCGGCGGACGTAACCGCCAAGGTGGCCGAGTTGGTCAAGTCGGGCCAGTTGTCAATCACGGCCTCGAACGGCAACTTCGGCGACCCCGCCGAAGGCACCGTCAAGCAGTTGACCGTGGACTACACCGCCGGCGGCGTCAGGCAAACCGCCACCGTCGCCGAGGGCGAGACGCTCACGCCCGCGGCCGCCGTAACGCCAAAGCCTCTCGTTGATCAACTCATCGCCGCATTGGATAAGGCCCAGACGCCCCAAAAGGCCGCCCTGTTGCGAGTGCTCAGATCGACAAAGACGCCGCAGGCCCTTGACGCCGTGCGATCCGCCGCCAAGGGCGAAGGCGCCATTGCCGATGAGGCCGTCAGCATGCTATGCGACTGGCCCACCGCCGAAGCCCTGCCCGACGTCCTGAACATGGCGCAAACGGCCACGGACGAAAGGGTCAAGGTCCTGGCCCTCCGCGGGGCCATCCGTATGATCCCCCTGCAGAGCATCTCCGAGCAGGACAAGCTTGCCGGGCTCAAGAAGTTGCTCCCGATGGTGCAGCGCAACCAGGATAAGCAACTCCTGCTGGGAGCCCTCGGCAACATCGCCTCGGCCGACGCCCTGGCCATGATTATGTCCTACATGGACGATCCGGCCACGAAGAACGAGGCGTGTTTTGCCGCCGTAGCCGTCGCCGAGCGAATCGCCGAGACCGACAAGGCCGCCGTGACCGAGGCCATGCAGACCGTCATCAAGACCACCACGAACCAAGCCCTGACGCGCCGCGCCCGCCAGGCCCTCAACAAGGCCCGCAACTGACGCCCGTATATCAGGCATTGACTCTGCGGCGTACCCGCCCGATGCATGGCGGGTACGCCCTTGTTCGTTCATATAAGACAATAAACCGCCCGCGGCGGACGTCCATGTTGGAGAATCGGCCTGTTTTTTTGGTCCTTGCAGTTGCTTGAGGCGTCCGGCTATAATGCGGGCGACTCAGGACGCACGCAATACGCAATACATAATACGCATTTTTGGAGAGTAACTCATGGCACAGAAGCAGACAATCACACGACGAGAGCTGCTCAGAGGCTCAGCCGCCGCCGGGGCACTGGCCTTTACGGGCGTGCTGCGTACGCCGGCCTGGGCCGGTGGCAGTGGCAAGATCCGCGTCGGTGTCATCGGCTGCGGCGGACGCGGCTCCGGAGCGGCCAACGATTGCGTCAATTCCGCCGGCGGTGTGGAAATCGTCGCCCTGGCCGACACCTTCGGCGACCGCCTCGGCGGGCTCAAGAACCAGTACAAGGTGCCGGACAACCGGTGCTTCGTCGGTCTGAACGCCTACAAGGAGGTACTGGCCCTCGATGACGTGGACCTGGTGATTCTGGCGACGCCTCCGGGCTTTCGTCCGGTGCAGTACGAGGCCGCCATCAAGGCCGGCAAGCACGTCTTCATGGAGAAGCCCGTCGCCGTCTGCCCCGCGGGCGTCAAGAAGGTCATCGAGGCCTCCGAGCTGGCGAGCCAGAAGAAGCTGGCCGTGGTCTGCGGAACCCAGCGTCGCCACGAGCCCAAGTATGTCGAGACCATGAAACGGATCCACGACGGCGCGATCGGCGATATCGTCTCGGCCCAGTGCTACTGGAACATGGGCGGCCTGTGGGTCAACAAACGCAGCGAGGGCCAGGGCGATGTCGAGTGGCAGATCCGCAACTGGCTGTACTTCACCTGGCTCAGCGGCGACCACATCACCGAGCAGCACGTACACAATATCGATGTCATCAACTGGGCGTTCAAGGACGTGATCCCCGAACAGGTTCACGGCCTGGGCGGACGCCAGTGGCGAACCGCCCCCGAATACGGCAACATCTTCGATCACTTCGGTGTCGAGTTCTTCTATCCCGGCGACGTGCGGACCATCAGCATGTGCCGCCAGATCGATGGCGCCGCCGACAACGTCAGCGAACGCGTGGTCGGCACGAAGGGCGTCAGCGACTGCGCCGGCTGGATCGGCGGCGAGAACGAGTGGCGCTACCGGGGGCCCAACCCGAATCCATATGTGGAGGAGCACAAAGACCTTATCGCGAGCATCCGCGCCGGCGAGCCGCTCAATGAGGGCAAACGCATCGCCGAGAGCACGCTGTGCGCCGTGATGGGCCGCGAGTCGGCGTACTCCCGACAGCAGTTCAAGACCTCGTGGTTCATGAGCCGTTGCACGCTCGATCTGCTGCCCCCGGACGATCTGAAACTCAGCGATTCCAAACCCGTGCCTGACTTTGCCATCCCGGGCAAGTATGAACTGCCGGGCTTTCGGGCGTAAGCGACTTGGGTGGCAGCCTTTCGCGTCAGCGAAGGGCTGGTTCGGTCCGGCCCTCGCCTTTCCCGAACCGGCTTCGGGGCCACCCCGACGCAACACGCGCGACGAAACACGCGGTACAATATACGAACGACGAAATACGAAATACGATGTTAAGGAGATAACCTGATGGCATCGTCAGAGAATACCAAGGTAGAATTGAGCAAGAGCGCCACGATCGCGGGCGCTGTTGCGGCCGCCGGCGCCGTGGCGCACATGGCCTACGCGGGCGCAACGGGCAAGATCAAAGCCGGGCTGTTGGGCTGCGGCGGACGCGGCACCGGAGCGATCCGCCAGTGTCTCGACGCCGATCCCGGCGTCGAAGTCATCGCCGTGGCGGACCTCTTCGAGAACAAGGCCCGCGGCGCGGCCAACAGCCTGCGGCGCGACGAGAAGTACAAGGATCGCGTCAAGATCGAGGACGACCATATCTTCTCGGGCTATGACTGCCACGAGAAGCTCGCCGCCTGCGAGGCCGACCTGCTGTGCATGGCGACAGCCCCGGCGTTCCGCGGGCGCCAGTTGATGGCCGCGATCAAGGCCGGCAAGCATGTCTTCACGGAAAAGCCCGTGGCGACGGACGTCGCCGGTTGCCGTGAGGTCATTGCCGCGTCGGAACTGGCCAAGACCAAGGGCTTGGCCATCGTCGCCGGGACCCAGCGCCGCCACGAATTCAGCCGCGTGGAATTGTTCAAACGGATCCACGACGGGGCCATCGGCGAGCCGGTCGGCGGCCAGTGCTACTGGTTCGGCGGCGGCATCTGGTTCAAGGGGGCCGACGGCAACATGAGCGAACTGGATTGGCAGTGCCACAACTGGTACCACTTCAACTGGATCAGCGGCGACCAGATATGCGAGCAGCATATTCACAACATCGACGTGATGAACTGGTGCTTCGATGGTCCGCCCGCCAAGTTCACGGCCGTGGGCGGCCGCGGCTGGCGCACCTGGAATGAGGACCAGATCAGGACCGCCAAGGCGGTCTGTCGCAAGTTCAACAACGACAGCGAGGAAGGCTGGGAGAAATACAACGGCGACATCTGGGACCATATCTACGCCGAATTCGAGTATCCCAACGGCGCCCGTTGCCTGAGCTTCAGCGGGCACAGCCCCGGAACCGGCCGTAACGGCGAGAAGCTCGTCGGCACCAAGGGCACCAGTAACTGCAGTAACAGCTACAGTGGCGAGAACTCCTGGCGATACGAAGGACGGAACGTGGACCCGATGCTCCAGGAGCATATCGACCTGATTAAGAGCATCCGCGCCGGCGAGCCGCTCAATGAGGGCGTCCGCGTCGCCGAGAGCACGCTGACCGCCATCGGAGCCAGAATCGCCGCCTACACCGGCCGGACCTTCAGTTGGAAGTGGCTGCTCAACTCCTCCAAGCAGAGCCTCGTGCCCACGCAGGAGGAACTCATGGCGGGCAAGCCCCTCTACCACCCCATCGCCACCGGCCGCGACCCGCTCGTCTGAGCGAAGCTGCGTCGGCATGACGTCAATAGCTCTTGTCATGCTGAGCGAAGCGAAGCATCTCATACAAAGGCCCCTTTCGAGGGGCCTTTCTCTTGCGCTCAAAACGAGATCCGCGGCAAGCCGGCGCCGCTATTGGCCAGCGGCGAGGCTGACGGCCAGCAATTCTCTGTCGTTGCGGACATAGACGCAACGGTTTGCGAAGGCCGGGTGCGACCAGCAGACACCGCCTCGCTGATTCAATTGCTGGGTCGTAGGGTCGATGATGTGCGTGCGGCTTATTTCACGGTAACCCTCAGTGGAGAGCCGACAGATAATCAGATCGCCCTTCTCGTTGAACATCCATAATACATCGTCGTTCCGGCGGATGATATGGACGTTGGCCCAGCGGTTTCGCGGGACCGGCTCGATGGAGCCCCATATCCGGTCGCCTGTCTTGAGATCGAGGCAGCGAAGCTCGCCGAAGCTGTCGATTCCGTAGACGTAATCGCCGAGGATAACAGGCGTCGAAATACAACAGTGCAGGCTCTCGGTGCTCTGCTCGCTGGCGCCGCGGCGGTGCCAGAGCTTCTCGACGGCAAGGGCATTGGGGTCCACCCTCAGCACCATCGAGCCGTCGTAGAAGCTGGACACAAAGAGATAATCGTCGGACAGCACCGGCGTGGCGATGTTGATGACCATGCGGGTCGGGACGAACGGCTCCTGCCAGTGCAACTGTCCGGTCAGGGGGTCAAGTCCCGCGACGCGGTCGCCCGTCCAGCAGACCAGCACGCGCCGGGCGGCCTGTTCGATCATGATCGGCGCCGAATACGAGGCCCGGTCGTCCAGGGCCCGCCACTTCTCATCGCCGCTCTTGGCGTCAAAGGCCACGATGCAGGCACCATCGGCGCCGCCGATCTGGACGATGAGCAGTTCGCCCTCGACCAACGGGGCCGCGGCAATCCCCCATATCGGCATGGCGATCTTGTACTCGGTTCGCCCGTCTTTGCTCCAGAGGACCTCGCCGGTGGCGGCGTCGAAGCAGTGCAGATGCCCGGCCGTCCCCAGGAAATAGGCCCGCCCGTCATGGACCGTGATCGAGGCGCGGGGCCCGGCCGTATAACCTATCGAACCATAGCGGCACTCATACTCGTAGGCCCACACCCTCGCGCCGGTGTCGGCGTCGAAACAATGGACCCTCTCCTGCTCGGTCGGCTTCTCGACGCGGTCGGCCACATACACGCGGCCGTTGGCGACAGTCGGGCCGCAGTAACCGGCTCCCACCTCTGCCCGCCACAAAGGCTCCAGGCGCGGACCGGCGAATCGCTGCACGATGCCGTCCTCCCGCCAGAGGCCGTCCCGTTGCGGACCTCGCCATTGGGGCCAGTCATCCGCCAGAGCCATGCCGCCCGATAGAAGGAGCCAAGTGCCGACCCATACGCTTACACGAATAGACATGCCGTTGCCCAAAGCCGATTGATGCCCACGGCCGGTCGCGCGACCGGCGTGCTGAGGCTGCGGGCCAATCTAACATACCCCCACCCAGCAAACAAGCGCGTCCAAGCCTCGTCATACGCCGCTACCTGGGTCGGATGCCGTTTCGCCGGGCGTCGCGCCGCAACTGGTCTTGCCATCGTTGACGACGAACGAGTCCTCACGCTTGCGCAGGTTCGTGGGCGGGTGTGTATTCGTCGGGCCGTTGCCGGTGCGGCGATCCGTGCCGTTCCAGTGGGTGTAGATGTTGTCCTCGTTGACGCCGACGGTGGGTTTCTTGGCGAACTCGACGTGGCTGTCCAGGAACAGCACGTTCTGGCCCTCGTCCTGGTGCATCTTGCTGTTGCCCTTGCGGACGTACTCCGTGTTCGGCGTCGCCGAGGTGATGGTCGCGGCGAAGTCGTTCCAGTCGTTATTCCGGGGCCGGCCGTCTCGAATGCCGTCGGCCGTAACCCACGGATTGGGATCGGCCGCGACGGCCAAGCCGGGCTCGCCCGTCGTTCGCAACATGTACATGTCGAAGGGCATGTGGTACGCATAACTGCAATGCCGTTGACCGTTGTCGCCGAAGTCCCACAGGTCGATCATCTCTTTGTTGCCGGCCGCGGGATAGTCCTTGACCTTGAACTCGCTGACGTTCGAGTCGCCTTTGCACAGGAACGACTTGGGCGTGACCTCGGCGTACTTGATGAGCAGGTAGAAGCACGACGTGATCGTCGCGCGGCTGTCGTAGGGCTCCACGCCCGGCCGGATATTGAACGCGGCTCCGCGATTGGCGGCCATCCAGGCGGGCGACCCCAGAGCGGGGACCCACAGCGGCTTCTTGCCCCCGGCCTTGGGCAACTCGTTGTCATAGTCGTTGGCGTAGATCAGCATGGCCTTGCCCAGGCCTGCGAGATTCGTACCGCAGTGGAGCCTGAAAGCCAACTGCCGCACTTTCGACAATGCGGGCATGAGAATGCCCATCAGCAGAGCAATGATCGCAATCACGACCAGAAGCTCCACAAGGGTGAAACCTTTGCGTTTCATGGTTGACCGTCCTTTCCGCCGGACTTCCGGCACGGTTGCCGCGGGCAGTCCAAGCGGACTGGCCGCGGCTCTCCCGTTTCAGATGGCGGTCCCGCAACTCCCGCTACGGGACCGCCGTGTTCAAGCCGTCTGGCTCGGAATCCTAACATGCACTCTCCGTGCACGATCCAATCGCTTTTAGCGGTCGCCGCGCGGACCGGGGCCGGGACCAGGACCAGGACCGGGGGTCCCGGACGTCGCGCCGCAGGTGCTGGCGCCGTCATTGACGACGAACGAGTCCTGACGCCGGCGATCGCCGGTCGGGGGAATCGTGTTCGTCGGGCCGTTGCCCGTGCGGATATTGGTTCCATTCCAGTGGGTGTAGATGTTGTCGTCGTTGATGCCCACGGTCGACCTCTTGGCGAATTCGACGTGGCTGTCGAGGAACAGCACGTTCTGCCCTTCGTCCTGGTGCATCTTGCTGTTGCCAAAGCGGACGAACTCGGTGTTCGGGGTCGCCGAGACAATGGTCGCCACGAAGTCGTCCCAATCGCGGGTTTTCGGACGGCCTTCACGGACGCCGTAACTGTCGGTCCAGGGGTTCGGATCGGCCGCCACGGCCATGCCCGGCTCGCTCGAGGTGGTCAGTGCGAACATGTCGAACGGCTCGTGATACGCATAGCTGCAGTGCTTCTGTGGGGTCGGGCCGAAGTCCCACAGGTCGATCAGCTCTTTGTTGCCGGCCACGGGATAGTCCTTGACCTTGAACTCGCTGACGTTGGAGTCGCCCTTACAGAGGAACGACTTGGGCGTGACCTCCGAGTACTTCACCAGGAGGTAGAAGCAGGAGGTGATGTTGGCCGAGCTGTCGAACCCCGTGGTGGCGGCGGGGTTGATGCTGTAGGCCAACGCACGAGTGCCGGCCATCCAGCCGTTGTTGGGAAGGGGACCGCCTTGGGCCCATGCCGGGTTCTTGCCGCCGGCCTTGGGCAGTTCGTCCTCGTAGTCATTGGCGTAAATCAGCATGGCCTTGCCAATGCCCGCGAGGTTGGTGCCGCAGACCATCCTGAAGGCCAACTGGCGGACCTTCGCCAGGGCGGGCATCAGGATGCCCATCAGCAGAGCGATGATCGCAATTACGACCAACAGCTCAACAAGTGTGAAGCCTTTGCGTTTCATGGTGTTTCTCCTTCATTCTTCCGAGACTCGCACATCCGACCGCCCCCGGCATCGAAAAGCTATATGCCCGTATGGATGAGTGCGTTGCCGTTGTCGGGCAACCACACAACCCCGAACACCTTTCCGCGTGCGAATCTCAAACCAGAGGTTGATTCGCCGGGAACGGCCGACCGGATAAGGTAGCCTGGGCTGATTCACAGCCGGATGTCTTTAGACCGTGTGCGCGCATGGGCGCAGGGCCTTGGCGCAGAGCTACCGCGCACGAGACGCCTGGGAACCGGCAGACTGGGGAGAGGAAGGAGTAAAACCGGCAGAAATGAATGATAGCAACTATCGCAGAACTATGATTTTCCCGCAGGGCCTGCCTGGTGCCACCGCGCACCAACAGAAGCTTGTTGACTTTTTCGTCGAGACCTTCGGAGCCCGAACGAACAGACAAAGAGCAAAACTGCTTGTTCGGTCGATTCGGCGGGAGAGAATGATATGAGTCAGAATATGATGACAGGCTCTATATGAATGAACCAAACACCGAACCAACCTAACGTATTATACGGGCGCTCGGAGGCAAGGTCAAGAGTTTTTTGGCGAATATTATGGTTTTGTCGAAAAATTCTCCTGGGCCTTCTACACGGTGTTTGCGGGATGGCGGGTTTTCGGACCATCGTTTTCTGACACAATACGGCCGGTCGAACGGTTCTCAGGGTTGTCGGGGGGCCGAACCGGCGGGAAACAGGACGCTGACCGCGTATCCGGCGGACAGACAGACGGCGATTCCGATGCCCGCGTAGAGGAAGAAGTGAACGTGGGTGAATTGGTGGACGCAGAATACGACCACGGCGCCCAGGGCCAGGCCCGTAATGGCACCGGCCGTATTGGCGCGGCGGATGAACATGCCCAGCGCAAATACCCCGGCCAGCGGCCCGCCGAGAAGGCCGATCAACGTCAGGAACAAATCCCATAGGGATTGGATGGGATAGCGGGCCATCAGCAGTGCACAGCCGGTTGCGAACAGGCCGAGCCCGGCCGTAATCGCACGGGCCAGGCTCAGGCACCACCGATCCGTGGTGTCCGGTCGGATGCGGCGGTAGAAGTCGGTCATAATCACCGTGGCCATGCTGTTGAGGCTGCTGTCAAGGCTGGACATGGAGGCGGCGAAGATGGCCGCCAGAATAATCCCCGCCACACCACTGGGTAATTCCCGAACGATGAACCACGGCAGGATGGCGTCCGTGCTGAGGCTCGCGCTCAGTCGGTCAGGCAGGGTCTGGTAGAAGGCATACAGGGCCGTACCCAGAAAGAAGAATATCAGCGAGGAAGGCAACGTCAGGGCGGCGTTGGTCCAGATGGCCTTGGCGGCCTGCTTCTCTGTGGCCGTCGTAAGGTACCGCTGCACGACGGTCTGGTCGGCCGAATAGGGCACAAGACACGCCAGCGTGTTGCCCACGAGGACGACCCAGATGGCGGTGGTTGTATGGTCCCACGTGAATTGGGCCATTCTGAACTTGTCGGCGGCCATCCCCATTTCGACAATGGCAGGGACGCCGCCTGCAATCCTTGACGCGATGATCACAACGCAGAGAACCGCGCCTCCCATCAGGACGAAGACCTGGACTACATCGGTCCAGATGACGGCCTCGATGCCCCCCAACGCCGTGTAGATGGTGCAGAGGATGCCCATGATGAGTATGCACAGGTAGATGTTCAGGTTGGCGGCGGTCGACAGAGCCAGTGCGGGCAGGAACAGCACGATCGCCATCCGGCCAAGCTGCATGAGGCAGAAGACCCCGGCCGCGAACACCCGCAAGGGGTAGCCGAACCGCTGTTCGAGATACTCATAGGCCGTCGTGATGTTTCGGCGTCGGAAGAAGGGCAGGTAGAAGTAGGCGATGACGGGCGCCACGATGACAATCCCCGCCTGGGCGGGCATATACACCCAGTCGGTGGCGTAGACCTTGGCAGGGATAGCCATGAAGGTGATGGCGCTGAGTTGTGTGCCAAAAACACTGATGCCGGCCGCCCACCAGGGAATTCGCCGTCCGCCGAGGAAGAACTGACTGGTGCCCTTATCACGGCGGGCAAAGTGGATTCCTACAAGAAGGATGCCGACAAGGTAGGCGCCCCAGGTGGCGTAGTCGAGTGCGGAAAAAC